>CAMWUL010000088.1 GCA_947177445.1 uncultured Lachnospiraceae bacterium | reverse complement strand
CCATCACCATGAGCATGAGGAGGAGCATGGCCATCACCATGAGCATGAGGAGGCGCATGATCATCACCACCATGAGGGCGGGGAGTGCAGCTGCGGCCATCATCATGACCACCATCACCACCACCACGCAGACGAAGTGTTTACCAGCTGGGGCAAGGAGACACCCGCCCTGTTTACAAAGGAGAAGGTAGAGAATATCCTGAAGGCTCTGGACGGCGGCGAATATGGCGTGATCCTTCGGGCAAAGGGAATGGTTCCCGCCCAGGACGGCACATGGATATATTTTGATTATGTGCCGGAAGAGCACGATATCAGGACCGGAAAGCCGGAAGTGACCGGTAAATTCTGCGTCATCGGCTCGGAACTGAAGGAGAATATGCTGGAGGAGCTTTTCCGGTAGGGAGGTTAGGATGAAACCCGTATATATGATCAATGGTTTCCTGGAGAGTGGAAAGACAGAGTTTATATGCTTTACTTTGGCTCAACCCTATTTTCAGGTGAAGGGAAAGACGCTTTTGATCCTCTGTGAAGAAGGGGAGAGGGAATATGACAGTCAGCTTCTTGAAAAAAGCCGGACGCAGATAGAGCATATTGAGAATGAGGAAGATTTCAATCCGGAATATCTGACCGGTCTGGAAAAAAAGCATAAGCCCGAGCGGATCATTATTGAATTTAACGGAATGTGGAATTATAAAAATATGAAGCTGCCCTGGTATTGGAAGATCGAACAGCAGATCACTACCATTGACGGCTCTACATTTCCCATGTACTATACCAATATGCGCTCGCTTTTGGCAGAAATGATCCGCAAGTCCGAGATGATTATTTTTAATCGCTGTGATACAGTGAGGGATCAGCTGAATGTTTATAAGCGTAATGTAAAGGCCGTGAATTCCTCTGCGGATGTGATTTTTGAGGATGCCAACGGTGAAATCAATGAAATTTTCGAGGAGGATCTGCCCTACGATCTGACGAAGGAGCTCATATCGCTGGATGACCAGAGCTATGGGATCTGGTACCTGGACAGCATGGATCATCCTGAGCGCTATTTGGGAAAAAAGATCAGGTTTGTGGCTATGGTGCTGAAGCCGGATGAATTCCCGAAGGACTACTTTGTTCCCGGGCGTCTGGCTATGACCTGCTGTGCAGACGACATGGCGTTTCTGGGGTATCCCTGTGAGTTTTCAGGCGCAGGCGCTTTGAGGCAGAGAGAATGGATCAAGGTGACGGCCTCGGTTTTGGCGGGAGCTTCCCGGGAACAGGGAGGCGCGGGTCTGACGCTTCAGGCGGTCAGCGTAGAAAAGACCAGAGCGCCCAAGGAGGAAGTAATCAGCTTCATGTAGAGTTATGGCACAGGAAAACGAAAAAGAAATACAACAGATCAAAAACAGATTCCACGACCTGGCAGAGAGGTCGTATTCTCAGGGGATATTTACCTTTACGGGTTTTCTGGGATTGAGTGAGCAGGAGCTTTTCTGGCAGGAGGAGAAAAAGCTTCGGTATGCGGGTCCCGCTCTGGAGGGTGGAAGTCAGGACGCAGACAGAAAGCTTCTTCGATTTGGCGATCCCCGGGAATTGGGATATGAGACGCCCTTTCCTATTGTATGTGTTCATATCAGACCGCTTTTGCAGAAGTTTGCGGATCAGCTGTCCCATCGTGATTTCCTGGGTGCTTTGATGAATTTGGGCATAGACAGGAGCACACTGGGCGATATCAGGGTAGGAGAGAAAGAGGCCTACCTTTTTTGCGTGGAATCCATTGCGGAATTTATCTGTGAAAATCTGGAGCAGGTCCGGCATACCCGCGTAAGCTGTATGCTTACGGAGAATCTGGGGGATATTCCAAGGGAGGAGCCGGAGACGATAAGCATTCAGGTGCCGTCCCTGCGGGCGGATGCGGTGATTGCCAGGATATATAACCTGTCCAGGGAAAAGAGCCTGGAGCTTTTTCGCGGTGGAAGGGTCTATATAGGCGGCAGACTCTGTGAAAATAATTCCCGCTGTCTGCAGGCCGGCGAAGCCGTGAGTGTGCGCGGCTTTGGTAAATTTTCGCTGAGGGGAGAGGCCAGAGAGACCAGGAAAGGCAGGCTGTCTGCAGAGGCGGACATATACAGGTAAATTCAGGTGGATATGAACGAATGTAAATTGATACGGGCAGGGGGATGGGCATGTACTCTTATACTATTACACAGTGGCTTTTTTTCTTTTATTTCTACTGCTTTATCGGGTGGTGCTTTGAATCGGCTTATGTTTCCATAAAATCCGGAAAATTGACTAACAGAGGTTTCATGCGGGGGCCCTTCCTGCCCATATATGGCAGCGGTGCGATTATGATGCTGGTGGTATCCATGCCCTTTCAGGACAGCCTTATTATGACCTATGTGGCGGGATGCATTGGCGCCACGATACTGGAATATGTGACCGGGGTCACCATGGAGGCGTTGTTTAAGGTCCGGTACTGGGATTATTCCCAAAATAAGTTTAACTTTCAGGGTCATATCTGCCTGGGTTCATCGCTGGCCTGGGGATTCCTTACAATATTGATGACAGAATTTGTACATGTGCCTGTGGAGAGATTGGTTTTATCCATTCCGGGGCCGGTGTTGACAGCCGTGACCTTTGTGCTGACGGCAGGTATTTTTGCCGACTTCGCGCTGTCCTTTAAGGCGGCTATTAATCTGCGGGATATACTGGTTCGGATGGAACAGGCCAAAGAGGATATGGTGAAGATCCAGCGAAGGCTGGATGTAATCATAGCCATGGCGGAGGAAGAGGTGGCTGCGTATAAGGATGCCGTGACGGAAAGCGTTGCGGCGTACCGCAATGCCGTGGCGGAAGGTGTGGCGGCCTGCAAGGATGCTTTGACAGAAGGCATGGCAACACGTATGGTGGATTTAAAATCCGGCATCGATAACCGTCTGGAAAGCCTTAAGAATATGGCCCAGGCCAAATCCGGCGGCTATATGGAGAGCATGAAGGAGGAGCTTCTGGAGCTGAGGACCAGATATGTGGTCAGCATGGAAAAGAGGGATTATCAGCGGAGTCTGAAGGACTTTTTCCAGAGATCCATGATACGCTCCAATCCGGGAATGACCTCCAGAAAATATACGGAGGCTTTAGAAGAGCTGAAACAGGATTCTGACGGAGCCAGGCAGAAACAGCAGGATTAAAGTCAATATTGTATAAACTGAAGTCTGGAATTGCCGATTATATTTTTGCTGTTTTGAGGTAGAATTTATTTGAAAAGTGTCGGACACGGAGGTGTAAGCTTGAATATCATATTATTATCCGGAGGGTCGGGCAAGCGTCTCTGGCCGTTGTCAAATGATATCCGTTCAAAACAGTTTATCAAAATATTCCGGGCGCCGGACGGCTCCCGAGAATCCATGGTACAGCGTGTGCACCGCCAGATTCGCAGCGCTGATCCAGGAGCCCGGGTGACCATCGCCACCAGCAAGTCGCAGGTGTCCGTGATCCACAACCAGCTGGGGGAAGAGACAGGGATTTCTGTGGAGCCCTGCCGCAGGGACACCTTTCCGGCAATAGCGCTGGCCTGCGCATATCTTGCGGATGTACAGGGAATTGATCCGGAGGAGACGGTGGTGGTCTGCCCCGTGGATCCTTACGTGGAAGCAGACTATTTTGAGGCGCTGAAAGCCCTGGACAGGCAGGCCGGGAAGGAGGAAGCCAACCTGGTGCTGATGGGGATGGAGCCCACGTATCCTTCCGAAAAATATGGATACATTATTCCCGGGGACAGGCTTCCGGTCAGCAGTGTGTGCGCGTTTCGGGAAAAGCCCGGGAAGCGTGAGGCGGAAGAGTTCATAGCCCGGGGAGCGCTGTGGAACGCAGGTGTTTTTGCCTATAAGCTGAAGTATATGCTGCAAAAGGCTCGTGATGTGGCAGGCAGCTCCGATTACAGGTATTTATTTGAGCATTATGCGGATCTGGAAAAGATCAGCTTCGACTATGCGGTGGCCGAGAAGGAAAAAAAGCTTCAGGTCATGCGGTTTGAGGGGCAATGGAAGGACCTGGGCACCTGGAATACCTTTACCGAGGCCATGGAGGAAAACAGCATCGGAGAGGCTATTCTGAATGAGAACTGCAGAAATGTCCATGTGATTAATGAGCTGGATGTGCCGATTCTGGCCATGGGAATGCAGGATGTGGTGATCTCCGCCAGCCCGGAAGGCATCCTGGTATCGGACAAGGAGCAGTCCAGCTATATCAAGCCATATGTGGATAAAATCGATCAGCAGATTATGTTTGCCGAGAAATCCTGGGGAAGCTTTCGAGTGCTGGATGCGGGGGAGGAGAGTCTGACTATAAAAGTGACTCTCAATCCGGGGCACAGAATGAATTACCACAGCCACAGAAATCGTGATGAGGTGTGGGTGGTAATAAAGGGAACCGGGCATACCAGGGTGGACGGTGAAGAGCGGGATGTGGGAGTGGGAGATGTGATTACCATGGCCGCAGGCCGCCGGCACACAGTGGCCGCCTGCACGGAGCTGCAGATGATAGAGGTCCAGCTGGGCAGGGATATCAGTGTCCAGGATAAACAGAAATATGATGATGACTACAATCAGAAAGTGCTGACGGGACAGGCAGAAAGGAATAAATTATGAAAAAAGCTTTAATTACCGGAATCACCGGGCAGGACGGTTCTTATCTGGCGGAATTTCTGCTGGAGAAGGGATATGAGGTTCACGGAATCGTCAGGAGGGCATCCATTTCCAATACGGGCCGTATCGATCACCTGATAGCCGAGAATGCGGTTACGCTTCACGACGGCGACCTGTCGGACTCCAGTTCCCTGATCCGGATCGTTCAGCTGATTCAGCCGGATGAGATCTATAACCTTGCTGCGCAGAGCCATGTTCAGGTGTCTTTCGACGCGCCGGAATACTCCGGAGATGTGGATGCCCTGGGGGTGCTCAGGATTTTGGAGGCTGTCCGCATTTTGGGACTGACTGAGAAGACCAAAATCTATCAGGCATCTACCTCTGAGCTTTACGGAAAGGTGGAGGAGAGCCCGCAGAAGGAGACCACGCCTTTTCATCCCTACTCACCCTATGCGGTGGCAAAGCAGTATGGCTTTTGGATCACCAGAGAATACCGGGAGGCTTACGGAATGTTTGCCGTGAACGGAATTTTGTTTAATCATGAATCCGAACGCCGGGGGGAGAATTTTGTGACTCGAAAAATCACATTGGCCGCCGGGCGCATTGCGGAGGGTCTGCAGGATCATCTGGAGCTGGGGAATCTGGATTCCCTTCGGGACTGGGGCTATGCAAAGGATTACGTGGAATGTATGTGGCTGATTTTGCAGCAGAATCAGCCGGAGGACTTTGTCATTGCCACAGGGGTACAGCATACGGTCCGGGATTTTGCCGAAAAGGCTTTTGCTGCCAATGGCATAGTCATTCGTTGGGAGGGAAGCGGTGTGGAGGAAAAAGGGTACGACGCGGACACAGGAAAAATGCTTGTATGCGTTAATCCTGCCTGGCTTCGTCCCACGGATGTGGACAACCTTTGGGGAGACCCCACAAAGGCCAGAACGGTTCTGGGGTGGAATCCTCAGAAGACCAGCTATGAGGAGCTGGTGCGCATTATGGCAGAGCATGACCGCAGCCTGGCAAAGGCCGAGAAAGCGCGGATCCATGCGCTGAATATCAAATGAGAGTGAAATGAGCAGGGTATTGTTGAAAGCCGGAGAATGGGGGAATCACAGTATATGATGCAGAAGGAAGATAAAATTTATGTGGCGGGACATCGGGGCATGGTAGGCTCCGCTATTGTCCGGGAGCTGGAACGCCAGGGATATACCAATATTATCACCCGCACCCACAGCCAGCTGGATCTTTGCAGACAGCAGGAGGTGGAGGACTTTTTCCGGGACGAGCGGCCTGAATATGTGTTTCTGGCAGCGGCCAAGGTGGGTGGAATTACAGCCAATTCGGAGGCCTTGGCGGATTTTATGTACGACAATATGATCCTGGAAATGAATGTGATCCATTCCGCCTGGAAAAATGGCTGTAAAAAGCTGGAGTTTCTGGGCTCCTCCTGCATTTATCCCCGCATGGCGCCCCAGCCCATGCCCGAGAGCTGCCTTTTGACCTCCGAGCTGGAAAAAACCAATGAGGCTTATGCGCTGGCAAAGATTTCCGGACTGAAATACTGCGAGTATTTGAATAAACAGTACGGGACGGATTATATTTCCGTTATGCCCACAAATCTGTATGGACCCAATGATAACTATCATCCCACCCACAGCCATGTGCTTCCGGCGCTGATCCGCCGCTTTCATGAGGCCAAGGAAGCAGGCGCGCCCTTCGTGACCTGCTGGGGAGACGGCAGTCCTCTTAGAGAATTCCTTTATGTGGATGATTTGGCTCAGCTGTGTGTGTTTTTGATGAATCATTACAGCGGAGATGAGACAGTCAATGCCGGTACCGGAAAGGAATTGTCTATCAGGGAGCTGACAGAGCTGACGGCAAGGGTAGTGGGCTATACCGGTGAAATCCGCTGGGATACGGACAAGCCCAACGGCACGCCCCGGAAGCTTTTGGATGTAAGTAAGGCCGCAAAGCTGGGCTGGACCTACAAGACGGAGCTGGAAGACGGGATCCGTCTGACTTACCAGGATTTTCTTGCCAACCCCACGCGGGCTGAAAGATAAAGAATACTACGTGGGGGGAAGGGGGAGGAGAATGACCGGCAATCAAAATGAAGAGTGGTTTATGCCTTCCGTCTCTGTGCGTTCTGACAGGATACTGTATACCCCGTCTTCCTTTGCAAAGGCCAATCTACTTTATCTGCAGGAGGCAGGCATTCTGACGGCAGCGGCGCCCCATGTGAACCGAAGGGAGAAGCTGTATTCCTGCCTGTGCTTTTTGGTTCTGGAGGGAAGAGGGAAGCTGCTGTATGAAGAACAGGCCTATTTCCTGGAACAGGGAGATGTGGTTTTTATCGATTGCAGAAAGCCCTATTCCCACAGCACGGGTAAAGAGAGAGATGAGCTGTGGACCCTGCGGTGGTGTCATTTTTACGGTTCCAGCATGCCGTCCATATATGAAAAATACCGGGAACGGGGAGGAAGACCGGTAATCCATCCGGAATCTGCGGAAGTGTACAGTAAGCTGCTTTGGGAGCTATATGCGACAGCCTCTTCGGATGATTATATCCGGGATATGAGAATCAACGAAAAGTTGAGTATGCTCCTGACCTGTCTGATGGAAGAGTCCTGGCATCCGGGAGAGCATCGGGACGGTTATGCCCGGAAAAGAGACATCCGGCAGATAAAAAGCTTTCTGGATGAAAATTATCGCCAGCGGATTACGCTGGAATCGGCGGCGGAATTGTTTTTTATTAACAAGCATTACCTGGCAAGGCTGTTTAAGGAGCAGTACGGCGTCACGTTTACGGCGTATCTGCAGCAGGTCAGGATCACTCATGCCAAGCGTATGCTGCGGTTTACGGATAAAAAGATTGAAGAGATCGGGCTGGAATGCGGCGTGGGAGAATTGGCGTATTTCGGCAGAGTTTTTAAAAGGATTGAGGGAGTCAGCCCCGGAGAATACCGGAAGATGTGGTGAGGATCGCGGAAAAGCAGAGAATCCGCGATCCTTTTTGTGGGCCCTAAAAATCTATCTCCAGCCGATTGTTGTAGGCATCCAGAATGTCGTGGATCTTCTCCGTGGTAGCCATGGTGTTGGCCAGGGAAGCGTCATGATTCATGAAATCGATCAGGGACGCCGTGAATTTGCACATATCTGCTTCGATAAAATATGGTTTGCTGTAAAGCTGAGGGGGCAGATAGGTCAGATCCGTGGTAACCACCTTGTCAAAATCTCCCTTTTCATATGCCTCGTCAAAGGCCTTCAGGCCGTCGGTAAACAGGCCGAAGGTACAGCAGATAAACACCCGGCGGGCGTTCATTTTCTTAAGCTGTCTTGCAGTATCCAGCATGCTTCCTCCGGAAGAGATCATATCGTCTATAATAATGATATCCTTACCGTCAATATTATCACCCAAAAATTCATGAGCCACAATGGGATTTTTTCCGTTTATAATAGTGGAATAATCTCTGCGCTTATAAAACATTCCCGTATCCACACCCAGCACACTGGCAAAATAAATGGCACGATCCAAAGCGCCTTCATCCGGGCTGATAACAATCAGATGATCTTTATCCACGATCAAATCGTCCTCGGAGTGCAGAAGTGCCTTGATAAACTGATAGGGGGGCGTAAAATTGTCGAAACCACTGAGAGGAATGGAATTTTGTACCCTGGGATCGTGGGCGTCGAAGGTAATGAAATTGCTGATCCCCATATCGCGCAGTTCCCGGAGCGCATAGGCGCAGTCTAAGGATTCCCTGCCGTTTCTTTTGTGCTGGCGTCCCTCATAGAGAAAGGGCATAATGACATTGATGCGGTGTGCCTTGCCGTTGCAGGCGGCAATAACGCGTTTCAGATCCTGATAATGGTCATCAGGAGACATATGGTTGGTATAGCCGTTCAGGGTGTAGGTGATGCTGTGATTGCACACATCCACCAAAATAAACAGATCCTTGCCGCGGATGGATTCGCCAAGGTAAGCCTTTGCTTCGCCGCTGCCAAAGCGGGGCGTCTGTACGCTGATCAGGTAGTTATTCTCACTGTAGCCATGGAATGCCGGGTCGCTCTTTACCTTGTCATTATGAATACTTTTGCGGAATTCCACCAGATAATCATTGACTCTTTGGCCCATCTTTCCGGCAGAGGAAAGAGCGATGAGCTTCAGCGGGGCAACTGGCATGGCATTTTCGAGTTCTTGTAAATTAGGCATGGGCATCCTCCGCAGTAATAAATTTATAATTAATTTATAACATTATGATAGTGACACGTCAAGAAATTTCTTGTATGATAAAACTGTGACGGAGAGGAGTTTTTATGAAGGAAACAGGACACAGGATCAGCAGGGTGCTTCCCGGCAGCATTGCCGAGGAATTGGAAATAGAGGCCGGGGACAGAATCCTGGCGATAGACAATACCAGGATTGAGGATATATTTGATTATCAGTTTTTGGTTCAGGACAGCTATATCGAAGTACTGGTGGAGAAGCCGGACGGGGAGCAGTGGCTTCTGGAGGTGGACAAGGAGTATGACGAGGATCTGGGGCTGGAGTTTGAAAACGGACTGATGGATGAGTATCGCCATTGCAGCAACCGGTGCGTATTCTGCTTTATTGATCAGATGCCGCCGGGAATGAGGGATACTCTGTACTTTAAGGATGATGATGCCAGGCTGTCCTTTCTCCAGGGCAATTATGTGACGCTTACCAATCTGTCCGGCCATGATATCGACAGGATCTGCCGGTATCGTCTGTCTCCAATCAATATTTCCTTTCATACCATGAATCCGGAGCTTCGATGCAGAATGCTGAACAACCGTTTTGCAGGGGAGGCCTTAAAAAAGGTGGATCTGCTGTATGAGGCGGATATCCATATGAACGGACAGATCGTGCTCTGCAAGGGATTAAATGACGGTCAAGAGCTGGAGTTCAGCATCAGGGAGCTGATGAAGTATGCCCCCTGTCTGGAAAGTCTGTCCGTGGTGCCTGTGGGGCTGACGAAATACCGGGAAGGTCTATACCCTCTGGAGCCTTTTTCAAAGGAGGATGCCGGAGAGGTAATTCGACTGATCGAAGGTTTTCAAAAAGAGTGCTGTGAAAAATTCGGAAGTCATTTTGTTCATGCCAGCGATGAGTGGTATATACTGGCCGGGCAGGAGGTTCCGGAGGAGGAGCGGTATGACGGATATCTCCAGCTGGAAAACGGCGTGGGCATGCTGAGACTTTTGCTGAATGAGTTTGAGGATGCCCTGGGACAGCGCATGACCGGAGAGAGAGTCCTGGAAAGGAAGGCGGATGAGCTGTCCATGGCTACCGGGCTGCTGGCATATCCTTATATTCGGAAAATGGCGGAGCGGGTGATGGAAATCTGGCCGCAAATCTGTATTCATATATATCCCATTACAAATGAATTTTTCGGGGAGCGTATTACGGTTTCCGGACTGATCACCGGAGGGGATCTGCTGTCACAGCTTCAGGGAAAGAACCTGGGAAGACGTCTTTTGCTGCCGGAGAATATGCTGAGGAGCGGCGAGGATGTGTTTTTGGACGATGTACGGACCGGAGAGCTGGAAAAAGCTTTACAAGTGTCCATTAATATTGTAAAATCAAGCGGATATGATTTTTTGAATGCGATATTGTCGTGATATATTGCTGTATACAGCAGTATTGTCCACCGAAGCGCTCCGGCAAGGTGCAGCCGGCGTCATGGTGGATGCGGAAAGGAGGCGGAATATGGCAGGTGCAAACAGGAAGCCGATTGTGGCGGTGGTGGGAAGGCCCAATGTAGGTAAATCTACTTTGTTTAACGCTTTGGCCGGATCCAATATATCCATTGTAAAGGATACCCCGGGTATTACAAGAGACCGGATCTATGCGGACATCACATGGCTGAACCGGACGTTTACCCTGATCGATACCGGCGGAATCGAGCCTGACAGCAGCGATGTGATCCTGTCACAGATGCGGGCTCAGGCGCAGATTGCCATGGATACCGCAGATGTGATTATTTTTCTTGTGGACGTAAAGCAGGGGCTGGTGGATGCGGATTCCAAGGTGGCGGATATGCTGAGACGTTCCCGCAAGCCGGTGGTACTGGTGGTCAACAAGGTGGATCATTTTGAAAAGTACATGGCGGATGTATATGAATTTTATAATTTGGGAATCGGAGACCCGTTTCCAGTTTCAGCCGTGAATAAGCTTGGGCTTGGGGAAATGCTGGAGGAGGTGGCGTCTCATTTCGGAGATCTTCCTGAGGAGGACGAGGAGGATGAGAGGCCCAAGGTTGCTATTGTGGGAAAGCCCAACGTGGGAAAATCCTCTCTGATCAACAAGCTGCTGGGGGAAGAACGGCTGATTGTATCCGATATTGCAGGAACTACCAGGGATGCGGTGGATACGGAGATTTCCTGGGGCGGAAAGGAGTATGTGCTGATCGATACCGCAGGAGTGCGGCGGAAGAATAAGGTCAAGGAGGAGCTGGAGAAATACATGATCCTTCGCACGGTCAGCGCCGTGGAGAGAGCGGATATCGTGGTTTTGGTCATCGACGCCATGGAAGGAGTCACGGAACAGGACGCCAAGATCGCCGGAATTGCCCATGACCGGGGAAAAGCGGTGATCATTGCAGTTAACAAATGGGACGCGGTGGAAAAGGATGACAAGACCATATACCGCGTGACGGAGCGGATCCGAAATGTGCTTTCTTATATGCCCTATGCAGAGATTTTGTTTGTGTCCGCGAAGACAGGGCAGAGGCTGCCGAAGCTTTTTGAGACCATTGATATGGTCAGCGAAAATCACGCAATGCGGGTGGCTACCGGCGTACTCAATGAGATCATGGCGGAGGCCGTGGCCCTGCAGCAGCCGCCGTCCGACAAGGGAAAGCGCCTGCGGCTTTACTATATCACCCAGGTTTCCGTGAAACCGCCTACCTTTGTGATCTTTGTCAACAGCAGGGAGCTGATGCATTTTTCCTATACCAGATATATCGAGAATCAGATCCGGCAGACCTTCGGGTTTCGGGGAACCCCCCTTCGGTTTATCATCAGAGAGAGAAACGAAAAGGAGAAATAGACAAAAATGTTGGAGAGGATCATCGCATTATTGATTGGCTACGGGTTCGGATTGTTTCAGACGGCATATTTTTATGGAAAGGCTCACGGAATTGATATCAGGCAGTACGGAAGCGGCAACTCAGGCACTACAAATGCCCTGCGGGTGCTGGGAACGAAGGCAGGACTCATTGTTTTTGCGGGAGACTGCCTGAAATGCATAGCGGCGGTTTGGATCGTGAGGCTTGTGTTTGGGCCGTCCCACGGGGACATTATATACCTGCTCTGTCTCTACACGGGAGCAGGCGCTATTCTGGGGCATAATTATCCCTTTTATATGGGGTTTAAGGGAGGAAAGGGAATTGCGGCCACGGCAGGAATGATTCTTTCCTTTCACCCCTATTTTATCATTATGGGTGTGGTACTGTTTTTCGGGACCTTTCTCACTACCCATCTGGTATCTCTGGGATCCCTGCTGGTTTATGCCGGATTTATGGTGCTGATGGTGATATGCGGCCAGACGGGGGTGTTTGCGGGTATGTCCCAGGTACAGCTGTATGAAATGTACGCGCTGGCGTTGTTCCTTGCCGTTATGGCTTACTGGAAGCACCGTCAGAATATTGTGCGCCTGATTCATGGTAATGAAAGAAAGACATATTTATTCAAAAAGAATCAGGTGGATGTGGAGGAAAAGACTGAGAAAAATCAGCAGTAAAGCATCATGGGGCGTAGGCAGATTTGCCGGGGCCGGCTTATGGTGTGGGAGAAGCTGTAGAAAAGAGGGATTATGGCCAGGATCAGTATTATCGGAGGAGGAAGCTGGGGGATTGCCCTGGCAGTATTGCTGAGCAGAAACGGACATGAGATTACGATATGGTCGGCGCTGGAGAATGAGATTTCCATGCTGAAGGAAAAGCATGAGCATCGGATGCTGCCGGGGGTTGTGCTGCCGGATAACACGGTTTTCACCACCCGGGAGCAGGAGGCCGTACAGGGAAAGGATCTGCTGGTGATGGCAGTGGCCAGCTCCTATACCAGGTCCACGGCCAGGAGGCTCAAAGAGCTGGTGGAAAATAACCAGAAAATATTGAATGTGGCCAAGGGAATCGAGGAAACCACATTGATGACTCTTTCGGAAATTATCGAGCAGGAGATTCCCCAGGCTGATGTGGCTGTTATGTCGGGACCTTCCCATGCGGAGGAGGTGGGCAGGGGCCTTCCCACTACGATTGTGGTGGGAGCCGGAAGCAGAGCCACTGCCGAGTATATACAGAATCTGTTTATGAACGAGGTGTTCCGGGTCTATATCAGTCCGGATATTCTGGGCATGGAGCTGGGAGGCTCGCTGAAAAATGTTGTGGCCCTGGCGGCCGGGATTGCGGACGGTCTGGGCTATGGCGATAACACGAAAGCGGCGCTGATCACCAGGGGAATCACGGAGATTGCCAGACTGGGCACCGCCATGGGCGGAAGGTTTGAGACCTTCTGCGGACTGACGGGAATCGGGGATCTGATCGTGACCTGCGCCAGCATGCATTCCAGAAACCGCCGGGCAGGCATTCTGATCGGACAGGGAAAAACCTGTGAAGAGGCCATGGCGGAAGTCAAAATGGTGGTGGAAGGAGTCTATTCTGCAAAGGCGGCTATGGGACTGGCCCGGAAATATAATGTACAGCTTCCTATTATCCAGCAGGTTAACGAGGTGCTGTTTGACGGCAAAAGCGCCGATCAGGCGGTGAAGGAGTTGATGCTGCGGGACAAGAAGATTGAGGTGTCCGATCTGCCCTGGCCGGAGGAACAGTGATCAAATCATTACCGTTCAGCCATCAAATCTGACTATTTCTGTTTCATGCATTGACATGTTTCTATAATAATAGTAATATAGAAGAAAGGAAGATGGTTACCCATTATCTGTGCTGATTGCCTGATATAGCGGGAATTTTTTAGAGTGATGGAGTGTGATGTCTGTTGAGAGAGACGGAAGAGAGCAGTTATAATGAAAACAGGAATCTGAGTGCCTGTGAGACGCTGATTATGAAAACCATATGGGATGCCGGGGAGGATATTTCCGTACCGGACTTAATCGCTGCCCTGAAGGCAAAATACTCCAAGGATTACGCCAGAACTACCATGGCTACATTTCTGCTGAAGCTTTCCGAAAAAGGGTTTGCCAGAGTTTATCGGAAGGGAAAGCTGTCCTATGTTTATGCAATAAAGAGCCAGGAGGAATACAAGCGCAGGCTTCTGCAGGAGGAAACTGATTTCTGGTATCATGGGAATGCGGCAGATATGGTTTCTGCTCTGTGCAGTACAGGAAAGCTGACCAGACAGGACGCGGACCGGATCAGGAGGATGCTGGATGAGCAAATGGACGATACTTGAACTGACCATGGCAGTGCTTCTGACGTCCCTGACAGGAGGAATTCTGACCCTGGTATGGCAGGGAATCGGAAGAGGAATGGAGAGGGCAGGATTTACAAATATTACCTTTGAAATAAGGCTACCGCAATCCCACTGGCTTTAGACGGTGGGTTA
>CAMWUL010000087.1 GCA_947177445.1 uncultured Lachnospiraceae bacterium | reverse complement strand
CGAACTCCGCAATGATCGCCAGGCCCTTGGGCTTTCTGGCCTCGAAAAGCTCCTCCACGCGGGGAAGACCCTGAGTGATATCGTCGCCTGCCACACCGCCGGTGTGGAAGGTTCTCATGGTCAGCTGGGTTCCCGGCTCACCGATGGACTGAGCGGCGATAATACCAACCGCCTCTCCGACCTGAACTGCTTCTCCGGTAGCCATGTTGGCTCCGTAGCACTTTGCGCAGATTCCCACATGGGACCGGCAGGTAAGAATGGTTCGGATCTTCACTGCCTCCACAGGCTCTCCCTTTTCATCAACGCCGACGCTCAGGATTCTGGCCGCACGGCCAGGTGTAATCATGTGATTGTGCTTTACAATCAGATTTCCGTCTTTATCATAAATATCCTCGCAGGAATATCTTCCTGTGATTCTGTCCTTCAATCCCTCGATGGTCTCCTTACCGTCCATAAAGGCTCTGACCACAATGCCGGGAATCTCGTTTCTTCCCTCGGCACAGTCGGTCTCACGGATACTCAGCTCCTGGGATACATCCACCATTCGCCTGGTCAGGTAACCGGAGTCCGCAGTACGCAGCGCCGTATCGGACAGACCCTTGCGGGCTCCGTGGGCAGACATAAAATACTCCAGCACATCCAGTCCCTCACGGAAATTGGACTTGATAGGCAGCTCGATGGTACGGCCTGTGGTATCAGCCATCAGTCCGCGCATACCCGCCAGCTGTTTGATCTGCTGGTTGGAACCACGGGCGCCGGAGTCGGCCATCATGAAAATATTATTGTAGGTGTCCAGGCCTGCCAGAAGCACCTCCGTCAGCTCCTTATCCGTCTCATTCCAGGTCTCCACCACCGCGCGGTACCGCTCCTCCTCGGTAATCAGGCCTCTGCGGAAGTTAGCGGAAATCTTGTCAACGGTAGCCTGGGCCTGAGCCAGCATTTCCGGCTTCTTTTCCGGCACGGTCATATCGGAAATGGACACCGTCATGGCCGCCCTGGTGGAATACTTGTACCCGATGGATTTTACGTCGTCCAGCACCTCTGCGGTCCTGGATGCTCCGTGGGTGTTGATGACCTTCTCCAGAATCTGTTTCAGGCCCTTCTTGCCCACATGGAAATCCACCTCCAGCTTCAGGAAGTCCTCCGGCTCCTTTCTTTCCACGAAGCCCAGATCCTGAGGCAGGATTTCATTGAAGATAAACCGGCCCAGCGTGGACTCCACATTGCCTGTGACTCTCTGGCCATCCGGTGTCTTCTTCGTCACACGGACTGTGATCCTGGAGTGCAGGGTGCATGCCCCGTTCTCATAAGCAAGAATCGCCTCGTTCACGTTCTTGAAGTGCTTCCCTTCGCCCACTGCCCCGGGACGCTCCTGGGTCAGGTAGTAGATTCCCAACACCATATCCTGAGAAGGAACCGCCACCGGCCCGCCGTCGGAGGGCTTTAACAGATTGTTGGGAGACAGCAGCAGGAAACGGCATTCTGCCTGAGCCTCCACAGACAGCGGAAGATGAACGGCCATCTGATCACCGTCAAAGTCCGCATTGAAAGCAGTACATACCAGCGGATGCAGCTTGATAGCCTTGCCCTCCACCAGAATAGGCTCAAAGGCCTGAATTCCCAGCCTGTGCAGTGTAGGAGCACGGTTCAGCATCACAGGATGCTCCTTGATCGCCTCCTCCAGCACATCCCAGACCTGGGTGTCCATCTTGTCTACCAGCTTCTTTGCATTTTTGATATTCTGGCTGATCCCCTTGGCCACCAGCTCCTTCATCACAAAGGGCTTGAACAGCTCGATGGCCATTTCCTTGGGAAGTCCGCACTGATAGATCTTCAGCTCCGGCCCAACCACGATAACGGAACGTCCGGAATAGTCCACACGCTTGCCCAGCAGGTTCTGGCGGAAACGGCCCGACTTACCCTTCAGCATGTCGGACAGCGACTTCAGCGCCCGGTTGCCGGGGCCGGTGACAGGACGTCCGCGTCTCCCGTTGTCAATCAGCGCATCCACAGCCTCCTGAAGCATCCTTTTTTCGTTGCGCACGATGATATCGGGCGCCCCCAGCTCCAGCAGTCTCTTCAGACGATTATTTCTGTTGATGATCCTCCTGTAAAGATCATTCAGATCAGAGGTTGCAAAACGGCCTCCGTCCAGCTGCACCATAGGACGAATATCCGGAGGAATCACCGGGATCACATCCATGATCATCCATGAGGGCTGGTTGCCGGACTCGCGGAAGGCTTCCACCACCTCCAGCCGCTTAATGATGCGGGCACGCTTCTGGCCGGAGGACTCCTTCAGTCCCGCCTTCAGCTCTGCCGCTTCGGTTTCCAGGTCGATGGCATCCAAAAGCTCTTTGATGGCCTCGGCGCCCATTCCCACCCGGAACCGGTTTCCAAAATTCTCTCTGGCATCCTGATATTCCTTCTCGGACAGGATCTGCTTATAATCCAGACCGGAATCCGCAGGATCCAGCACAATATAGGAAGCAAAGTACAAAACCTTCTCCAACACTCTCGGAGACAAATCCAGGATCAGCCCCATACGACTGGGGATTCCCTTAAAATACCAGATATGGGATACCGGAGCCGCCAGCTCGATATGGCCCATGCGTTCTCTTCTCACGCTGGCCTTAGTCACCTCAACACCGCAGCGGTCACAGACTACTCCCTTATACCGGATCTTTTTGTATTTACCGCAATGACACTCCCAGTCCTTGCTGGGCCCGAATATCTTCTCACAGAACAAACCGTCTCTCTCCGGCTTCAGAGTCCTGTAATTGATGGTCTCCGGCTTCTGCACCTCTCCGTGGGACCACTCCCGGATCTTCTCCGGGGAGGCCAGGCCGATCTTTATGGCGTCAAATGTCATAGGCTGATAGGCTGTTTCATTTTTTGTTTCTGGCATGAATGACATTCCCTCCTGTTTTCTGAGTTCATCATAATCCGAAGCCCGGATGCGGCTAAAATTCCTCTTCGCCGTCAAACTCATCTCCATCCGGCTCATAATCATCATCGAAATCGTCGTCAGTGCTCACCAGTTCTCCGCTCTCATCGTCGAACTCCTGCGCCTGATAACCCATCTCTCCCAGGGATCCGTTGTCATAATCGTCATACTTGCGGTCTCCCTCCATCTCATAGCGGTAATCGGTGTCGCCGTAATCGATGGACTCCATAATCTCCACTTCCGTATGATCCTCCCGAAGGACTCTCACATCCAGCCCAAGGGCCTGCAGCTCCTTCAGCAATACCTTAAAGGACTCCGGAATGCCAGGCTCGGGAATATTATCTCCCTTAATAATGGCTTCATAGGTCTTCACCCTGCCCACCACATCGTCGGACTTCACAGTCAGGATCTCCTGCAGTGTATAGGATGCGCCGTATGCCTCCAGGGCCCACACCTCCATCTCTCCGAATCGCTGGCCGCCGAACTGCGCTTTACCGCCCAGAGGCTGCTGAGTCACCAGAGAGTACGGGCCGGTGGAACGGGCATGAATCTTGTCATCCACCAGATGATGAAGCTTCAGGTAATGCATGTGGCCGATGGTAACGGGGCTGTCAAAATATTCCCCTGTCCGGCCGTCCCGCAGACGAACCTTTCCGTCACTGGAAATGGGAACGCCCTTCCAGAGCTCCCTGTGGTCCCTGTTATCATAAAGATACTGCAGTACCTCCGGCAGCAGCTCCTCTCCGTGCTTCGCCTCAAATTCCTTCCACTCCAGATTCACATAATCATTGGCCAGATCCAGGGTATCCATGATATCCCGCTCGTTGGCCCCGTCAAACACGGGCGTGGCCACATTAAATCCAAGGGCCTTTGCCGCCAGAGAAAGATGAATCTCCAGTACCTGTCCAATGTTCATACGGGAAGGCACACCCAGAGGATTCAGCACAATATCCAGCGGACGCCCATTGGGAAGATAAGGCATATCCTCCACCGGCAGCACGCGGGATACCACACCCTTGTTGCCGTGACGGCCTGCCATCTTGTCGCCCACGGAAATTTTTCTCTTCTGTGCAATATAAATGCGGACTGCCTGATTCACTCCGGGAGACAATTCGTCGCTGTTCTCCCTGGTGAACACCTTGGCATCCACCACAATACCATATTCGCCGTGAGGCACCTTCAGCGACGTGTCGCGGACTTCTCTGGCCTTCTCGCCGAAAATGGCGCGAAGCAGCCTCTCCTCCGCCGTCAGCTCCGTCTCTCCCTTGGGAGTAACCTTGCCCACCAGAATATCTCCCGCCCGAACCTCTGCGCCGATGCGGATAATTCCTCTGTCGTCCAGATCCTTCAAGGCCTCGTCGCCCACGCCGGGTACGTCGCGGGTGATCTCCTCCGGCCCCAGCTTGGTGTCACGGGCTTCCGCCTCATACTCTTCAATGTGTACGGAAGTATATACGTCCTCCTGCACCAGCCGCTCGCTGAGCAGAACCGCGTCCTCATAATTATATCCCTCCCAGGTCATAAAGCCGATCAGAGGGTTTTTGCCCAGAGCAAGCTCTCCCATAGATGTGGAAGGACCGTCCGCAATCACCTGTCCTGCGGCCACCCGGTCTCCCTTAAATACAATGGGCTTCTGGTTGTAGCAGTTGGACTGATTGCTCCGGGAAAACTTGGTCAGATGGTACTCTGCCTTCTCCCCGTCGTCATAAGCCAGCCGGATCAGATCGGAGGACACGTATTCCACCGTCCCCGCCTTCTTTGCCAGCACGCAGACACCGGAGTCCACCGCCGCCTTGGGCTCCATACCGGTACCCACCACAGGGGCTTCCGTAGTCAGAAGGGGAACCGCCTGACGCTGCATGTTGGATCCCATCAGGGCACGATTGGCATCATCATTCTCCAGGAAAGGGATCAACGCTGTAGCCACCGAGAACACCATTCTCGGAGATACATCCATGTAGTCAAACATGGACCGGGGATACTCCGAGGTCTCATCCTTGTAACGGCCCGAAATGGTATTGCGGACAAAATGTCCATCGGCATCCAGAGCCTCACTGGCCTGGGCCACATGATAATTGTCCTCCTCGTCCGCGGTCATGTATACCACTTCGTCGGTAACCACGGGGTTGTTTCTATCTGTTTTATCGATCTTGCGGTAAGGAGCTTCCACAAAACCGTATTCATTGATTCTGGCATAGCTGGCAAGCGAGTTGATCAGACCGATGTTGGGACCTTCCGGCGTCTCAATAGGACACATTCTTCCATAATGGGAATAGTGCACATCTCTGACCTCGAATCCTGCCCGGTCTCTGGAAAGGCCGCCGGGGCCCAGGGCAGAAAGACGCCTTTTATGAGTCAGCTCGCCCAGCGGGTTATTCTGATCCATAAACTGGGACAGCTGAGAGGAACCGAAAAATTCCTTTACGGCTGCCGTCACAGGCTTGATATTGATCAGGGACTGGGGTGAAATCTCGTCGGTATCATGGGTGGTCATGCGCTCCCGGACCACTCTCTCCATTCTGGACAGGCCGATGCGGTACTGATTCTGCAAAAGCTCCCCCACCGCGCGGATGCGCCTGTTGCCCAGGTGGTCGATATCATCGTCATTTCCCAGGCCGTATTCCAGATGCATATTATAATTGATGGAAGCGATGATATCTTCCTTTGTAATATGCTTGGGAACCAGCTCATGAACGTTTTTACGAATAGCCTCCGCCAGCTTTTCGGGATCCGAGGCAAACTCTTCCAGGATCTGTGCAAGCACGGGATAGTAGACCTTCTCGTGAATGCCGAAATCTCTGGGATTGCAGTCCACAAAGCTGGTCAGATCCACCATCATATTGGACAGCACCTTCACCTTGCGCTCTTCCGTCTGAACATACACAAAAGGAACGGCTGCATTCTGAATCTGATCCGCCAGCGCAGCATCCACCTTATCTCCTGCGGCGGCCAGCACCTCTCCCGTGGTGGGATCCACCACGTCGGCAGCCAGCACCTGATGACGGATTCGGTTCCGTAAAGCCAGCTTTTTGTTGAATTTATATCTTCCCACCTTGGCCAGGTCATACCTGCGGGGGTCAAAAAACATAGCGTTGATCAGGCTTTCAGCGCTTTCAACGCTCAGAGGCTCTCCGGGGCGGATCTTTTTATACAGCTCCAGCAGACCTTCCTGATAATTCTCGGCCGTATCCTTGGTAAAGCTGGCTTCAATCTTGGGCTCATCCCCGAATACCTCCCGGATCTCATCGTTGGTACCGATGCCCAGAGCACGGATCAGAACCGTCACGGGGACTTTACGGGTCCTGTCCACACGCACATAAAATATGTCGTTGGAATCCGTCTCATATTCCAGCCAGGCGCCCCTGTTGGGAATCACCGTACAGGAAAAAAGGCGTTTTCCGATCTTATCATGGCCAATGGCATAGTAGATACCGGGGGAACGTACCAGCTGGCTGACAATAACGCGCTCTGCTCCATTGATCACAAAGGTGCCGGTCTCTGTCATCAGAGGAAGGTCACCCATAAAAATCTTATGTTCACTAATCTCTTCTTTCTCTTTATTGTACAGACGAACTGTCACAGTCAGAGGCGCCGCGTAGGTAGCATCTCTCTCCTTGCATTCTTCAATAGAATATTTCACATCGTCCCTGCACAGCTCAAAGTCCACAAACTCCAGACTCAAGGATCCGCTGTAGTCAGCAATGGGAGAGATATCGTCAAAGACCTCCTTCAGGCCTTCGTCCAGAAACCACTGATAGGAGTCCTTCTGGACCTCGATCAGATTAGGCATTTCCAGAACCTCTTTCTGTCTTGCATAACTCATACGTTTAACCCTGGTACCGGCAATGGGACGTATTCTGTTTTTTTCCATTGACATTTCACCCCGTTCTTTCTGAATTTCATGCCTATGTTGCAAAAAACACGCAAAGCACTGCACAATAGTGCACCATCCATACTAACACAAATTGGAAAAAGGGTCAAGCAGAATTTTTGGAATTGTGTGAAAAATATTTAAAAGACGGCCCGTCATCCGACAAGCCGTCTTTTACTGCGTATCCGCTGGATACATTATATATGGCAGATCTCTTTATTTCAGGGTCACCTTTGCGCCCACTTCCTCGAGCTTCTTCTTCAGCTCTTCAGCTTCTTCCTTGGAAACGCCTTCCTTCACTACCTTGGGAGCTCCGTCAACTACATCCTTCGCTTCCTTCAGGCCAAGGCCGGTAACCTCACGCACCACCTTGATTACCTTTACCTTTTCTGCTCCGACTTCGGTCAGCTCTACATCGAACTCGGTCTTCTCTTCCTCAACCGCAGCAGGGCCGGCTGCCGCCACCACAACACCTGCAGCTGCAGATACGCCGAACTCTTCCTCGCAAGCCTTTACCAGATCATTCAATTCCAATACGCTCAACTCTTTGATAGCGTCGATCAGTTCCTGAGCCGTCAATTTAGCCATTTTTATTTTCCTCCATTTTCTGAAATTTATGTTGTAAACGATTGTTACTGTTCACGGACAATTACTCTGCAGCGGGAGCTTCCGCCTCGGCTGCGGGAGCCTCCTCAGCACCGGCAGCAGATGCTCCGCATGCGGACGCGCCGCCTTTTTCTGCCAGCTGGTTCATCACCCTTGCGAAATTGGTGATCGGACTCTGCATGCTGCCCAGCAGTCTGGAAATAAGCGCTTCCCTGGAAGGAATGCTTGCGATAGCTGCCATTCCCTTGGCATCATACACAGTGCCTTCCACTACGCCGCCCTTGATCTCCAGCTTGTCGGCTGTCTTTGCAAACTCAGCCAGAACTCTGGCGGGAGCCGTAGCGTCATCGGATGAGATCGCCACTGCACTGGGGCCCTCCAGATACTGGGACAGACCTTCATAATCCGTTCCCTTAAAGGCGAAGTTCATAAAGGTATTTTTGTATACCTTATAGGTCACTCCCGCCTCCCGCAGCTTTCTGCGCAGCTGGGTGTCCTGCTCAACCGTAAGTCCGCGGTAATCTACCAAGACAACGGACTGAGCATCCTTAATGCTGGCGGAAATCTCGTCTACGATCGGTTTCTTTAAATCAACCTTTGCCATCTTTTTACCTCCTTATAGATTTTGGTGGGATCAATCCCTGCCGAAAGGAGTTTATCATGATAAAAAGCCTCCCTGAAGACAGGGAGGCTGAAAGTCTTATCAAAAACTCTTTCCTCGGTAGGCGCCTCTGGCTTACCCCGCATATCTCCCCGCTGTCTGCAGAAAGATACCTTGGGACCTACTGTCTTCGGCCTGGTCTTGCGACCTTTAGAATCATATCACAGGGGGCCGGCATAAGTCAACCCCCGGACGATCAAAACTTTGCGACGCTGACTTTCACGCCGGGGCCCATCGTGCTGGCCAGCGTAATGCTCCTGAGGTACTGTCCCTTCAACGCGCTGGGCCTTGCCTTGACAATGGCATCCATAAGGGCGTTGAAGTTTTCCTGAAGAGCTTCCTCCGTAAAGGACACCTTGCCCACAGGCACATGTACGATATTGGTCTTGTCAAGTCTGTACTCGATCTTACCGGCCTTGATATCCTTGATGGCCTTGGTGACGTCCATGGTCACGGTGCCGGCCTTGGGGTTGGGCATCAGGCCTTTGGGACCCAGGGTTTTACCCAGACGGCCCACCACGCCCATCATGTCAGGTGTTGCCACCACCACATCAAAATCCAGCCAGCCTTCGTTCTGGATTTTCGGGATCAGCTCTTCTCCGCCCACATAGTCGGCTCCCGCCGCCTCAGCCTCGTTTATCTTGTCGCCCTTTGCGAACACCAGCACTCTGGCCGTCTTACCGGTTCCGTTGGGCAGCACCACTGCGCCACGGATCTGCTGTTCCGCATGACGTCCGTCGCAGCCTGTGCGGATATGCACCTCGATGGTCTCATCGAACTTTGCTGTTGCAGTCTTCTTTACCAAAGCAATCGCGTCAGCCGGCTCGTACAGCATGGAGCGGTCTACAAGCTTTGCGGCCTCGGCATATTTCTTACCATGTTTCATTATCTTACCTCCTAGGTTCCAGCGACAACCTTCCGTTGTCTCCCAAATTGTTATCGATCAGATGATATTTTTTATTCCTCTACCGTAATGCCCATGCTGCGCGCCGTGCCCGCGATCATGCTCATGGCAGCCTCAAGGCTCGCCGCATTCAGATCCGGCATCTTCATCTCTGCGATCTCCTGAAGCTTGGCCTTGGAGATGGATGCTACCTTCGTCTTGTTGGGCACCGCAGATCCCGACTTCAGGCCGCAGGCCTTCTTCAGCAGCACTGCTGCAGGGGGAGTCTTGGTAATGAAACTGAAGCTTCTGTCCGCATACACGGTGATCACTACAGGGATGATCACATCACCCTTGTCCGCAGTCCTGGCGTTGAACTGCTTTGTGAATTCAACGATATTCACGCCGTGCTGTCCCAGAGCAGGACCTACAGGCGGAGCCGGCGTAGCCTTGCCGGCAGGAATCTGCAATTTAATGTATCCTGTTACTTTCTTTGCCATTTTGGCACCTCCTATAATGTGGTAGACCGCCGTCGGCCCGCTCTGTACAGGCCCTTCCTTCGGCGGTAATCCGGCGCAGAAACAAAACCACCGCTTCTGCTCCCACTTGCTGCCCGGACCAAAGCCCGGCCCGCCGCGCTTGCCGCGCTCCGCGGGTTTGGGACGTAACGTCCTCTATATGCCGCACCCGGTTTTACGGGTGAAAGACATCTTTCATTGCTGTCCGGCCTGACCGGTCAAAGCTTTCTGACCTCGGCAAAACTGATCTCCACGGGAGTCTCCCTGCCGAACAGCTCCACATTGATCGTGGCGGTCTGCTTGTTGTAATCCAGCTTCTGGACAACGCCCACGGTATCCTTCCAAACACCGGCCACCACGGCAATGCTGTCTCCCTCCACAAAATCGATGGAGACATTTTCCGTTTTGATTCCCAGAGGCTTCATCTCGGCTTCCGTAAGGGGAACCGGCTTGCTCCCCGGCCCTACGAAACCGGTGACGCCCCGGGTATTGCGCACTACATACCAGGTATCGTCATTCATTTCCATATTGAGAAGCACATATCCAGGAAACATTTTCTTCTGAACGGTCTTCCTGGCGCCGTTTTTCATTTCCACAACATCCTGCAGGGGCACCCTGACTTCCAGAATCTGCTCCGCAAGGTGCTTGTTGTTCTCAATGGTCTTCTCAATATTGGCCTTAACCTTGTTTTCATACCCCGAGTAGGTATGGACCACATACCATTTTGCCTCTGCCATACATTAACCTCGCTTTAATCTCTAAATTGATGTTAAGAAGTGCACTCCGCTCTTGATGACAAAATCCAATATCGCAATGATGACTCCCACAACAACAGAGATTGCCACGACGGCTATGGACTGCTTCAGGGTTGCCTGCTTATCCGGCCATACAATTTTTTTAAACTCAGCCTTCACGCCCTTAAAAAAGCTGGGGCGGGACTGCTTTTCTGCGGAATCTCCCATATTTATCCCCCACGCGTGCTTTAACACGCATACCAATCAAAATTTGAAAGGGAACTTCTTTCAAACTTTACCCTTCCGCCCGCTTCGGCGGGCATCGCCTTTGCCTTCACGGCGCAGCACGGCTGTTTACTTGGTTTCCTTGTGAACCGTATGTGTCCTGCAGAATCTGCAGTACTTCTTTGTCTCCAGTCTGTCCGGATGCGCTTTCTTATCCTTGGTAGTATTGTAGTTACGCTGCTTGCATTCGGTACAAGCCAAAGTGATTTTAGTACGCATGTCGCTACCTCCACGTGTTTTGTCAACTGTTTTCAGTATGAAAATTGAGCATAAAAAAAAGACCTGAAATCTTATTTTGCTTGAATACTATACCATAAGCCGTCTCCGCCGTCAACAGTTTTTGGAAAAAATCTTGTTTCTTCCTATCTAATATGGTACAATATACTCAATTAAGGCAAACCATCTGTCGGGGGAAGGAGGTATTGCAATGAGTTCTGTTCTTAATGTGGTATGCAACAACTATCTCACCACATATACACCGAAGGCTCTCACCCGATATGATACTCATAAAAGAAGCGAGCTGCGCAGTGTTTATAACTCTATAGTAAAAATGAATACGGACACTCCCTGGTATCTTCCCATCACCAATAAGGCTACCCAGCGTTATGCTGTGGACATCAAGGAAAATGCCCGGGAGCTGAAAAATACCATCGCCCAGCTGGGCGGTCTGGAGGAAAATGGGCTATTCAGCAAAAAAAGCGCCTATTCCACAGACGAACAACTGGTGACGGCCTCCTATATCGGTCCTCAGAAGACCGCCGCGGACGTACCCTCTCTGGAGCTGGAGGTTCGCTCTCTGGCCGCATCCCAGGAAAATCTGGGTTCCTTCCTTCCGGAAGGCCGTGCGGCGCTGCAGACAGGCACCTACTCTTTTGATGTCAGCGTAGGGGATATGAATTATGAATTCCAGTTTTCTGTGGGAGAATCGGAAACCAACCGGGAGATCCAGGACCGTCTGGCCCGCCTGATCAACAATTCCGGAATCGGCGTCCGGGCGGAGGTGGCGGAATCCGACGCCGGAACCGCTCTGCGTCTTACCTCGGAGGGCAGCGGAAGGGGACCGGGAAAAGCCCGAAGCTTTCGCGTCAGCGACGCCCACACCAGCAAGACATCCGGCACGGTGGAATATTTCGGGCTGAATAAAACCAGCAGGGCCGCCTCGGACGCAAGCTTTGCGGTAAACGGCAGACTTCAGAGCTCTCCCGACAATCATGTAACCCTGGATAAAACCTTTGACATACTGCTGAAGGGCGTCACTCCCAAGGATAAGCCCGTCCGCATCGGCCTGAAAACGGACGTGGAATCATTGGCGGATAACGTATCCCACCTGATCGGCGGCTACAACGACTTTATCAAGGCGGCTTCCACCTATCTGGATTCCCAGACCAAGAGCCGGCAGCTGGTCTCCGAAATGAAAGGAATCGCGGCATCCTACACCAGCTCCATGGAGCCTATGGGCTTCACCCTGAAGGAGGACGGCACGCTGAATGTGGATAAGGAGCTTCTCCACCAGACCGCAGCGCGGTCAAACGATGTCTCCGAAAGCTTTGGGTATCTGAAAAGCTTTTCCAACATGCTCCTCCGGAAAAGCGAGCAGATCTCTCTGAACCCCATGAACTACGTTCAGAGGATTATTGTGGCTTACAAAAATCCCGGACATAATTTTATCGTGCCCTATGCCACCAGCGCCTACAGCGGCATGATGTTTGACGGTTATTGTTAGAAAAAGGCTTCCCCGCCGCGGCGGCAGGGAAGCCTTTTACATATCTCATTTACTCTTTTTTCCTTTTGCCCTGTATTTATCTATCTGGACAAAATCATCCATCAGCTCCAAAACCTTATCCCGTCCGCACTGATTCAGCTTTACATAATTCTGCATCACACGATTTTCCAGAAGCTGGGCTCCCAGAGAGGCATCCCTCTCCAGAGAAGAAAAATCTACCGGGTTCAGGCTGAGCTTGTCACACATTTTAATAACGGTCCCGTAAGCCATCCCCTCAATGCCTCGCTCCAGAGCCGTCACCAGCGTGCTGTATGGAATCCCCATTTCCATGGCAAACTGGCGTACACTGCGGTATTGCCGCAGTATCTCTTTTTTCAATACTTCCGCTTTTGTCATTTTTTTCCCTCCATGCCTTATAAAATACTTGGTACACAATAATAATATACGATTTATCGTGTGCTTTTTCAAGAGGGTTTCCGAAAAAAAAGGACAAAACTACAAAATTTAGAAAATCTTAATCTATGGGTCTGCCGAAACAGGCATTCCCCTTCCGTACCCCGGTTCTATGCCATAGACCTGCACCAGCTCCAGCAGCTCACTCCGGTAAAGATCTCCGGGAGTGACGATCCAGTCTCCGCCCGGGTCCAGATCATATCCGAATTGATAATAGACCCACCATATAAGATGCGCGCATTGAGTGCCGGACAAGGTATGATCCGAAGCGCCTCTGCCTCCCCGGACAGCAAAGGAGTCCAGCCGGTAGGGCAGGCCTGCCAGATGCTCCCGGGCATAGTCTGCAATCTCTGCACGCTCCTCCAAAGAGACATCCTTCAGCCGAAGCACCGCAATACTGGGATCCCTCTTCCAGTCTTCCAGGGAACAAATCGCCGAATCGCACCCCAGACAAATAGCCTCCAGCACCAGCTCTCCCTCCCTGTCCACCAGAATTCCCGCATGCCCGCTTCGCCAGCCCAGGATATGACTGCTGAAGCTGACCAGAATATCGCCCTCCTCCAGCGCCGGCAGATAATCTGCCTGCATGTCTTCCGACGTCTCCACCTGCTCACTTCTCACAAGGAAAAGTGTGCTGCGGCACTGTACCTTCACCTTCTCAAAAAAGTGCTCCTGCAGGACCCGCAATATATCCTGACGGCCCTCCGCATAAAGCTGATCCACACCGACGGGGGCAAGACCTGTCTGTCGGAAAAGCATCTCGTAGTCCTCCCGGGACAATTGCTCCTGCTCCAACACGCTCTCCAGACTCATCCTGTCATAATCCGGAACAAAATGAGCCCTTCCTTCCGTCTCCGCCGTCCAGAGAGCTGCTGTAAAAACCGCCGCAAAACCCCCGAAAAGGATACGGGACATGCGCCTCTTTTTCATGCCGGCCTCCCATACGAATCCGACGTCTACAGTCCGCGCCAGCCTTGCGGATCATAAACGTCCGTTTGTATTAGAGTCTGCTTTTTGCCGGCATTTATTCCATATTCTGCATTTTTCCTTCCATGTGCTCAACACAGGTTTCTGCTTCTTCAGGAATTTCGTTAATGCTCTTACAGTTCCCAGAATACTTTTTCGTTTTTCAAGTTTTCCTGCATCTTTCCCCGCTTCCCGATATTTTTTCGTTTGATTATTTGGTTTTTCAAGCTTTTCCGACTGCCGCCCTGCAGCATATCCTGCACTTGGCGCCTGTGTCCCTTCCATTACAATATGAGCCCTCCTGAACCAATCGGAAGAATATGCGCTTATCAGCAAAAACTTGTATTCTGCCATGCAAGACAAATATAATAACTATTGATGATGAACACCCCAAAATATGATATGATAGATTTGTAACTGAATATTTACAAGATCCGAAATGGAGTTGTTATGAAAACTTTGATATTGAATGGTTCTCCAAGAATAAATGGTGATACAAGCAGTCTTATTAAGAAATTTACCGAAAAAAAGATAGATGAATATAAAATTGTTGATGCATATAGATGTAATATTTCGGCTTGCCTTGATTGTCGGA
>CAMWUL010000086.1 GCA_947177445.1 uncultured Lachnospiraceae bacterium | reverse complement strand
GGGGCTGGCTCCCTTCTTAAGCCAGGAAAAGCTGGACCGACTGGCCGCTGAGGCCTCCTTTGACGGGGATCTCTCTCAGCTTCAGGGGCTGGCTCCCTTCCTAAGCCAGGACACCCTGAAAAAAATAATCCTGAGACAGTTCGATCAAGATCAGCCAGAGTCCGATGTTCACTAAAGCGAAATCAGCCGTACCTTGGGAAAGTTCCCAGGGTACGGCTGATTTTAGACTGCTTTCAGGCTTCTCTTAGGCTTCTCCCATCTTTACCAGCTTGGCCGCCTGATCGGCGGCAATGCAGGCATCTATGATCTCGCCGATATCTCCGTTCATAACCTTATCCAGCTTATAAAGCGTCAGTCCGATGCGGTGGTCAGTTACCCTGCCCTGAGGGAAATTGTAGGTGCGGATTTTCTCGGAGCGGTCTCCGGTTCCGATCTGACTCCTGCGCATTTCCGCTTCCGCATCATGTCTCTGCTGCTGTTCTATGTCGTAAAGCTTTGCCTTCAGCAGGGCGAATGCCTTGGCTTTATTCTGAATCTGAGACTTCTCCGTCTGGCTGTATACGACAATGCCCGTAGGATAATGGGTCAGGCGCACTGCCGAATCGGTAGTATTCACACATTGTCCGCCGTTTCCCGACGCCCTCATCACATCCACCCGGATATCCTTCTCATCGATGGTAATGTCAATATCCTCATCCACCTCCGGCATCACAGCCACGCTGATGGTAGAGGTATGAATGCGGCCTCCGCTCTCCGTCTCAGGCACTCTCTGCACTCTGTGCACACCGCTTTCATACTTCATTCTGGAATAGGCGCCCTGTCCATTAATCATAAACTGTACTTCCTTCATGCCGCCGATCCCGATCTCGTCCGCGTTCATGGTTTCTACCTTCCACCGCCGTCCTTCCGCATAGTGTACATACATCCGGTATATCTCCGCCGCAAAAAGAGCCGCCTCATCTCCGCCGGCTCCGGCCCGGATCTCCACTATCACATTCTTTTCATCATTGGGATCCTTTGGCAGCAGCAGAATCTTCATCTCCTGCTCCAGTTCCTCCGTCCGCTTCCGGTTTTCGGACAAAGTTTCTTTGATCATCTCCCGCATTTCATCGTCGTTTTCTTCCTCCAGCATAGCCAGGGAATCCTCGATCTCCTGCCTGCACCTTTTGTATTCCCTGTAGGCCTCCACAATAGGCGTCAGATCGCTCTGCTCCTTCATAAGCTTTCGGAACCGCTCCTGATTATTGGCTACGGTAGGTTCATGGAGCTCGCCCATGATCTCTTCGAACCGAATCAATAAATCCTCTAATTTATCAAACATATATTTCCTCACATTCTATGCAAAGCTCCGTGTTCCAAATACCACACGATCCAGCCCTGCATAATCCTTCCTGACCAGCACCTCCAGAAAACCGGCATCCTTCATCATTTTGCTCACCGCTTCCCCCTGATCGTATCCGATCTCAAAAAAAAGCATTCCGCCCTTTTTCAAATGGCAGCGGCTTCCCTCCAGTATTTTCCGGTAAAAGTCAAGACCATCCTCTCCGCCGTCAAGGGCAATCCTTGGCTCATAATCCCGTACCTCCGGCATCAGTCCTTCGATGTCCCCGGCAGGAATATAGGGCGGATTGGAGACGATTACATCAAACATTCCTTCCACACTCTCAAACAGATTGCTTTCCAGAAACTGTACCTTAACAGGAAAACCATTCAGAATATTTTCAGCATTTTTCCGGGCCACTCTCAAAGCATCACCGGAAATATCCACTCCCAGTCCGGCACAGTCGTTGCTGTACCGCAACAGACTGATCAGAATACATCCCGAACCGGTACACATGTCCAGTATTTCCATTCCATCGTGAAGATTTCTCAAAACCTCCTCCACCAGAATTTCCGTATCCTGTCTGGGAATCAGCACATGCCCGTTCACGGCAAAATCCAGTCCCATAAACTCCTGGCTTTCCGTCAGGTACTGCAGAGGAAGTCTTTCGGCTCTCCTGGCCAGCAGCTGTTCATAGCTGCTGCATTGAACACTATCTACCGGCCTGTCTCCATGAACCAGAAGATCATTTCTCCCTGTACCGCAGACATGTTCCAAAAGCAGTCTGGCCTCCAGTCCAGCCTCGGAAATACCTGCTTTTGTTAAAATATTCTTTCCCGTTTCATAAGCCTGTGCGTAGGTCATGTAATCTCCTCATAGCCAAAGTTGTCCTGCAGATACTTTTCCCAGTCAAACACAGCCTCCACCGCAGCTATGGCAACCTCTACCATCCCCTTATCCGGTTCCTTCGTAGTCATGCGCTGGATCAGCATGCCGGGCGCGGAAATAATACGCACAAACAAATTATCAGAACGGCCTGCCAGGCGGATAATCTCATAGGATATCCCGGCTACCACCGGCATCAGCAAAATCCTCAGAATCACCTTCTGAACAACATTATCCACCCGGATAAAGAAAAACAGAATGATGCTGACAAACAGCACAAAAAAGATAAAGCTGGTTCCGCACCTTCTGTGAAGACGGGAGCTTTTCATCACATTATGCACCGTTAACGGATGACCCTTTTCAATACAATTGATACATTTATGCTCCGCCCCATGATATCGGTAAAGTCTTCTGATATCCTTCATCAGACTGATCCCGCTCACATACAGGATAAAGATCAGAATCCTGATCGCTCCCTCTATGATCGCCATCAATGAATTATTCCTTACAAATCCGTCAAATAAAGAAGCCAGAAAATAAGGAAGCACCACAAAGATCCCCACTGCAAGTGCGATGGCCATCACGGTTACCAGGGTCGTCACCAAAGATTCTCCCCGTCCTCCCGGCTTCCTGCCCGGACTCTTCTGTCTCTCGAAGAGATCCTCTTCCTCATCTTCCTCCTCATAAAAAGATGCGGAATAATTCAGACACTTCATTCCCAGTATCATGGAATCAATAAAATTAAAAATCCCCCGTACAAAGGGAATTTCCTTTATCCTACTCCCATGCATCACACCCTGATAATTTTCCAGCTCCACGGCAATTCCCCCGCCGGGTTTTCTCACCGCCACCGCATATTTTTCCTCGTTTTTCATCATAACACCTTCCAGAACCGCCTGTCCGCCGATCCCGGAATAATGTTTTCCTCTTCTTCCCGCCATATATTTCTCCCTCTCTCGGAAGCTTCTAACAGAAAAGGTTGAGATAAATGCACCTCAACCTTTTTTGCGATTCCTATTTTACGCCGTATTTTCTGTTGAACTTCTCAATACGTCCGTCGGCTCTTGCTGTCTTCTGCTGACCAGTGTAGAATGAATGGCATTTGGAGCAGACTTCTACGTGAATCTCCGGCTTTGTGGAACCGGTCACGAAGGTATTGCCGCAGTTGCAGGTTACAGTTGCCTGATAATACTGGGGATGGATTCCTTCTTTCATCGCTTTCACCTCTCTATACGATCACATATATATTTTTATGTTCACATCCGCACTGCTTATGGAACCACAAACAGCTTTATTATTGTAGCACATGCATCTCCTTCTTGCAAGTCCTAATTTATATAAATTTGTTCTTTTTTACCATCATAACAAATTCATTGTTATTTCTGGTCCGGGCAAACATATCCAGAATACGGTCTGTGGCTTCATCCGGCTTCAAACCGTTCAAAGCCTTACGCATAATATTGATGGCGTCCAGTTCCTCGGAATTCAACAGCAGATCCTCTCTCCTGGTACCCGATTTTGCAAGATCGATAGCCGGGAAAATGCGTTTTTCGGAAAGCCTGCGGTCCAAAACCATCTCCATATTGCCGGTGCCTTTGAATTCCTCATACACCACATCATCCAGCTTGCTGCCGGTGTCCACCAGAGCGGTGGCAAGGATCGTAAGACTCCCGCCCTCACGCATATTTCTGGCTGCACCGAAAAACCGCTTCGGCATATGGAGCGCCGCCGGATCCAGACCGCCGGACAGTGTGCGCCCGCTGGGCGGTACCACCAGATTGTATGCCCTGGTAAGCCTGGTAATGCTGTCCAACAGGATTACTACATCCTTTTTATGCTCCACCAGCCTTTTGGCGCGTTCTATCACCATCTCGGAAACCCTTTTGTGATGCTCCGGCAGCTCGTCGAAGGTGGAATAGATCACCTCTACATTTTCTCCCACCACCGCTTCCTTGATATCCGTCACCTCCTCGGGGCGTTCATCAATCAGAAGCACCAGCATATGCATATGCGGATTGGTGCGGAGAATAGATTTTGCAACATCCTTCAGCAGGGTGGTCTTTCCTGCCTTAGGCGGAGATACGATCATGCCTCTCTGTCCTTTTCCCACCGGACTCACCAGATCCATAACCCGCATGGCCACACTGCAGCCCGGCGTTTCCAGCCGAATACGCTGATTGGGAAAAATGGGGGTCATATCCTCAAAGGCCGTCCGCTTTGCGGATTCCTCCGTGGTATATCCATTGATGGAACGAATAAAAAGAAGGGCGCTGAATTTTTCCTGCTGAGTCTTGATCCGCTTGTTGCCCTTCAATATATCTCCGGTTTTCAGACCGAAGCGGCGGATCTGGCTGGGAGCCACATACACATCGTTCTCTCCGGGCAGGTAATTTTCACATCGGATAAAACCGTATCCGTCGGGCATAACCTCCAGAATGCCGCTGGCCTCTTCTCCGCTGTCCAGCTCCCTGGGATATGTTTTCTCATCATACACTTCATTGATCCGGTTGGGACGCGGTGCAGGAGTTCCCTCCGAAGACGCAGCCGTCCCGGCCTCCGGCCTTTGGTATTCGCTTCTCTGAGGCTCTGTCCTCTGATTATCCTCACCCCGCGCAGCTGCCTCCGGCCTGTAATTTTCTTTTTTGACCGGGCTCTCCTGCCTGTAAGTATCTCTTCGCACATTTTCTGTCCGGGGATTCTCACCCTGCACATTTTCCGCCCGCACGGCTTCCCCCCGGGGATTGGAATTTTCTGTCCGCGCATTTTCTCCTCGGAAATTGGAACCCTCCGTCCGCGCATTTTCTCCTCGCTGGAAACGGGACGGCCTGCTTCCATTTCCGGTGCGCCGATATGCGCCCTGGCCGGATCCGTTATCCGCATTCTGCTGTACTTCCCGGGTCTTTGCGACGCTTTCAGCTTCCTCCGGCTTCTTCTGCCTTTCATCCTCGGCCAGCATAGCCTCCACCAATTCGGCCTTTTTCATCCCCGACGTGCCTTTAAGCCCGCGCACCTTCGCGAGCTCCCTCAATTGTACAAGCGCCAATGATTCGTATTTTTCTCTCATAAATTCCTCCTGATTTGAAAGCAGTATAGTCGTCCATAATTCAAAAATGGGGGTCCCAGCAAGATATCGCTTTGACGTGCTTCCTTGACACCATGATTGATATATCATGTAACTCGCTTTTATTATAATACACTTTTCCCAAAATAGAAAGCCCTAAATTTTATGTATCTTAAAAAAAAATCTCTGTAATTAAGACCATATTGAACATATTTTTGCAGATTTCTAAACAGCGGACAGAAAATGAACGGCAGATTCTCAGCAGTCTTCCGGAATTTCAGAAAACAAAAAAGGTAATCGAACATAAGTCTGATTACCTTTTTGATTACCGGATTCCCACAAATCCAGTAAAATCAATGGATTTTCAAAGCTGCTGACGGGAATCGGACCCGTGACCTCCGCACTACCAATGCGACGCTCTACCGACTGAGCCACAGCAGCATCAGGTAACTGCTCTTGCAATCACCGTTATTCATTATAGCAACCCGGCAATGATTTGTCAACAACAATTATTTATTTTTTTCGCACAATTCATCCATGATCCCCTGACAGATCAACGGACGCAGCACTTCGGCATCCACCTGAAAGCAGTCCTTTGCAGTGATCGCCATAAAATAGGTCAGCAGACGTGATATCAATGAATACACCATGTATTCCAAGGGAAGATCCTTTCGCAGTTCTCCCCTCTCCACGCCCCCTTGCAGTACTCTTCCAAACACCTTTACAGGCAAATACTCCGCAAAGGGTTCTGATGCCATACGCTGACGGATCAGCTGGCTGAAGCCGGAGCTGTCGGTCAACATATGGACAAGTCTCCAAAAGCAAAACTTCTTTTTTTCCTGCTTTTCCGTCTCATCCAGCAACAGCTCAAGCTGATCCTGAAAGCTGTTCTTTTCTGTCAAAATGCCGTCGATATATTCAAATGTCCGCTGTATGCGGTACGCCAGGGCACAGGCTATTATTTCCTCCTTGGTGTCAAAATACTCATAGGCCGTGCCCTTCCCGATGCCTGCCCGGTCAGTGATGGTGGAGACGCGGATGCTGTTTATATCCACGCCTTCCTCCAGCAGCTCTGCCACGGCCTGATACATCCCAAGCACCTTGGGCGGTATCAGGTGTATATCCTCCAAGTCCGTCATCTTTCCCATCACTTATCCTCCTTGGCGTGTTTCCCTCGAAGCTTTGCCAGAAGCCGTGTCTTTTCCTTTCTTTCCCTTTTGCTGAGCAGGTCGTAAACACAGGGAATCACCACCAGCGTAAGCAATGTTCCATACAAAAGACCTCCGATGGTGACTACTGCCATGGGCTTTGCCATCTCTGAACCCATATCATTGCTGAACACCATTGTAGACAGGGCCAGAATCGTGGTTAAGGCGGTCATCAACACCGGACGCAGCCTGGTACGGCCCGCGGTCATGATAGCCCTGTGCTTCTCCATTCCTTCCTCTCTCAGCTGATTGATGTAATCGATCAGCACAATACCGTTATTCACTATGATGCCGGCCAGCATGACGAAGCCGATCATAGCGATAACGCTGACCTCGCTGCCGCTGAAAAACAGTCCCAGAAATCCTCCGGTAAACGCAAGCGGAATGGTAAACATGATGATAAAAGGCAGCAAAAGCGACTGGAACTGTGCCACCATGATCAAATACATAAATACCACCGCCAAAGCCAGCATCAGCATAACCTGCTCCATGGCATCCACGATCATCTCATTTTCGCCGGAAAATACCAGCTGATAGCCTGCCGGCAGCTCATAGTCTGCCAGCTTATCGTTCACGTCACCGGCCACCAGACCCACGTTATACCCCTCCCCAATGGCGGCGGAAACGGAAATATACCTTGTCTGATCCACCCGGTTGATTGAAGTAAGCGCCTGAGCAGCCTCAAAGGACGCGATGTCCGACAGCGGCACCTCCACAGTCTCTCCCTCCGCCCCGGTGCCCTGGATCTCCAGATTCCTGACCAGCTCTCTGGTCAGTTCGATATCACTGCCGCTCATAACATATACATTATAATCCTTGTCCGCTGCCACCAGAGTAGTGGCGCTGCTGGCATCGGCCAGTCTGGAAGCAATCTGCGTAAATACCTGCGCCACTGTCAGACCGTAATGCACGGCCTCATCCCGGTTGATAATAATACGAAGCTCTTCCTCCGCCTCACCCATCCCGTCGTTCACTTCTACAGTGCCTTCCACGCTCTCCACAATAGCTGCCACCTCGCCTGCAATCCGCTGCAGCGTATCGATATCCCTTCCTCTCACCTGGATGGAAATCCCGCTTCCTCCCATGGCCGTCATATCCATGCTGGAAGTGTCCACTGTGATCTCCGCCTCAAGCTCAGCTGTCTTTTCTTTGATAATACGGGCGATCTCTTCATTATTCATGGTTTTGTCTTCTTTAGTCACCACATAAACGGTAGCCGCATTGTCACTTCCGCCGCCTCCGCCCAGCATGGACATGGTTGAGGTGCTGGTCATGGCGCCCACATTCTGCACATCATCTATGGACAGGACAGCTTCTACCACCTGGTTGGTCACCTGCGCCGTCTGCTGCAGATCTGCATCGGGCCCCAGCTGTACGCTTACGGTAAGCTGAGTGGAATCCATGTCGGACATAAACGCCGTTCCGTTGCGGAAGGCCAGCAGAATGCTCACTACCAGCAGCACAGCCACCAAAATCAGCAGAACCGGCTTTATTTTCAAAGAGACTCCCAGAAGCTTCTCGTACCCCCGCATCAGGCCTCCGAATATCCTGCCCTCCTTCTGCTCCTTAGTCTTTGTCAGAATCTTGGACGACATGGCCGGCACCACCGTCAGCGCAATTGCCAGACTGGCGATCAGGGAATAGGCAATGGTCAGCCCCATATCCACAAACAGCTGCCTGGTAATCCCCTCCGTAAATACAATCGGCAGAAATACGCAGACGGTGGTCAGTGTAGACGCCGCAATGGCGCCGGCCACTTCCCCGGCTCCTTCCATGGCCGCCTCCTTTACAGACCTTCCCTCGCTTCTCAGCCGATAGATATTTTCAATTACAACTATGGAATTATCCACCAGCATACCGATTCCCAGCGCAAGACCCGACAGGGAAATAATGTTCAGCGTCACACCGCTGAAATACATGCACACAATAGCCGTTACCAGACTGATGGGAATGGAAAAGGCCACCACAATAGTGGGACGCAAATCCTTCAAAAACAGTATCAATATGATAATGGCCAGCGCACCGCCAAACAGAATATTGTTGATAATAGAGTCCATGACCAGGTCGATATAGATTCCCTGATCCATCAGCGGAATCAGGGACAATCCCGGATTCTCCTCCATCAGGCTCTCAAAACGCGCTCCCAGCAGGTCGGATACCTCCCCGGTGGAATACCCTGTCTGCTTTTGGATGGTCAGCATGACCCCGGCGCTTCCGTCCACATTCGTATAAATCTCTGCAGAATTATCCGTGTAGAACACATCCGCCACATCGCCCAGCGTAATCACCGGCACTCCGTCCATGTGCAGATCCATCAGCGGAATAGTCTGAAGCTCTTCCACGCTGGAGGGCTTATCCCCCACCCGCACCATAAAATCGATTCCGTCCTCCGTCACATAGCCTGCGGGCATGGAAAAATTCTGGGCGGTCAAAAGCCTTTTAACCATGTCCACCGTCAGCACGTCTGTCATGTCAGCCTTCTCGTAGGCGTCCTCTTTGGCGTCCGCCAGCTGCTTCTCGCCCTCATCCAGCTTTTCCTTTGCATCCTCCAGCTGCTGCCCGGCATCCTTCATCTGATCCAGACCGGAATTGATTTGCTCCTCCGCAGAATCCAGCTGGGCCTGAGCCAGCTCCATCTGATATTCTCCCAGGGTAATCGTGGCCTTGCCGTTGGCAAATTCCACGGCTGCCGTCATTTGCCCCTGCTCGATGGCGATCAGTCCGTTATTGATATCGTTCACTGCCTTATTGATATCTGTGATATTTTGCTTGGCCAGCATCTCCCTGATCATAGCCTCATATGCTTCATATCCCAGGCCGCCGGTAATTGCCGCCAGTGCCGTCTTCATATCCTCATACTGTCCCAATGCCTCCAGCATTTTCTCAGACACTGTCTGTGCAGCGCCAAGAGCCGTACACACTGTGGTCACAAGCTCCTTTATTGACTGCTCGTCGGGCACCTCTCCCGACATAAGGCTGGGGCACCATCTTTCCAGTGCCGCTGCGGCGCTGATCATCTGGGCAACCTGGGCATCTGTGGAGGAAAGAAAGGGCAGGGCGGAATTGTTTACAAAATCCGTGCGCAGTCTCTCGATATCCTGCTCAGCCCGAAGAAGCTTTTCCAAATCGCTTCTCACCTTTGGATCCTGCATCATCTGCAGGGCCTGTTGTATGGATACGGAAGGATCAGACGCGGCGTCTCCTCCGGAAACCGTCAGAGACTGAATCACCGGCGCCAGCTCAGCCATTGCTCCTGTCCATTCTCCTATATAGCTCGTATAATTTTCCAGGAAACGGCCATCTCTCAGCAGCTTCATATCGTCCACTACGCCGGCCTGGGGCAGAATGGCTTCCATCTGCTGTATGGCGTCATTCAGCTGTTTTGCCGTGGCCAGATCCGTGCGGGTTTTCTCCAGCTGGGTCTTCGCAGACAAAAGTGCATTTTTCTGGACGGCGAGCTGGCCGGCCACCTCATTCTGCTTATTCTCCAGCTCCTTTTTGCCGTCCTCCAGTTCTTTTTTACCGTCCTCCAGCTCCTTCCGGCCATTCGTCAGCTCCTGTTTCCCCTTCAGCAGCTCTCTCCTGCCGTCCTCCAATTCCTTTTCGCCGTCTTCCAGCTCCTTCCGGCCATCTGCCAGTTCCTGTTCCGCCTCCTTCATCTTTTCGTCGATAGCGGCAAATATTTTCTCGTTAATGGCATCCACCTTGTCCTGACGGATAATCACGTTAACGCTTTCCTCCAGCAGGCCCGAGGCATTGACGCTGGCAACGCCCTCTATGCTTTCCAGTTCAGGCATAATAGAGTCTTGTACATAAGTACTGATCTGGCCTTCGTCCATTCCTTCCATGCCCACCGCCGCTATCATGATCGGCAGCATATCCGGATTCATTTTCATAATAATGGGATTTCCGATGGTGTCATCCCAATAGCTGCTGATCTGATCCAGGCTTTCCCGGATCTCCAGAGATACGGCATTCATATCGGCTGTCTGGGAAAACTCCAAAATCACCAAAGAATAATTTTCGTTTGACACGGAGCGAATGCTCTCTATATTACTGACCGTAGCCATACTGGCTTCCACGGGCTGAGTCACCGCCATCTCCACTGTCTCAGGACTGGCTCCGGGATATGTAGTCATCACAATCACATATGGCAGACTGATGTTCGGCAGCAGATCCGCCGTCATTCTGGTAAAGGAAACCACTCCCAGGATCACGGCCAGCACCACTCCCACCAGTACGGTATACGGCTTCTTAACACTGAATTTTGATATCATATATCCTCCATGCATTACGAACGTTTTTCTCTTCCGACTGACCAGTCAGTTTTTATCCTGTTGATTATATTCCGCACCCTGCTTGAAGTCAATAGAAGAAATCTTTTATAAATATTAAAAAAAGGTGAACTGCTCCGTAAACAGTAATGGTGAACTTTCTTAATTACAGAAGAAGGGCTCCTTTCGGAGCCCTACAGCATCTTCTTTATCTTGCTCTTCAGCCTCTGAAGCGCGTTGTCCGTAGCCTTCTCTTCCCTCCCCAGCACCCGGGCGATCTGAGAATAGCTCATTCCTGTCATGTACAAATCCAGCACCTGTTTTTCGAAGTCGCTGAGCTCCTCCTCAATAACCTTTTCCAGGTAGCTTACTCTCTCCTTATCCAAAAAAAGCTCCTCCGGGCTGAGCTCAGCCCTGTCCGCCAGCAGTTCCCTCAAATAGGTTCCTTCTCTGTCATCCTCCCCGCCGCTCTCGCTGTCCAGAGAAACATAAGTATTCAGCGGGAAATGCTTCCGCCGCCGGGAGGCCTGCACGGCGGTATACATCTGCCTGTTAATACACAGCTCCGCGAAGGTATAAAAGCTGGCGTCTCTCCCGCAGTCAAAATCCCTCACGGCCTTGAACAGACCGATCATGCCTTCCTGAATCAAATCTTCGCTGTCCGCTCCCAAAATAAACATGGATTTTGCCTTATTTTTTACAAGATCCTTATATTTATTGCAGATATGATCCATCACCGGTCCATCCCCCCGGCGGAGCCGGTCTATCAGCTCTGCATCACTGTACTGGCTGTAATCCGAATCTCTCCCTGTCATTACCGCTCCTTCCCCTGTCTCCCGCCATCCGCCTGATATCTGCCTGCATTTTCATTATCCTGCAACACTTTTACATGAATCGCTGCCGAAGGATCTCATAGGCCAGCACGCCCGCCGCCACGGAAACATTCAGGGAATCGATATTTCCCCGCATGGGAATAGAAGCCCTCATGTCGCATCGTTCCCTTACGAGCCTGCCCACGCCTTCCCCCTCACTGCCTACCACCAGCCCGATGGGTCCCTTCAGATCCAGCTGATACATGGGTGTGCCGTCCATATCCCCACAGACAAACCAGAGTCCTTCCTTTTTCAAATCTTCTATGGTACTTGCCAGATTCGTGACCTTTGCAACCGGCGTATAATTCAGCGCTCCCGCTGAAGTCCTGGCTGTGACGGCGGTCAAACCGGCCGCACGGTTTTTTGGAATAATCACGCCATGGGCGCCTGCCAGATTCGCTGTCCGGATAATCGCTCCCAGATTATGCGGATCCTCAATATTATCCAGCAAAATAAGGAAAGGCGGCTCTCCCTTCTCCCGGGCCGCCTGCAGCATATCTTCCACCTGGGCGTACTCATATGCCGCCGCCACCGCGATCACACCCTGATGCTTCCCAGTCTCCGAAATCTGGTCCAGCCGTTCCCGGGTCACATATTTCACCAATGTATCATGCTTTTTCGCCTCTCTCCTGATGGTCGCCATGGGCCCGTCCTGACAGCCGTCCAGAATATACAGCTTGTCTATGGTTCTGCCGGCGCGAAACGCCTCAATGACAGCATTTCTTCCCTCGATCATAAACTCCTGATATGCCATGTCTTCTCCTCTCCTGTGCGGGCATCCCCTATTCACAGACATTCTGCCGCCTCCGTCTCAAATCCTCAGCCCTGCCTGTCTGATCCCTTTTTCCACCAGCTCCAGTCCCCGATCCATCCGATCTGTCAAATATAAATAACCTATCACGGCCTCCAGACCGGTAGCTCTCATATAGTCCGCACCGCTGGCATTTTTTGCGGTGGTATGGGGCTTGGCATTTTTCCCACGGTGGTATATGGCCTGCTCCTCTTCCGTGAAGCTGTCCTCCAGCGCCCGTGCAATCCGGGACTGTGCCGTGGCGCTGACATATCCTATCGTTATATGGTGCAGCTGGTTCGCAGGACGGTTCGCCTTTTCCACCACCACAGTGCGGATAATGAGATCATATACCGCGTCGCCCATATAGGCCAGCGTCAGCGGGGAATAAGTCCGGATATCCTTCTGTTCTCCATGAAAGGTTTTCAGAATATCCTTCAGCAGGCTGTCGTTTATGCCTTCTTCCATTTCACGCCCTCCCGTGTATCCTCCAGGACGATTCCCTGCTCCAGCAGCTCCTGACGGATTGCATCGGCCTTCGCAAAATCCTTTTCCTTTTTTGCCGCCTTTCGCTCTTCGATCCTGGAGAGAATATAGGCCTCCATTTCTTCATTCACCGCGCTTTCCGCTTCCTTCGCCGCATACGCCGAGGTCAGATTCAGGGAAAGCACCTGATCAAAATCCTTGATCAGCGCATATTTTGAAGCATCCGGAATCTCTGCCTTCAGCACATCATACAGCACGGTTATCGCCATGGAGGAATTCAGGTCATCGCACAATGCTTCCTCAAACTGTTTCCGATAAAAGTCAAATCTCTCCTGATCAACCTCTCCTTCCCTCGAAAGACCTCCGATTCTCTTTACCAGCTTATCATAAGCCGCTTTCATCTGGTCCAGCACCTCAAAGGAAAACTCCAGGGGCTTACGGTAGTGGGACTGCAGACAGAACCACCGATATACCAGCGGATCATATCCCTTGGACTCCAAAAATGGAATGGTGAGCACGGCCCCCTTGGATTTACTGATTTTACCCGCTTTATCGTTCAAATGATGCACATGAAACCAGTAATTGCACCACTTATGGCCCAGATAAGCTTCGCTCTGGGCGATTTCATTGGTATGGTGAGGGAAAATATTATCCACCCCGCCGCAATGAATATCCATATATTCTCCCAGATGTTTTATGCTGATGCAGGAGCATTCAATATGCCACCCCGGGTAGCCCACCCCCCAGGGACTGTCCCATTTCAGCTCCTGATCATCGAATTTTGACTTGGTAAACCACAGCACAAAATCGCTCTTATTACGCTTGTTCCCATCCTCCTGCACATCATCCCGGACGCCCACCAGCAGTTCTCTTTCGGTTTGATTGGAAAAAATGTGGTACTCCTCCAATTTGGCCGTGTCAAAATAAATATTTCCGCCGCTTTCATAGGCATAGCCGTCCTTCAGCAGCTTCTCTACCATCTGAATAAACTCAGAAATACAGTTGGTAGCCGGTTCCACCACCTCGGGCGTCTTGATGTTCAACTTTCCGCAATCGCTCATAAAGGCATCCGTATAAAATTTTGCCAGATCCATCACAGACTTATGCTCTCTCTTTGCGCCTATAAGCATCTTATCCTCACCGGTATCCGCATCGCTGGACAAATGTCCCACATCCGTGATATTCATAACTCTTTTCACATCATAGCCTATATAGCGGAGCGTCTTTTCCAGCAAATCCTCCATAATATAGCTGCGCAGGTTTCCGATATGCGCAAAATGATAAACCGTAGGGCCGCAGGTATACATGGATACCTTTCCCTCCTCGTTGGGAATAAACTGCTCTACCTTCCTTGTCAATGTGTTATAAAAATGAAGCTTGTTTTCCATTCTGATACCTCCCGTTCTCTTTTCGGTAGTGTCAAATCTACCTCTATGTTTTTTATTACAAACCTTATATTTTTAAGG
>CAMWUL010000085.1 GCA_947177445.1 uncultured Lachnospiraceae bacterium | reverse complement strand
GAAATGTCCATCTCCTTGGCTTATTCATCTGAGATATTAATATTAAAATTCCTTGATTTTTTAAGGAAAATCACTTGACAATATAGGAACGGTAAAAACTATGAAAAAAGGAAGAATCATTTTTTTGAACGGTGTAACCAGTGCGGGAAAAACTTCCATTGTTGAAGCTCTTCAACGTCAGAAAGATATATTTTTTTATGTTGTTGCTAACGATTTATTTCAAGAAATGGTCGGAGATAACTATTTGCGTGAAAATTACTGGAAATATCTCAGTGAAGTGATAATTATGATGTATCACACGGCAAAATTATACTCAGATATGGGAAAAAACGTGTTGATTGATGGAATATTGGTCGAAAAAGATGAGATAAAGCCGCATTATCATCAATTATTGGAAATATTAAAGGATAATCCGTTAGATATTGTAGAGGTATATTGTCCATTGGATATTTGCAGGCAACGTAATATTGCACGCGGAGATAGATATGAAACACAATCACATGAACAACATGCTTTAATGGCCGAAAATATCAGGTATAGTGTCAGGGTCGATACAAGTGTATATAGTTCTGAGGAATGTGCCGAGACGATTATCAGAGAATTGTTTCATTAATGAAGGTTTTCTGTTGAAATGAGTGTCAGATTTTCACCTGAAAGTTGTGTATATAGGTGAAAGGAGGATTTGTTATGGATGATAATGGCATAATCCAGCTCTATTGGGATAGAAATGACCAAGCCATTAAAGCAACGTCCGAAAAATATGGTCATTACTGCAAAGCCATAGCAAAGAACATATTGAGCAGCGAAGAAGATGCAGAAGAATGTGTCAATGACACCTACTTGAACGCATGGAACTCAATGCCAACGCACTGGCCCAAACAATTAGCGACATTTCTCGGTAAAATTACACGGAACTTGTCATTTAACAAGTATAAGCACAGCCATGCCGAAAAGCGGGGCGGTGGTGAAATGACACTTGTTTTAGATGAATTAGCCGACTGCGTATCTGACATTGACACTGTAGAACAAACCATTAACCGCCAAGAACTGTCAAAGGCGATCAACTCATTTGTAAAAAGCCTTCCAATAGAAAAGCGGAATATATTTGTTCGTCGTTATTGGTATGCTGATTCAATTTCAGACATTGCAGGCGATTATGGAATGTTGCAGGGAACCGTCTCAAAGACGCTGGAACGGATAAGGAAACAATTAAAAGCATATTTGACAGAAAGGGGCTTTGATTTATGAAGAAAGAAGATTTCTTTGAAGTCCTTGGTGAACTTGATGACAACATTGTAAAAGGAGCTAAAACAGCTATGAAGAAGAAATCGCATTGGAAGGTTTGGGGGGCTATGGCAGCTTGCTTATGCCTTATTGTTGTTGGTGCTTTTGCTGCACCTGGATTACAAGGCGAGCCTGGTGCAGCAGGAGTACAAGGTGTGCCTGGCGGAGCAGGAGCACAGGGTGTGCCTGGCGGAGCACAACCAGGCGGAACACCAAGTACAGAGGTTATTCAACCTGGTAACGCTCCTGAAACAACACAGCCTGCGAAAACAAATCTGCTTGTTGTAAATGAAGTCGAAAATATTATGACCTCAGATATGGACGTGCAGCTGACTTCTTTTGACAAACTGCCCTATGACGTGTGGATGTCAGTATTAGAGGACTTCCATAAGTTCGTTGGTGTTACTTACAAAGAGTTTACCGACAAAATTTCTGATAGTTTTGAATGTAACAATTTCTATTCTCTGTCCATTCCCGGATACAAAGACGCTGACTTGAATGATGAATATCACCTCCATGATTATGTGTTTGAGTATCAGTCTGAAAATGGTGGAGAAGTGAGAATAGCAATTTGTTCTTCCGAAGAACCGTTGAGAGATTATTTTATTATGTGTGATAATCCAAAGCAATCTGAAATCAATGGTATATCAGTGATGATTTATGGTTATCAAGGCACTTTCATGGTGGAGTTCTCCTACAAAAATATAAATTATGATATTGAAACAAGCAATATCACGTTAGAAGAACTGGAAAATTTGTTAACGGGTATCATATCATAATCCCGCAGGAATGGAACCTGTCAGGCTGCTGCCCGTCATGCGCCCTCCACTGGCATTCCATGACCTGCATATTTGAGAAGACCGCCTGAAAAGAAGATTCCTCCGGAGAGCATGCATAGATTCCAAACCGGATTTTCCCCTTCCCACTGTGCATATGGCATATGCGCATCTGGCTGAAAGCCGCCCCGTCCGCCGAACATTCAATACAGTAATCATCCTCCCTGCGGCTGAACCGGTACCACATTGTTTTTACGGACGCCTCTATGGCTGTTGTGGCCCAGTCCGAATATCCATTGTTTGTCACCACGCTCCCCAGGTGCTGGTATTCCTCATTTTCATATTCCACCGAAGCCTTCAGCCAGTTTTCGCTGTCAAGATACATCACGATACCGTGCAGAATGGGGGCATTGTCATTCCGGAAATGGTAATATGTCCTCTGCCATAAATCTGTGCCGGGCTCCGTCCGAACTCCTCTTCCCCAGTAACGACAACTGCCACCGGTTGCAGATATCCCGCAGCTAAGTATCAGTTATCTTGTTGCTCCGCAATCGCAATAGTAGTAGTCCACGTAAGTTTCGTAATATCCCTGATCTTCCTCGTGTGTGACTGCCGGGATCAAGTCATAACCCGGCCTGAGGACGTGATCTCCTGTAAAAGAAGGCTGCCCCAGTTCGTTATATCCTAAAAACAAAGGGTTGTCTTCATTCTTTTCTATATGATAGATTGGATACAAGGCTCCGCCCTCGCTGTTGTGAGACCATTCTCTAAAACGATCCGGATCCCGCGTCTCCTCCCATGTGCCTGTATTATACCAGTACATTTCGTATATAGTATATGATTCATACCGTTCCGGCTCGTCTACTACCGTTACGATCTGAGACACCCATCGCTGATTGGTATGAGCGATCCAGTTATGTTCATGGGGCCGTTCAGAACCGATGTTTTCCGGTTCTGCGGTTTCCATAGATGCAGGCTGCTGTGTCTGCGCAGGCATATCATCGTTTATTTGCCCCTGCGCAAGATCCTCTTTCTGTATATCGGCCTCTCCTGCCTGAACAGGCTTCTCGGTCTCAGCCGGTTTTTCCGTGGCCGCCGGCTTTTCTGTAGCTGCCGGCTTTTCTGTAGCTGCCGGCTTTTCTGTGGCTGCCGGCTTTTCTGTGGCTGCCGGCTTTTCTGTGGCCGCCGGCTTTTCTGTGGCTGCCGGCTTTTCTGTGGCCGCCGGCTTTTCTGTGGCTGCCGGTCTCCCGGTCTCTGTCTCTTCTTCTGATGCCTCTTCTTCCGCAACAGTGGATTCATCTTCTGCGTCGGACTCTTCCGCGGCAAATCTATCTTCTGCAACAGACTCAACCTTTTCTTCCGCGCCTTCCGGCGCATCGTCTATGAGAAGAGATTCCGCTGCATTTTCTATTTCATCCGTGGGATGGGATGGCGGCGTAGTGTCAACCTCTTCTGCCGTCCCCATTAGCTCTGCATTTGCCGGCTCGGCCTGCCTGCCGCAGCCGCATGTAAATGACATTACTGTTATGATCAATAGTAATGTTGCGAATATTTTTTTATCTCTCATTTTTTCTCCTCCCGCTTTATCATCTTTTTTAATTCACTAACGACTTAACTTCTAAATATTTTTCAGTCAAGGATACGAATGTCTCTGGTGAAGGGCTGCCCGAGGGGAAGCGACGTATCGCTGGGCCACCAGGTACTGCCCGGGTCGATGCTGAATGTAATATGCTGACCCTCATACTGGTCCAGGCCGTCAACGTAATAGAGGTTGATCATCCGGGCCTCATTGCTGAAATATTCATCTTCCACGCCGCCGCTGTGGAAGCGCAGAGTCTGCGGCGTATCCAGTACGATCACACGATAGGTTATGCTTCGGGAATGCTCCACGGAATACTCATCACAGCCGTTGGGGTCGGGCTGTCCCTGCAGCGCGATGATCCCGTCATAATCGTATGTGCCAATAGTTCCGGTGAGCACGATGCGATCCCCGTCAGCGGGAAGCGTACCACTTTCGACTGACTCAGATGATGCTGCCTCACTTGAATCAGGTGCTGTCCAGTCTTCCAGGGCGGACAGATCCCCGGTCTCGTGCCACTCGATCTCAATAAAGGTGATCGTCTCCGGCATCTCGAATATCTGGCCCTTCCAACAGGTTTCACTTTTGAGAGAATCTCCGTCCAGTGTGAACCGTGTAACAGAACCCATACCGGTTCCGCCGGACCATTCCGTGCTCATAATCCCGACTCCATCCCCGGCCAAGGAAAGGCCGCCGCGGATACCGCCAGCAAGCGTTTCGGTGGGCTGACGCACCGTCTTTGTATCCGGGTCATATTGGAAAATGCGGATAGTTGTTACGAATGTCCAACCTCCTTCTTCCTTTTCCAGCAGCAGCGTCGGAACCAGGTCATCCGGCTGCATCAGCACCAGCGCATACCGATAACCGTATGTCTCAAGGTCGGGAATGGTTCCATATTCATAACTGTCCGCCTGACTGATGATGATACGATACTGCTCCAGTGCCTCGTCAATAAGGGCAGACTCCTCCTGATTGACGATGTCTTGAGTGGTCGATGGTTCCTCAAGCTCCTCCCGGCCGATGATTTCTTCAATGGTCAGCGATGTCTCCGGCTCCTCCCGGTCGGCGATGTCTTCAATGGTCGACGGTTCCTCCTGTTCGGCGGAGCCGGAGGCGATCCGGGTCACACCAAATACACCAAGGCCGACAACCGCCGCTGCGGCAAGCACAATGAGTCCGATCTTCAACGCGCCAAGGCCGCCGGCTGCAGCGCCCGCGACTTCTGCGCCTGCCGCTCTGGCCGTACCGGCACCCTTCGCAGTCCCGGCCGGTGTGGCGGCACCCATAGGCTGCAAGGCAAGGATGGCGTGAAGAATCCGGCTGTCCGGCACCTCGGCTGCGTAAGCTTCCTGACTGCGGAACAGGAGCATCAGGAACGGAAGCGGAGACAGGCCGTAGAGCTTCGTTCCCTGCTTCTCCAGTTCCCGAACCTTCTTTTCGATTTTGCCGCGTCCGTACATGAGCCGACTCTTGACTGCACTCTCAGAGGCGCCCATGGCGGCGGCGATCTCCTTTACCGACATTTCCTCATAGTAAAACATACCGATGGCAGCACGCTGATCCTCCGGCAATTTCCCAATGATCTCGCGGATCAGGCGCTTTGTCTCCTCCTGGTCGACGACCTGCTCCGGGAGATTCCTGCTGCGCTCATCCGGGAGCAGTTCCTCTATGGGCGTATCCTGCCCGTCGCCGGAGTTCAGTTCCGCAAACAGCATAGGACGCTTCTTTTTCAACCAGTCACGGGCTGTGTTGGCGGCGATCTGGCGTATCCACGGCAAAAACTTTGTGTCACCCTGAAAGCTGTCCAAGTGGGCAAATGCTTTTATGTAAGTGTCCTGTACGATGTCAAACACCGCATCCTCATCCTTGATCATGGACTTAACAGTGTAATAGACCTTGCTGTACGTCTTTTCATACAAGGCGCCGATGGCATCCTGATCGCCGATACGCGCCGCGGCAACCAGTTCCGCCAATGTATCGCTCTGTGGAACGGGTGTCCCACAGTACGGACAAAATGCGGCATCGTCCGCGATCTGTTTTCCGCAAGAAGTGCAATACATATTTTATCAATCCTCCTCTGTCTTTTTTGGGGCCGCGATACGCTACAGCATGTCTTCTTTTGTTATTTATTTACCACATCGTCATACGACTCGCCGCAGGCAGAACAGGCATAGGTCACCCATGCTTTATTCTCGCCGTACCAGGCGGCCTCTTCTTCGCTCAAATCCCGTCTGGAGCTTTCGACAAAATTGTGCCCGCTGCCGCCGCCATCCGGATACTTGTCGTTTGTAATTGAATAACTCTTATCCGGAAAATGCATTCCGCATTTGCTACATGATACGCTCACTTCGCCTTTCGTGTCACAGCTGGGCTCTACCCTGTTTTCGCAATAATTATGCTCGTCTACCTCATCAAGCCGGGGCATCTCTGTGGTCATAGTATTATGGGTCACACAGGTATGATATGCAACCCTTTGCTTAACACATCCACTGTTATCATAATGCCATTCTCCCACCCACTGCCAGTCACAATTTGATGCGGCTGTCTGCGTTTCGGTTTTGGTTTCTCCGCAATTACAGGAATAGTTGATGGTTGTAGCAGCAGTGCCTGCAAAACAATCTACTTTTTCATTTCTTCCGGTCTCTGACCAGGAATGGGTATGTGCCGGAGCAGGTGTAGGTGCTGGTGTAGGAGCAGGAGCGGATGAATTATCTGACTGTGCTGGCTCAGACTGTACGGGTTCGGTGTTCTGAACGGGCGTTGTCTGGGTGGGCTGAGATGCTGCAGGAACAGACTGTTGTTCCGTCCTGGGCTGTGCGGGCGTTTCTGTTGCTGCGGTTTTCTCAGCAGCCGCCGGCTTTTCTGTCTGGACAGGCTTTTCTGTTGCAACAGGTGTTTCCGTCTGAGCGGGCTTTTCCGTCGCAACAGGGTTCTCATTCGGAACAGGCTCTTCTGTCGCATCAACTTCTCTTTCAGAATTGTCTTCAGCTTCTGAACTCTCCGTACTTTCCTTAAGCGCTGCAGAAGAGGATGTCGGCTTCGCGTTTTCTTCTGTGCTTTTCCCTGTGCTCTCCTCTGTGTCAGCCTCTTCTACCGTCCCCGTCAGCTCTGCATTTGCCGGCTCGGCCTGTCTGCCGCAGCCGCATGTAAATGATATTACCGTTGTGATCAATAGTAATGTTACGAATATCTTTTTATCTCTCATTCTTTCCCTTCCCGCTTTATCATCTCTTTCAATTTACTAACGTCTAAACTTCTAAATATCTTCCCTATTTCATCCGTGGGATGGGATGGCAGCGTATCTTCCGTATTGCCGCATCACTATCTACTAAAATACTCTGTATGAACTTCCCTTCCGTCTTTGTCATACTCATGGTATGACCAGCGCACGTAGTCTCCATTACTGTCATACTCATCATACGTATACTCAACAGCGCTGCCATCCCGATTATAATCTTTATGACTGAGCCAGCGCCCATCACTGCCGTATCTCCACTCACAGTGACTCCTTATGTTACCATCTTCATCATAATCCATCTGACGTCTGACATCTATCCCGTTCTCGCTGTAGAAGTCGACCACAGTACGCTCCTTGCCGTCTTCAGCATACGTAATCTTGACACATTTTCCGGTGCTGTTGTATTCATCGGTCTCCACGCCCCCATTCGAGTTCACCGTTCTTATTATCCAGCCTCCATTCTCAAGTTCTATCCTTTCGACATAGTCCTGGCCTTCTGACGGTTTTTGAGATCCTGACGGCTTAGATACACTCTCCTGTGCTCTTTTTGCCTTTTCCTCCGCCGCTACAATCCTTTCATCCCGTGCCTCACGGCCTTCTGCTGCGCCGGACACCTGATAGTGCTGCCACAGGGCAAGAACATCCTCTCCAAATGCCTCCTGCAGATCCTCATATCTCCCGGCGTAGTCCAGCGCATTAAAACCCGTACCCGTATTGCGTCCTTCCTTTGCACCATAGGCCAGATAATGATTCAGATAGGCATCCCAATCGTCTCCAAAGGCCTCATTCAGATCCGCATATTCCGCTCTGTACTTTACCACATCAATCAGGCCGTTCATATTGCGGCCCTCATTCAGGCCGTAGGCAACGAAATGATTCCAGAGCATCTCCCGGTCATATCCGAAAGCTTCTTTTAAGTCCTCATAAGTGTCCGCATAATAACGCTCATCAAACACATCCTTCAGCGTTGCGGCACATACCTGCATACTGCCGCCGGCCAGCAGGCAGCCCGCCAGGCCCAACATTGCAGTACGCCTTACCCCTCCGGCAATTTTCTTTCCTTTCATGATACTTTCTCCTTTCCTTCTCTCCCTTCATCCTGTTAGGGATATAGTCCATACATCCATAGAACGAACAGCGGATGTCACCGGTTGCAGATATTTTGCAAATTCCTGGTTCCTCCGCTATCATTCAAATATTGCTATTTCAGCTTGCTGATCTTTCTTTGGGTCAGGATCGTTTTCACAAGTTGATAAAAAAAGCAGGGGATTCCAACCAAAATTGAAAGGCACGCCTTAACTCCTATGTATATAAGCCAAAACCACCATGTCCCAATAAGAAAGATAGGAATGAACGATTGCAGATAGGTAAAAAATTTCCAGCCAAACGGAATACAGAACACGAGAAAGAAATAAACCACATAATCGCCAAAACCGTCAAGCCCATCTGCCCGCAGAGACGGCACGCACAAGAAAATGATAGCGACGATAATGCCGATAACAGCGGTCTTGATGAACTCGCCCCAGGTGTCAACCAAAGCGTCCTTATATTTCTGCTGTCGCTGTTCTTCCTTCGTTTTGGCTTGCTGCTGTCTATCCCGCTGAATCTGGGCGGCACAGGTGTCGCACAGACAGGGCGAATGCTTTTCAGCACACTCTCGGCACAAACCCTTTCCGCATTTTTGACAGGTTGCAACGGCTTCTCTTTCGGGATGGTTAAAACATTTCATGGTAATAATCCTCCTAATAGTGTATTAGTCCTTTTCTTTTGTTCCAACGCCGATATGCGATTCAACTTTCTTTTGCATTTTACCCCCCCCCCGCCTTTATTTTGTCAACTGATTTTGTCGGTTTCTTATATCACAATGATTGGATAATAAGGAACGATGTGCCGAATTATTGAACGCATCACATTCGCAGCATAAGAAATCCTTGAAAAAGCGCCTAAAGGCGGGTATGATAGACCTAACATTTGATAGGAGGTCCACGATGAAGCACATTTTGCTGCTGGAGGATGACACCGCCTTGGGACAAGGCATCCGGTTTGCCCTGGAAAATAACAGCATTCAAGTGGAACTGTGCACTGCGTTATCTCAAGCGCAAAACATTCTGCCCGGCAAAGACTTTGATCTGCTCATTCTGGATATCAACCTGCCGGACGGGAGCGGGCTTGATTTGCTGGGGGATGTGCGGCGCTGCCATCCCAGTATCCCCGTTATCCTGCTCACGGCCAACGATTTGGAAACAGACATCGTCGTGGGCCTTGAATCCGGAGCGGATGACTATATCACCAAACCCTTCTCTTTGGCTGTACTGCGGGCCAGGGTCAACGCCCAGCTGCGGCGTAGTACTCCAGTGCAGACGGCCACAGTAGAGTTAGAGGGCTTCTCCTTTGATTTTGAGTGGATGGAGTTCCGCAAAAACGGCCAGCTCATCGAACTGAGCAAAACGGAACAGCGGCTGCTGCGGATACTGGTGGAAAACCGGGGCCGCGTTCTGTCCCGTGAGGCGCTGCTGGAGCGGGTGTGGCCGGGCGGCGCGGAGTACGTGGAGGAAAACGCCCTGTCAGTCACCGTCAAGCGCCTGCGGGACAAGCTGGAGGACACGCCCTCCAGGCCCCGCTTTCTGAAAACGGTCTATGGCATCGGCTACACCTGGGCGGTGAATTGATATGACAAAGATCATCTGCGGCACTGCCGCTGTCATCACAATTTTTGCGCTGGCTGCCGCGGTCTGGAACCGCCTTCACGCCAAGCGCGTCATGAAAAATCTGAACCGTATGCTGGACGCAGGCATGGCTGGGACCTTTCTGGAGCAGAACTTCGACGAAAGCCTGCTCTCCGCCGTCGAGTCACGATTTGCCCACTATCTGGCCGCCAACGCCGTCTCCGCCCAAAAACTCCAGGAGGAAAAGGACAAGATCAAGACCCTGATCGCCGACATTTCCCACCAGACGAAGACCCCGGTGGCCAATATTCTGCTGTATGCCCAGCTTCTGTCGGAACAGGAGCTTTCCCCGGAGGGCCGGGGCTGCGCCGCGGCCCTGGAGGGTCAGGTTGAAAAGCTGCGCGCTCTGGTGGATGCACTGGTGAAGACCTCCCGGCTGGAGGCGGGCATCCTGGCCCTGCACACCAGGACGGGGCCGCTGGCGCCTATGCTGGAAGACGCAGCTGCTCAGTTTATCCCCAAAGCAGCACAGAAGGGGATCACTCTGACGCTGATCCCCACGGACACCCGGGCGGTCTTTGACCCCAAGTGGACAGCGGAGGCCGTGTGCAACCTGTTGGACAACGCAATAAAATACACGCCCGCCGGTGGGACGGTCACGGTCCAGGTCATCCCCTGCCAGATGTTCTGCCGCATCAACGTCACGGACAACGGCCCCGGCATCCCGGAGGCGGAGCGGGCCAAAGTATTCCAGCGATTCTACCGCTCCCCCGCCGCCTACGAGACCGAGGGCGTGGGAATCGGCCTGTATCTGACCCGCCAGATCGCAGAGGGGCAGGGCGGGTATGTCAGTGTGTCCTCCCGGCCGGGGCAGGGAAGCTGCTTCTCCCTCTATCTGCCCCGGAGTTGAAATCTTTCCAAACTGTAAGATTTCAGAAAGAACCTGGAAAGATTTCTGTGCTAAAGTCTGTATTGCCGAAAGGCAGTGCAGACTTTTGTTTGGAGGTAAATCATATGGCTATTTTGGAAACCCGCGGCCTGCGGAAAGTATACGGTTCCGGCGACACGGAGGTCCGGGCCCTGGACGGCGTGGACCTGTCAGTGGAGAAGGGCGAGTTTGCCGCCGTCGTGGGCACGTCCGGTTCGGGCAAATCCACCCTGCTGCATATGCTGGGCGGGCTGGACCGTCCCACCAGCGGTTCCGTCATTGTGGACGGCAGAGAACTTTCCACCCTGAAGAACGATGAGCTGACTATTTTCCGGCGGCGGAAGGTTGGCTTTGTGTTCCAGAACTACAATCTTGTACCGGTGCTGAACGTATATGAAAACATCGTCCTGCCCATTCAACTGGACGGCGGGCAGCCGGACAAAGGCTATACAGACCAGATCATCGAAACCCTGGGCCTGGATTCCAAGCTGCAAGACCTGCCGGGCAACCTTTCCGGCGGTCAGCAGCAGCGGGTGGCCATCGCCCGTGCGCTGGCAGCGAAGCCCGCTATCATCCTGGCGGACGAGCCCACCGGAAACCTGGACAGCCGAACCAGCCAGGATGTAATGAGCCTGCTGAAGATCACCAGCCAGCGGTTTGCTCAGACCATTGTGATGATTACCCACAACGAGGAAATCGCTCAGATGGCTGACCGTATCATCCGCATTGAGGATGGCCGCATTGTGGCAAGGGGGTGAACGGCATGATCAAAGTATCCAACCGAAGCTGTATCCGGCGGCTTGGCTTTCGTTCCATGAAAGCGGCCCGAGCCCGAAACACCGTCGCAGCGCTGGCCATCGCCCTGACCACGGTGCTGTTCACCTCCCTGTTTACCATCGCCGCGTCCATCAATTACTCCTATCAGCAGGAGAACTTCCGCCGGGCCGGAGGCGACGCCCACGGCACTGTGAAAAGTATCACCTGGGAGCAGGCGGAGCAGTTCCGCCGGGATCCGCTGATTCAGGATTCCTGGTGCCGCCTCTTTGTTGGAATGCCCCACGACCTGCCTTTCAACAAGTCCCATGTGGAGGTCAGCTACATTGAACCGGGCGGCGCGTCCCACTACTTCTGCACCCCTGTGGAAGGCACTCTCCCCCGGGAGGGCACTGATGAGGCCGCTACGGATACCCACGTCCTGGCCCTGCTGGGCGTCGAGCCCAGGGTGGGCGCACAATTTACCATGCCTATTACTCTGGACGATGGAACCGCGCATCCCTGCACAATAGAGCGGACTTTCACCCTCTCCGGCTGGTGGGAGTACGACAGCGCCGCGATCGCCAACAACGTGCTTCTGCCCCGGTCCGCCGCCGAGGAGATCTGCGCCCTGTCGGGCGGAGAGCATAACTCCATGACGGGCGCATGGAACCTGGATGTGATGTTTAAGAGCGCGGCAGGCATCAGGGAAAACCTGGGCACGGTGCTGGGAAATTACGGATATCAATGCACCGAGGCAGGGGAGGAGAACTATCTGAACATCGGCGTGAACTGGGGCTACACCGGGGACCAGATCACCGAGCACTTTGATCCCATGACGTTCGCCGCCATTGTGGTAATCCTCCTGCTCATCATCTTCACCGGGTATCTTATCATCTACAATGTGTTCCAGATCTCCGTCACCAATGATATCCAGTTTTATGGCCTGCTGAAAACCATCGGCGCCACCGGAAAACAGCTCAAGCGTGTGATCCGCCGGCAGGCGCTCCTGCTCAGTCTGGCAGGCATCCCTGCCGGCCTGCTCCTTGGCTTCGTTATCGGCAACAGGCTGACCCCGGTCATCATGGCCCATCTCAGCTATAAGAACGCCTTTGTTTCCTTCAACCCCTGGATTTTTATCGGCGCGGCGGCGTTTTCTCTGCTGACGGTGTTCCTCTCCTGCGCACGGCCTGGGCGGATTGCCGCCAGGGTTTCCCCGGTGGAGGCGGTGCGCTATACCGAAGGCGGACAGCAGTCCGGGAAGAAAGGCGGCAAACGTGCAGTCAGGACTGGTACCGCCGGCGCATCCCTGCCGGAAATGGCCTGGGCCAACCTGAGCCGGAGCAGAAGTAAAACGGCAGTTACCATCCTCTCTCTGACCCTGGCGGTGGTGCTGATGAATCTGGTGTATACGTTTGCTAACGGCTTCGATATGGAAAAATATCTCTCCGGTCAAGTAGTCACCGACTTTGTCCTGGGCCACGCCGACTACTTCCAGACCGGCGCAGGCTTCCGCTCGGCGGACCAGGCGCTTCCGGAGGAAATCATCGCCCAGGTCAGTACCCAGGGCAGTATCACCGAGGGAGGCCGGGTCTATGGCCAGGAACAGTCTATCCAGGCCCTTCTGCCGGAGGAGTACTTCCGCCAGGAATACAGCAGGCACTATCCCGAAGAGATGCTGGACAGCATCGTCGCCTCCCAGGAGCATGTAAGCGAGGGCACCGTCGTGGGCAATGCCCAGCTCTATGGCCTGGAGGATTTCATTCTCGGCGAGATAAATGTGCTGGAGGGGGATATCACGCCTTTGTCCGACCCCGGCCAGAACGCCATTGCCGCCGTCTATTCCGCCGACGAATACGGGGTGATCAGCGAGAATGTCAACTGCCTCCGGGTAGGGGATACCGTGAAGCTCCGGTATGTGGATGAGTGGATAAATGTTGATATGGACACCGGGGAGGAAATTTCCCCAGAGGAAGCAAACGTCCTCTATGAGCGCGGGGCGGCCAACTTCATTCCCCGGGCCAAGCGCTACACGGAAAAGGAGTACACTGTCTGTGCCCGGATCGAGATCCCCAGCGCCCTCACCTACCGCTACTCCACCCTCGGGGCCAGCGAGCTGGCGATGGGAGCGGAACTGTTCAAGCAGGATACCGGCACGAGCTCCGTCATGATCTACGCTTTCAATACCGCCGATGAGTCCAATGCCGCTATGGAGGACTTCCTGAAGAAATACACAGAATCCATCCAGCCCAACTGCGACTACGAGAGCAAACAGAGCAAGACAGCCGAGTTCGAGAGCTTTCGGAATATGTTCCTGACTATGGGCGGCACACTGGCAGGGATTATCGGTCTGGTGGGCGTGCTCAACTTCATCAACGCTGTGCTGACAAGCATACTTGCCCGGAAGCGGGAGCTGGCAATGCTTCAATCTGTGGGCATGACCGGAAAGCAGATGAATACCATGCTGGTGTACGAAGGGCTGTACTACACCATGCTGTCCGCCGCCCTCTCCCTGGTTCTGAGCGCCGCGCTGGGACCGCTGGCAGGATCGCTCTGCTCTGCCTTTTGGTTTTTCACCTATCGATTTACCGTTTTGCCTGTTTTAATAGTAATACCGCTGTTTCTGGTTCTGGGGATTCTGGTTCCCCTGTTGATGTACCGTTCCGTTAACCGCCGTACTATTGTGGAGCGCCTGCGGGAGATTGAAAGCTGACACTCAAAGCAACGACAATCAATAGGGCTGTGAAATTGTCTGTTAAGATAAATCGCTGCCAAAAATAAGCCATATTTAGTTTTTATATTCTCTTTTCTGCCTTTTTGCTATAAACAGGGAAGAAGAAAAGCACCTAAGTGCTTAGTTCTTCTCCCCTGCAAACCGAGAGTTCCACATATCTTATACAATACACATAAGTCCATATATTATTACACATATAAGTAAACCGATTATGCTTGCTTTATTTGTTTTATAGTTTGTATTTGCAGGATTCCATTTTTTTATTTTGCTTTTATCAAATAAAAAGCCTGCTGTTGCACTCATTATACCCAAAAGCAACAACCCACATATTTTCATTGCAGGCAGGGTATTATTTTCAATTCCTTTTACTTCAAATATTATGCCTGCTATGCCTACTCCCACACATAATAACAAAGCATATATTATCGTTAGCGGAATACTGCGTTTTGCACGTTTCTTATCATCTTCTCTAAGATATATTTTATCTATCATTTTGTAGTTACTCATTACTATGCTTGTGATAAAATTCAATAGATATACAACAATCATAATGCCATTGATCCATTGCATTTTCAAATTCATGCCATTTATCACACAAAGCAGAAAAATATATACGGTAGACAGGATTCCTATATGCAGGTCAATCTGTATCAGCAGTTTCTTCACTTCATAAATATTATACTCTATCTTGTCATCAAATCCTGCAATCCCATTAAAAGAGTTGTTTTTTATTGCATTAGAAAAATAGATATGCAGGAATAATTGTATTGGAACACATAGAATAAACATACAAATAAATATTCCAATACTAAAAATATCCATTAAAGCACTGCTGATTATATATACCAATATACATAAAGCAGATAATCCAATAAAAATCCACGGCACTTTTCCTATTGATATTTCCTCTTGCGTTGATGATTTTTCATCTTCTCCATTTCCTAACAACGTATCAACATCTACTTCAAATAATTGCGCTAACTTAATTAAATTCTCAGAACTCGGTTTGGAAATATTAGCTTCCCATTTGGTTACAGCCTGACGGCTGACCTCCATATATTCAGCAACTTTTTCCTGTGATAGTCCTTTCTTTTTGCGATAGTACATAAGATTTTCAGCT
>CAMWUL010000084.1 GCA_947177445.1 uncultured Lachnospiraceae bacterium | reverse complement strand
GCGGAGAAATATTTGCAGGAAGCCATAAGGATTGATCCTAAAAATTTGCATCCTCGAACAGTGCTGGCAAAGTTATATGAAAGCATGGATAGACTGCCAGAAGCCAGGCAGCTCTATCAGGAGCTTTGTAATATTGACCCCGGCAACCGCTTTGGCAGGGACGGCCTTTCTCGACTAAAATAGTATGCCTGAAAATATTGTGTTTCAGCATAATATTGTCTATAATAGGTTCAGGCTTCCGGAAAAATTTCCAGGGGAGGACTGAAAGGAGTTAAGATGGAGAAAAAAATGTTATTTCCAAAGACGGGCGGACTGCTTCACGGAGGGGATTACAATCCGGAGCAGTGGCTGGACCGCCCGGATATTCTGGAGGAGGACGTCCGTCTGATGAAAAAGGCGGGGGTAAACAGTGTGTCCATGGGTATTTTTTCCTGGTCCATGTATGAGCCTGCGGAGGGCGATTATCATTTTGACTGGCTGGAGCGTATTATGGACAGACTGTACGAAAACGGGATCTACACCGTGCTGGCCACACCCTCCGGAGCAAGGCCGGCCTGGCTGGATGCGGCGTACCCGGAGGCCATGCGGGTCAGCAGCCGGGGAGTCAGGGACCGCCACGGGAACCGGCATAATCACTGTATGACCTCCCCTGTCTACCGGAGGAAAACGGAGCAGATCAACCGCAGGCTGGCAGAGCGCTTCGGCTCTCATCCGGGACTGATCCTGTGGCATATTTCCAATGAGTACGGAGGAGAATGCTATTGCCCTCTCTGTGCGAAGCGTTTTCAGGAGTACCTGGCGGATAAATTTGATCATGACATTGAAAAGCTGAACAAGGCCTGGTGGACTGTGTTCTGGAGCCACCGGTACAACAGCTTTGACCAGATCGAGCCGCCCTACGAAAACGGTGAGCGCAGCGTCATGGGGCTGAATCTGGAGTGGAAACGCTTCACCACCTGGAATACCACAGATTTTATGAAAGCGGAGATCGCCGTTTTGAAGGAGATCACTCCTGATATTCCGGTGACCACCAATTTTATGACGCTGTACGACGGCCTGGACTATCGTCGGATGGCCCCGGAGCTGGATGTGATCTCCTGGGACAGCTATCCTTCCTTTCACAATGACGGGGAGCCCTTCTTTGAAACCATGGCGGAAAATGCTTTTCACCACAGTGTGATGCGCTCCATGAAAAAGGACAAGCCCTTTATGCTTATGGAGAGCGCGCCGGGGCTGGTGAACTGGCAGGCGTTTAATAAGCTGAAGAGGCCCGGCGTACATAAGCTGGCCTGCCTGCAGGCGGTGGCAAGCGGCTCCGATACGGTGCAGTATTTCCAGTGGAGAAAAAGCAGAGGGTCGGCGGAGCAATTCCACGGGGCTGTGGTAGACCATCGGGGAACGGAGGATACCAGGGTTTTCCGTGAGGTGGCCCAGGTGGGAGAAATGCTGCAAAAGCTTCGCCCGGTAGCGGGAACCACGGTAAAGGCCAGAACGGCCATATTGTTTGACTGGGATAATCGATGGGCCATTCAGGGCATGCAGGGACTGGGAAGAGAAACCAAGCGCTATGAGGAGACCTGCATGGGGATCTGGAAGGAATTCCTGAAAATGGGCGTGGAAATGGATGTGGCCGCTCCGGATCAGGATCTGTCCGATTATGATGTGGTGATTGCGCCCATGCTGTACATGCTTAAGTCCGAAACAGCGGTAAATTTAAGGGCCTTTGTGGAAGGGGGCGGACAGCTTCTGGCCACCTATCTTACCGGCTATGTGGATCAGGATCAGCTTTGCTTCCTGGGAGGCTTTCCCGGGGACGGACTTGCGGAGCTGTTTGGCGTTATCAGTGAGGAGATCGACACGCTGTATCCGTCGGACCGCAACCATATCCGGTTTGAGGATGGCAGGGAATGGGAGGTAAGGGACTATGCGGAGGTTCTGCAGGTGCAGGACGCAAGGGTGCTGGCTTCCTATACGGAGGACTTCTATCAGGGGATGGCGGCGGTGACCTGTAAGGAGACGGGAAAGGGCAAGGCATACTATGTGGCGGCCCGGACCGCACCCGGGCAGATGGCATGGCTGTTTGAGCAGATGCTGAAGGAGGCCGGTATTTCCACAAGACAGCTTCCTGCGGGGGTGGAATATCATGTGCGCTCGGGAGAAGAGGGAACCTATGAGTTTTATCTGAACCATAACACCCACCCGGTAAAGGTGGAAAATGTGCAGGGCCCGGATCTGGAAAGCGGCGCTGTCGTTCAGGGAGACCTGGAGCTTGCAGGCTTATGCACGGCGGTGATCCGCCTTCAGGGCACCGACTGACGGGGAATGAGCCCTGAAAATGCAGACGGTCAGTTCGTTTTGTTTAAGCTTTTTTTAGACATATGTTAGAAAGTGAACACAATTTGAACACAATTAGTCTGTATTATGAACTCAGATAGTTGATGAACTCACTATCTCCCCCCTCATAAGAAAATAGCAGAAAAGCTTCGGTGTATGCCGGAGCTTTTCTGCGTCCCGGGAAAAAAAGGTGGTAGAAATTGGGGATATGGAGTAAAATATAGTGTAATGTGCGTGAGAAACGGAAGGAAGTGCATATGAGGCTTCGGGATTTGCTGGACGGACTGGAGTATGAGTGTTTACAGGGAAATGTGGATGCGGCAGTAACGGAGGTGTCCTGTGATTCCAGGACGGTTGGCCGGGGAGCGCTGTTTATCTGCATCCCGGGGGCCAAATTCGACGGCCATGATTTTGCCGGTCAGGCGGTGGAAAGGGGAGCGGCGGCTTTGGTAGTGTCCGGGCCGGTGAAGGAAGCGGCGGCAGAAGAGGCTGTACAGATTCTTGTGAAGGACACCCGGTATGCCATGGCCTTTATTTCGGCAGCCTGGTACGGCCATCCGGCCAGACGGCTGAAAACCATCGGCATCACCGGCACAAAGGGAAAAACCACCACTGCCTACATGGTGCGGTCTATTTTGGAGAATGCAGGTTTTCGGACAGGACTGGTGGGTACCATCGAGATCATTATCGGAGACCGGTCTGTTCCTGCCGGCAATACCACGCCGGAATCCTGCGTGCTTCAGGAAATTTTTTCCGAAATGGTGCAGGCGGGAACAGAGATTGTGGTGATGGAGGTGTCCTCTCAGGCGTTAATGCAGCACAGGACCCAGGGCTTTCTATTTGACTACGGCGTATTTACCAACCTGGAGCCGGACCACATCGGACCCGGAGAGCACGCCAGCTTTGAAGAGTATGCCGCCTGCAAGGGTCTTTTGTTCCGCCAGTGTGCAGTGGGCATCGTAAACGGCGATGACGCCTGCCTGGAGGCGGTGACGGCAGGGCACACCTGCCGGCTGGAGACCTTTGGAATGGGAGAGGACTGTATGCTGCGGGGTGAGAGGCCAAAACCGGCTGCGGCCTCAGGGGCGCTGGGAACCGGCTTTCATGTGTCGGGAGAGATGGACTTTGACGCATGGGTGCCCTTCCCGGGCAGGTTCAGCGTCTATAACGCGCTGTGTGCCATTGCTGTCTGCCGTCATTTTCAGGCGGATATTGGGGCCATTCGCAGAGGGCTTGAGGAAACCCGGGTAAAGGGGCGCATTGAAAGAGTGCCGGTATCGGACCGGTTTACGCTTCTCATCGATTATGCTCACAATGCCATGGCTCTGGAGAGCCTTTTGACCACTCTCCGGGAATATCATCCAAGACGGCTGGTCTGTCTTTTCGGCTGCGGAGGCAACCGTTCCCGGCAGAGACGTTATGAGATGGGGGAGGCCAGCGGACGGCTGGCGGATCTGACCATCATTACCTCCGACAATCCCCGGATGGAAGATCCGGCGGCCATTATGGCGGATATTCACCGGGGGATTTCCGGGACCCGGGGCGTTTATGTGGAAATTCAGGACCGCAGGGAAGCCATCGCTTATGCCATTTCCCGGGCACAGGAGGGCGATATCATAGTGCTGGCAGGAAAAGGGCATGAGGATTATCAGGAGATCCGGGGCAGAAAGTATCCCATGGATGAGAGGGTAATCATTCAGGAGCTTTTGGATGGCGGGCTGGAGCATATATGAGGAAGCAATCAACCAATCGGCGCTTCCCCGGAAAAACGAAAGCCGAAGGAAAGGTATGGGGAAAAAGTGAAGGAGCTGTACGCGGATATCATAGTGGATATCTCTCATGAAAAACTGGATAGGCCGTTTCAGTACAGGGTTCCGGAAGGGCTCCGGGAACGGCTGGAGACAGGGATGTGTGTTAAGGTGCCCTTCGGCAATGGAAATAAGCCGGTAAAGGGATATGTGGTAGGGCTGGGAGAAGAATGCAAATTTGATCCCAAAAGGACGAAGGAAATTCAGGGGATTGTAAGGGATGGGGTCAGCGTGGAGGATAAAATGATGTCGCTGGCCGGGTGGATCCGGAAAAATTACGGATCCACCATGATCCAGGCTCTGAAGACGGTGCTCCCGGCAAAGCAGAGTGTAAAAAAGCTGGAACACAGAACCATCCGGCGGAATATGGGCAGGGAAGAGATTTTGTCACTGCTTGGGGAGAGCAGGCGAAAAAAGCAGGTGGCAAAGGAACGGCTGCTCAGGGAGCTGGCAGAGCAGGAAAGCCTTCCTTATGAGTGGGTCACGGGGAAGCTGGGGGTGTCGGGCCAGACCATCAAAAGCCTGGAAACAGCCGGAGCGCTCAGGGTGGTGAGCAGATCCGATTTCCGTAATCCGGTGAAGCTTGAGGAGCAGGAGGAACACAGGAATTCTCTGAGTGAGGACCAGAGGCGGATCGTGGAGACGGTGATGGCGGAATATGATCAGGGAAATCCGGGTACTTATCTGATCCATGGAATCACCGGAAGCGGAAAGACAGAAGTGTATATGGGGATTATCCAGGAGATGAGGGCCAGGGGCAGACAGGCAGTGGTGCTGATTCCGGAGATCGCGCTGACCTATCAGACCCTGCTTCGCTTTTACAGGCGCTTTGGAGACAGGGTCAGCGTCATGAACTCAACATTGTCTTCGGGAGAAAAATATGATCAGTGTCAGAGGGCGAAAAACGGTGAGATCGATGTGATCATCGGCCCCAGGTCGGCGCTGTTTACCCCCTTTCCCAATATCGGCGTCATCGTTATAGACGAAGAGCACGAGGGAAGCTATAAAAGCGAGGCTTCTCCCAAATACCATGCCAGAGAGACGGCGCTGGAGGTTGCCAGACTGCACAGGGCCAGTGTGGTTCTGGGGTCGGCCACGCCCTCTCTGGAGGCCTATTACCGGGCGCAGAAGGGTGAGTACAGGCTGTTTACCCTCTCCAGGAGGCTTACGGGAGGCCGGCTGCCCGCCGTCAGCATTGTGGATCTGCGCCAGGAGCTGAAGGAGGGGAACCGCTCCATATTCAGCAGAAGGCTTCAGGAGCTTTTGACAGACCGACTGGAAAGAGGAGAGCAAAGCATTCTTTTTCTGAACAGAAGAGGCTATGCCGGATTCATTTCCTGCCGGTCCTGCGGTCATGTGATGAAATGTCCCCACTGTGATGTGTCGCTGTCGGAACATAAAAACGGCAGGCTTATCTGCCATTACTGCGGCTACAGCCAGCTTCGGGTCAGCGCCTGCCCTGTGTGCGGCTCCGGCTTTATCGGGGGCTTTCGGGCGGGCACTCAGCAGATCGAGGAGAAGCTGAAGGAGATGTTTCCGGGAGTGCGGACCCTGCGGATGGATGCGGATACCACAAGGACCAAGGAGAGCTATGAAAAAATATTATCGGCCTTTGCCAACGAAGAGGCGGATGTGCTGATTGGTACACAGATGATCGTAAAGGGTCACGATTTTCCCAAAGTGACTCTGGCAGGAGTGCTGGCGGCGGATCTGTCTTTGGGGGCCGGAAATTACCGGGCGGCGGAGCGGACCTTCCAGCTGTTGACACAGGCGGTGGGCAGGGCGGGCCGCGGAACGCTCCCGGGAGAGGCGGTGATCCAGACCTATCAGCCGGAGCACTATGCGGTGGTCCATGCGGCGGCCCAGGACTACGCCGGATTTTATGAGGAGGAAATCCTGTACCGGGAAATGATGGGCTACCCCCCTGCGGCCCACATGCTGGCCGTGCAGATTTTTTCCAGGGAAGAAGAGCGGGGAGGAAGACTTGCCGGGATGCTGGCGGAGGCGGTGAAGGAGTACGGGATCGGGCCGGTAAAACTGCAGATTATCGGTCCGGCGCCGGCCTCCATCACCAGAATTAACGATATTTTTAGATTTGTATTCTATATTAAATCAGCAGAATATGGTAAACTGATAAAAGCAAAGGATTTTCTGGAGGAAAAAATCCAGTCAATGCAGCCTCTTTACGAGACGGTGCAATTTGACTTTGATCCTATGAATACGCTGTAGAGGCAGGTTTGGACGCCGGGAAAAGCAAAGCCTCGGGAAGCCCGGGACAGCATAATAAATTGTATAGAAGGAGAGATCAGAAATGGCGATCAGAAACATACGGGAGATCGGAGAGGAAGTGCTCACAAAAAAAGCGAGGGAAGTGACGGAGATGACTCCGCGGATCAGGGAATTGATTGAGGACATGCTGGAGACAATGTATGAGGCCAACGGCGTGGGCCTGGCGGCGCCTCAGGTGGGAGTTCTGAAGCGGATTGTGGTCATCGATGTAACGGGGGAGGATCCCCATATTTTGATCAATCCCAGGATTGTGGAGACCAGCGGAGAGCAGACCGGGCAGGAGGGCTGTTTAAGCGTGCCGGGAAAATCGGGCCAGGTCACCAGGCCCAATTATGTGAAGGCCGTAGCTCTGGATGTGAATATGAAGGAGACAGAGCTGGAGGGAACGGAGCTTCTGGCCAGGGCCATCTGCCATGAGGTGGATCATCTGGACGGCCATCTGTATGTGGAGAAGGTGGAAGGCCCTCTGCAGGATGTGAGCGCCGATGATGACGAGGAAGAATGAGAGGATGCGGATATGAAGATTGTTTTTATGGGGACGCCTGACTATGCGGCCACGGCCCTGAAGGCGCTGATCCGTGCAGGTCATGAGATTACCGCCGTGGTCACACAGCCGGACAAGGCCAGAGGAAGAAGCAGGGAGCTGATCCCGCCGCCGGTAAAGGTATGTGCCCTGGAGCAGGGCATTGCGGTACTGCAGCCCCGGCGGATCAGGGAACCCGGCGCAGTGGAGGAGCTGAAAAGGTATCCGGCTCAGGTGTATGTGGTTGCTGCCTTCGGACAGATTCTGTCACAGGAGATTCTGGACATTCCCGAATACGGCTGTCTGAACATACATGCGTCGCTGCTGCCCCGGTATCGGGGAGCATCCCCTATCCAGCATGTGATTCTGGACGGGCAGGACAAGACCGGGATCACTATTATGCAGATGGACGCAGGGATCGATACGGGAGATATTCTGTATCAGAAGGAAGTACCCATCGCCCCGGAGGATAATTATGCATCCCTTCATGATAAGCTGGCTTTGCTTGGAGGAGAGGCCGTGACGGAGGCCCTGGAGCTTCTGGAACAGGGGAAGCTGGAGCAGAGGAAGCAGGATGATGCGGAAAGCTGCTATGCCTCTCTGATCCGAAAGGAGATGGGGGAGGTGGACTTTTCCAGGGATGCGAAGACAATAGACCGTCTGATCCGGGCAATGACGCCCTGGCCCAGCGCTTACACCGCTTATCATGGGAAGCAGCTGAAAATATGGAAGGCGGAGCCGGTGGAGACCGACGGGGATGCGCTGCGCAGACCGGGCGAGATCCTGCAGGTGGAAAAGGAAGCGGTAACGGTGGCTGCCGGGACGGGGGCGCTGCGCATTCTGGAGCTTCAGCTGGAAGGAAAAAAGAGAATGACGGCCCGTGAATTTCTGCTGGGGGTGAGAATGCACCCCGGAGAGATTCTGGGAAAAGGAAAGGAGTAACAATATTATGCCGATGTTTTATTATTATTGGGATCCCACATATATTCTGGTGCTGATCGGGGTGCTGATATGCGGGGCTGCCAGCATGATCGTGAATTCTACCATGAATAAATACCGCCGGGTGGGCAACTCCAGAGGCATCACAGGCGGCGAAGCCGCCAGGCGGATCCTGGACAGCGAGGGACTGTACCAGGTAAAGGTGGAATGTCTGCGCTCCAGCCAGGGAGATCATTATGACCCCAGGACCAACACCGTGCGGCTTTCCTATGAAAATTATAATGAAGCCACCGTCACGGCGGTGGGTGTGGCGGCGCATGAGTGCGGGCATGCCATTCAGCACGCAAAGCAGTATGTGCCGCTGACGGTTCGCAGCGCCATTGTTCCCGCCGCGAATATCTGCAGCAATCTGGGCTTTCCCATTATTATCCTGGGTGTGATCCTGAGCTGGAACCAGCTGCTGATTCAGATCGGACTCATCGCCTTCAGCGTGGGTGTCATCTTTCAGCTGGTGACGCTGCCGGTGGAATTCAATGCCTCCACCCGGGCGGTGGCAAAGGTGGATCAGTACGGGCTGCTTACCTCGGAGGAAAAAACCGGCTGTAAAAAGGTGCTGACCGCCGCAGCCTTTACCTACGTAGCGGCAGCTTTATCCATGATTCTGCAATTTTTGCGGCTGCTGATCCTGTTCGGAGGAAATCGCAGGAGGAGTGACTGACCGTGGCGGAAAATATCAGAGAGATTGCCCTGGATGCGCTGCTTGTGCTGGAAAAGGGTGACGAATACTCCCATCGTCTGGTGAGGGCTGTTTTGGACAAATATGCTTTTTTGCCGGCCCGGGACAGAGCCTTTTTCAAGCGGGTGGTAGAGGGAACCGTGGAGAGAAGGCTGGAGCTGGATTACTATCTGGAAAGCTATTCCTCTCTTCCTCCGAAAAAGATGAAGCCTCTGATCCGGTGCCTTCTGCGGATGAGCGTCTATCAGCTGTGCTGCATGGATTCCGTTCCCGACAGGGCGGTCTGTGACGAGGCCTGTAAGCTGGCGGCAAAAAGAGGCTTTCGGAATCTGCGGGGCTTTGTGAACGGCGTTCTGCGGACCATATCCAGGGAGAAGAATGCCCTGCCGCTTCCCTGCCGGGATCAGGAGCCTATCCGTTTTCTGTCGGTAAAGTATTCCATGCCGGAATGGCTGGTAAGGCTGTGGCTGGATGAATATGGAATAGAAATAACGGAAACACTTTTAGGAGGTCTGATGGAGATCCATCCGGTCTGCCTGCGTTTTCGCACGGACCTGTCCGGGGACCGGATGGAAGAGCTCCTTGACAGCCTGCGCAGGACGGGAGCGGTGCTGAGGCAGAGCGCATATCTGCCCTATATGTATTTTCTGGAGTCCGGACCGAAGGGCGGCATGGCGGGGGGAATGAATTCCCTGCCGGGGTTTGTCAGTGGAGAGCTTACGGTTCAGGATGTGAGCTCCGCCCTGGCAGTGGAGGCCGCCGGCATCGGAAAAGACGATTTTGTGATTGATGTATGTGCCGCGCCGGGAGGAAAAAGCATTCTTGCCGCAGAAAAGGCCGCCCGGGTGCTGGCCCGGGATGTATCGGAAGAAAAGGCGGATCTGATCCGGGAAAACATAGCCCGTATGGGCACCGGGAACATAGAGGTGCAGGTTTTTGACGGGAGAGAATACGACGAAAGCCTTCAGGGAACGGCAGACGTGGTACTGCTGGATGTGCCCTGCTCGGGGCTGGGAGTCATGGGAAAGAAGCGTGATATAAAGTATCGCGTGACGCCTGAAGGCCTGGAGGCGCTGGGAGAGCTTCAGCGGGATATCGTCCGCTGTGCAGGCCGGCTGGTAAAGCCGGGAGGAACCCTGGTCTACAGCACCTGTACCATAAACAGGGCCGAAAACGAAGAAATGGTACGATTTATTGCTTCCCTGCCGGAATTTGAGCCGGTGTCCCTGGAGGACAGGCTTCCCTCCGGGCTTTTGGAGCAGAAACGCCGTCTGGAAGGGCTCCTTGAACAAAACAAAGGGGCGGCTGAGGAAACGGGTACAAAGCTGAGTGATAAAGAAAAGGCGGCCTGTATACAGCTGCTTCCGGGATATATGGAATCAGACGGTTTTTTTATTGCGCTGTTTTGCCGGAAAATGACCACAGCAGGCGCGGGAGTGTGATTATGGAGAAGAAGGATATCAAATCGATGCCTCTTAAAGAGCTGGAACAGGAGCTGACCGCAAGGGGAGAGAAGGCTTTCCGGGCGGCACAGTTGTACCAGTGGATGCACGTGAAGCTGGCAAAGGGCTTTGACGAAATGACAAATCTTCCCAAGACTTTCCGGGAGGAATGCGCAGGGCAATATGCCTATACCTCGCTGGAAACCGTAAGGCTGCAGGAATCGGGGATCGATGGGACGAAGAAGTTTTTGTTCCGTCTGGGGGACGGGCAATTGGTGGAAAGTGTCTGGATGCGGTACCGCCATGGAAACAGTGTCTGCATTTCGTCCCAGGTGGGCTGCCGGATGGGCTGTCGTTTCTGTGCCTCAACCCTTGACGGGCTGGAGAGAAACCTTTTGCCCTCGGAGATGCTGGATCAGATTTATTCCATACAGCGTTTTACCGGGGAGAGGGTGTCCAATGTAGTGGTCATGGGGATGGGAGAGCCGCTGGATAATTACGAGAATCTGCTGGTGTTTTTAAGGATGCTTACGGACGAAAACGGGCTGCATATCAGCCAGCGCAATGTGACGGTTTCCACCTGCGGGATCGTGCCCCGGATGCGTCAGCTGGCGGAGGAGGGACTGCAGATCACCCTGGCCTTATCTCTCCACGCGGTGACGGACGAAAAGCGGCGCAGACTGATGCCTGTGGCCAACCGCTATTCCATTGCGGAGCTGATGGAAGCCTGCGCTTATTATTTTGAGCGAACGGGCAGAAGGATCACCTTTGAGTACAGTCTGGCGGCAGGGGTCAATGATACGGATGAGGATTTGGAGGGACTGACCGCTCTGGCGGGGCCGCTTCGCTGTCATGTGAATCTGATCCCGGTCAACCCTGTGAAAGAGCTGAATTTTGTACAGTCCCGGAAGGACAGAATTCATGCATTTCAAAATAAACTTGAAAAAAACAAAATAAATGGTACTATTAGAAGGGAAATGGGCAGGGATATAGACGGCGCCTGCGGCCAGCTGCGGCGCAGGGAGCGGGCCGGCACCCTGCAGGATTGTGGAGGAAACTGAACGTGCTCAAAACATTTTCCATTACCAATATCGGAAGGAAGAGAAAATTAAATCAGGACTTTGTGTATACCTCTGATCAGCCTGTGGGGACTTTGCCCAACTTATTTGTAGTGGCGGACGGAATGGGAGGCCACAATGCGGGGGACTATGCCTCAAAGATCACCGTGGAAACCATGGTGGAGCGGATCGCCGAATCCGGGGGAGAGAACCCGGAGGAAATCCTGGAGGAGGCCATCGTCGCTGCCAACGCCCTGGTGTGGGAGACGGCAGGCCGGCTTCCGGAGATGGAGGGCATGGGCACAACGGTGGTGGCGGCTGTCTGTACCGAAGGCCGGCTTCATGTGGCCAATGTGGGCGACAGCCGGCTGTATGTGGCTAACGGGAAGGAGATCCGCCAGATCACCCGGGATCATTCCTGGGTGGAGGAAATGGTGCGCAGAGGCGGTATCGGGAGAGCGGAAGCCAGAAATCATCCCGACAAAAACATCATTACCAGAGCAGTGGGGGCAGAGGACACGGTGAAGGTGGATTTCTTTACGGTGGATCTCAGGGAGGGGGATCTGATCCTCATGTGTACGGACGGACTGACGAATATGCTGGAAGACGAGGAGATCAGAATGATCCTGGACGGGGCCAGAGACGTTGTGGAGGGGGCACAGGAGCTTGTTCGTGCAGCCAACGAACACGGCGGGAGGGACAATATCAGCGTCATTTTGATCGAGCCTCATGACGACGGGGCAGACGGCAGATCCGGAGATATCCATTATATTAATCGGAATGGAGAGCGCGTATGATTAAAATTGGAATGATGATAGGAGACCGGTACGAGATATTGGAAAAAATCGGCACCGGCGGCATGTCTGATGTATACAAAGCGAAATGCCACAAGCTGAACCGTTTTGTGGCAGTGAAGATATTGAAGCAGGAATTCAGTGAAAATGCCAATTTTGTGTCAAAATTCCGTATAGAGGCCCAGGCTGCGGCAGGGCTTATGCATCCGAATATTGTGAATGTGTACGATGTGGGAGAGGAGAACGGGATCTACTATATCGTCATGGAGCTGGTGGAGGGCATCACCCTCAAAAAATACATTGAAAAAAAGGCGCGGTTATCGTTTAAGGAGGCCGTAAGCATTGCGATACAGGTGAGCATGGGTATCGAGGCGGCCCATAATAACCATATTATCCACAGAGATATCAAGCCTCAGAACATCATTATATCCAGAGAGGGAAAGGTGAAGGTGACGGATTTCGGCATCGCAAAGGCCGCCACCAGCAATACCATAACCTCCAATGTCATGGGATCTGTGCACTACACGTCCCCGGAGCAGGCCAGAGGCGGCTACAGCGACGAAAAGAGCGACATCTATTCGCTGGGAGTCACGCTGTTTGAAATGCTGACGGGCAGAGTGCCCTTTAACGGGGAAACCACCGTGGCCATTGCCATCAAGCATATTCAGGAGGAAATGCCGTCCCCCAAGGATTTTGTGCCGGAGATTCCCTCCAGCGTGGAAGGGATTGTCCTGAAGTGCTGTCAAAAATCCTCTGACCGCAGGTATCAGAGTATGCAGGAGCTGATTGCGGATTTGAAGCAGTCTCTGATGAACCCGGATGAAGATTTCGTGGTTCAGAATGATCCGGATGTAGAAGGGGGAACCCGGATGATCACGGACAGTGACCGGGCGCAGATCAAGCGGCGGGCGGCTCATCAGGAGGCAAGGGAATACTCCGTGGGCGCGGAGAACACCGAGAGAGAAGACAGTCTGCGTCTGCGGTCCGAGGCGGAGCATTATTACGAAGGGGAGGAGCCGGACCCGGATGAGGAGGACGACGAGGAGTATGATTATAATCCCCGGATGGAGCGTTTTACCACCCTGCTGGCAATCCTGGTAGGAGTGGTGATTGTAGGCATCGTGGTTTTTGTGGCGGCAAGAGTGCTTCGGGAGATGAACGGGGAAGAAGATTCCGGCAGTCCGTTTGTTTCCGAGGGTACGGAGGGCGGCTCCGGAGAGCAGGCAGCTGTGGTCCCCATGCCGGATGTGAAAGGGAAAATGGTAGAGGACGCCAGAAATACGCTGACGGGGCTGGGGCTCAAGAGCCAGGTGAAATACGAGGAATCGGATTCGATTGACGCAGGTGTGGTTATCAGCGCCAATGCTGCGGTGGGAGAAGAAATTCCGGTGGGCAGTACGGTAACGCTTACCGCCAGCGCCGGGACCAGCGGCGTGGAGGTGCCTGTGGTGACGGGAATTTCCTACGAGGACGCGGAAAGCCGTCTGGAGGCGCAGGGCTTTTCCGTGACCAGAGCGGAAACCTGGTCAGATACCGTGGAGGAAGGGATTGTGGCGGCGCAGATGCCGGCTTCGGGCAGCAAGGTGCCTTTGGGAACAAATATCACGGTCACGGTAAGCAAGGGACCGGAGGAACAGAAAAAGCGGGTTCCGAATCTGATGGGACAAACCGAGATGGACGGGCGCGTGGAACTCATTGAGTCTGGGCTGGAAGTGGGAAGCGTCTCCTATGTATTTAATACGGAATATGAAGAGGGGCTGATCTGCTATCAAAGCTATTCTCAGGGCTCCTATGTGGAGGAAGGCACCCCGATCGACATTAAGGTCAGCAAGGGAGCTCAGGCCCACACCTATATGTATAACGCCTATATCGAGGGTCCTACGGTGGAGGAGGCCCCGGATTATGTAGGTGGAACCGATGTGAGGATCAAGCTGACCGCAGACGACGGTACGGTACTGCTGGAGACCACTACATCCAGCTTTCCCCAGGCGGCCAATTACCATGGCATGACATCCTCCGGCGGAACCATAACCATGACCTATACAGTGACCTCGGAGCCTGTCATTGACGAGGCGGGCAATACGATTCCGGGAGAGACGCAGGAAAAGACCTTCAGCAGAAGAGTGGAGTTTACGGTGGAAGGATGAGGGGCAAGATTGTTAAGGGAATCGGAGGGTTCTACTATGTGCATGAGATCGGGGAGTGTTCAGAGGAAGCCCGAATTTACGAATGCAGAGCGAAGGGAATTTTCCGGAAGGATCACCGCAGACCGCTGGTTGGCGACGATGTGGAAATGGATATTCTTGATCAGGAAAAGGCGCTGGGAAATATTCGTGAGCTGCTGCCCAGACGCAGTCAGCTGATCCGGCCTGCGGTGGCAAATGTAGACCAGGCACTGGTAATCTTTTCCGTTGCAAAGCCCAGGCCAAGCTTTAATTTGCTGGACAGATTCCTGGTGATGATGGCATGGCAGGAAATCCCCTGCGTGATCTGCTTCAACAAGGCAGATCTGAACCGGGAGGAGGGCGCATCCTATGAGCGGCTGTACGCCGGCTGCGGCTGCCGGACGCTTTGCATCAGCGCGGCGCAGCAGGAGGGGATCGACAGACTGTCAGAGCTGCTGGCCGGAAAGACCACTACGGTGGCGGGACCCAGCGGCGTGGGAAAATCTTCCATTGTCAACTGCCTGCAGTCCGGGCGGGTGATGGAAACCGGACAGATCAGTGAAAAGATCGAAAGAGGAAAGCACACTACAAGACATTCGGAGCTGATCGCTCTGGGCGGGAATACCTTTATTCTGGATACCCCGGGCTTCAGCTCTCTGGAACTGCCCTGTATGGAAAAGGAACAGCTTGCAGGATATTATCTGGAATTTGCGGAGCCGGAGAAATACTGCAGGTTTGGCGGCTGCTCCCATATCAGCGAGCCGGTCTGCGGCATCAGAGATGCGGTGGAGGAGGGCAGTGTCAGCCGGATCCGGTACGAGAATTACTGCCTTCTTTATGAAGAGCTGAAGAACAGGAAACGGGTGAAGTAGTTTGGAGGATGGTTTCAATGGGGACATATCTGAATCCCGGAAATAAAGGATTTCAAGAAATTTTGCAGTCGGAATATGTGGATAAAACCGGCCTGATCGCTTTGGTTAATAAGACTGTGGGAACCATGGAAAAGCTGTCCTGCATCAGCAGACCAAGGCGCTTTGGCAAATCTTATGCGGCAAAGATGCTGTGTGCGTATTATGACTGCTCCTGTGATTCGCGTGTGCTTTTTGATGATAAGGAGATTGCGCAGACAGAAGGGTATCTGACCCACCTGAATCAGTATCATGTGGTCAATCTTGATATT
>CAMWUL010000083.1 GCA_947177445.1 uncultured Lachnospiraceae bacterium | reverse complement strand
GAGATTGTCAATATCTCCTGCACCATTGTTTCAAGGGTGTTTGCAATTTCCAGCGATCTTGTCAAATATTTCTCACGGTCTTTGTATGCCCCAATACCGAGCAGCATTCCTTCTAACTGGCCTTTGATAATGGTTACAGGTGTTTTCAGCTCATGGGACACCGCCGAAAAGAAATTTATACGGGCCTGTTCCAATTTCTTTTTATGCTCAATGTCTGCTTCGAGTTTCTTGTTTGCGTTTTGCAAATCAGAGAGGGTGACAGAAAGATTGTGCGATAGCCTGTTCAGGCTTTTCCCCAGTGTTCCCAATTCATCAGTTCGTTGTTCATCGACCATCCAATTCAACTGCAAGTCAGACATCTTTTCTGATATGCGGCTGATTTCCAGTACGGGCTTAGTAATCATACAAGAGTAAAGCCAAGACACAATAAAAGCAACTGCTAAAACGATCAACAGGATAAACGGAAATACACGGATAAAAGACTGCTGCAATTCCCCGATTTGTTCTGCCGCTCCGTAAACGATGAGCATATATCGCTCATTGCTGTCAGAAAAGGAAAAGTGGTAGCTGCCCGACAGAAGGGGGGCTGTTTTGCGCAACTCATTAATCTGCGTTTGCTCAATATACGCCGTGTTACCGCCCCACGCTTCGGCAAACAGTTCTGTTGGCAAGGGCACGAACTCGCCTTTGCCATTATACAGTTCAACGGAATTGATTTCCGTATCTTGAAGAAGCTGATCGAACAAGCCGCCGCTATTCGGAAAAGCTACTTGCTCCAGTTCGGAAACAAAACGCTGCGCCCGTTCATCCAAGACTGTATTCAGCCTGTTGGAATAGGTTTGCGGCATCAACCATGCTAATAAGCTAAATACCAATAGTGACACACATAGAAGCATCGCTGTTGTGGAGAGAAACACTTTTGCATATAAACTACTTCTAATTTTCCTTATCAATTTTATACCCCACCCCTCTGATCGTCTGGATAAATTCAATCCCCAGCTTCTTCCGCAAATTCTTGATGTGTGTATCAACCACACGTTCATCTCCATAAAAATCATAGCGCCATAACTTGTCCAATAGATTTTGCCGGGTCAAAATGCGTCCTTGATTCGTGAGCAGTTCTTTCAGGACTTCAAATTCCCGTTGCGTCAATTCATAGGCGGTTCCGTCCACTGTGGCCGTATAATTGTCGCAATCCAAAATAAGATTTTGGTAAGCAATCGTTTTGTGTTCATCCTCTTGCGGTCCGCCGCTCCGCCGCAGGACAGCGGCAATCTTCCGAATTAAAATGGGCATGGAAAAGGGTTTTGTGATGTAATCGTCCACCTGCAAATCCAGCCCCCGGATTTGTTCTTCCTCTCCGCTCAATGCAGTAAGCATGATGATAGGAACCTGCGATTGCTTTCGTATCAGCTCACAGACGGCAAAGCCATCAATTTTGGGGAGCATTACGTCAAGCAGCACCAAATCAAATTGCGAGGCAGAAAATGCAGAAAGGGCCGCTACACCATCGCCGGCTAAACTGATCTCATATCCTACCTCTTGCAGAAAGTTTTTCAAAAGCTCTTGAATATCCAAATCATCCTCGACAACTAAAATCTTTTGCATAAAGACACCTCCTGGAGATAGATTACCACAAGTTTTTGTGATTAGTGTGTTTTCTTTGCAGGCGATTAATCCTTTTTAAGGGCGGAAATCTGACTAACCAGATTCCCGCCCTTTTTCTATTCCCTAATTGTAAACAATCCGAGTCCGGCAAAACCACACTTACCCCGCCAGAGAAATCAAATACTCTCCCACCTTGCGCAGATGCACCCACAGAGAATCCCGCAGGTACTCCGGTACATGGGGGCCCATACGAATCACCTCAAAGCTGAAATCCCCCTGATAACCGATTTCCTTCAGAGTGGGCATAATGGCCTCCCAGTTTACATTCCCCAGATAAGGAGGCCTGTGCTCGTCAAATTCGCCCCGATTATCATGCACATGTGTCACCTTCAGGCGCTGGGACAAATACCTCAGGCAGGGTACCTGATCCCCATATACCAGGTTTGCATGCCCGAAATCCCAGCAGACGCCCACATTGGAAAACTTATTCCCCAGAGTATCCACCAGCTCGCACAGCTCCTCCACCTGGGCACAGTAGCTTCGCTTATAGCCCTGGCCCGGAAAATCTGCCATATTCTCGATACAGATACCCATTCCGTATTTTTCCGCAAACTCCAGATGTCTGGAAAAATACTCCACATTCTTACGTCTGGAGGTCTCCGTCATACTGGCCGTAAAATCGGTAGCCGGATGAGACACCGTCCATTTTGCCCCCAGAATCTGGGCGCACACAATGGATCTTCTGGCGATCTCCTCCGTATCCTCTATAATCCCCGTGGCAGGGTGACAGAAATTGTAGTAGGGCATATGCGCCTGCACAAAGGTAATCCCAAGGCTGTCCGCCTCCTGCCGCATGGCCTTGGCCCAATCCTGCCAGCGGTCTGTGCGCAGAGGCGACGAGGGATTCGCCGCGGAGCAAAAGATGGCATCCAGGTTTCGAAAGCCCAGCGCAGCGTAGTGGCGCAGGTCCTCCCGGTAAGCGTTATAGCTTCCGTCGTCCTCATAGATAAAAAAGTTCACTGTTGTAGATAAACGCATTATGGTACCTCCCTGACCAGATAAAACATGTTTCCCTTACGCATAAATACGGATGGATTCCGTGTCCTTTTCAAACCGGGCGCTTTGAGCATCCCATTCCTCCAGCAGCTCCTCCAGAGAAATTTTTCCGTATAAATAATCATCCACCCGCCTGCTGCCGGTCACATAGTGAAGATGCCTGCCTCCTTCTCCGCCCTCCACCAATGTAAACTGCTCCGGATACATCCTGGCCGTCTGACGCATCAGCTGAAGCGACACCGGAATAAAGTCCACCTCTTTGTCCAGAGGCACAAACTCCAGTCCGAAACAGACCTCTCCGATATATTTTCTCTCCACCGGCATGAAAGCCCTTTTCCGGAAAACGATTCTGTCCTCCCTGACTTCCCTTTTCATCTCCTCATAAAGCCGGTCCATGTCGATATAGGGCGCACCGTACATCTGGAAGGGCTTGGAGCTTCCCCTGCCGTCGCTGATGGATGTGGCTCCCACAAAGCAGCCCCCGGAGTAGCAAATGGTGCTGTCAAAATCCACCAGCGCCGGAGAGGGTATGTTCCAGAGAAGCCCGGTATCGCAAAAATACGTGTCCCGGGTATAGTTTAACATGGGGATCACCCTGTAATCCATTTTCAGTCCCTTGTACTGCAGAAAATAATTTCCCACCTCCCCGCAGGTCAGACCGTAACGCACCGGCAGCTCATAATCCCCAATAAAGGAATGAAACTGGGGCTGAATCGTTCCTCCGGATACAATTCTGTTTCCCAGAGGATTGGGCCGGTCCAGAACCACAAAGGGAATCCCTGCCTTTGCCGCAGCCTCCATACAATAGGTCATGGTATAAATATAAGTATAATACCGCAGTCCCACATCCTGAATATCGTACACAAGCATATCGATGCCTGACATTTCCTCTTCATCGGGCCTCAGATGATCCCCGAATAAGGATACAATGGGGATCTGATATCCCGGATAAACATCGTTTTCCACCGGCTTTCCGGCACCCTCCCCAAACATTCCGTGCTCTGGAGTGAACAGCCTGACAAGCTGCAGTCCCATTTTCATAAACAGATCCACATTCATCTCCCACCGGGAGTTCACACCCGAATAGTTGGTGATCAGGCCGATCCGTTTTCCTTTGAATACGGATTCCATTTCCTCCAGCCGGTCCAGTCCCAATACTGTTTTCATTACAGCCTCCATACTTCCGGCCATCCGGAAAATCATTATTATTCATCCCAGTCGATTTTCCAAATGGCCTGATTATAATCATATGGGGCGGATCACCCGCCCCATATCTGTTTTTGTGATCGATGAAATCCCTACTTTGTTATATCCCTGTATGCCGCCTTGGCGTCCTCGATCATCTTTGACAGACCCTGATTCTTCAAGGCCTCATAGCCTTCGTTGTATTGCTCCTTCGTGATCTCACCTGTGATATATCTGTCTCTCAGAGACACCTGCTGCTCTCTCAGGTCAAAATATTCCACATAGCTTTCCGTCTGCAGGACGGCCGGCTCGGTGTAATAATATGGAGAATTGATGGTCAGGCCGTCCATAAAGGTCTTGCCTGTATCCTCCAGCTCATCATAGGTCAGGCCGCCGGTGAGGATCTGCATGTAAACGTCGTCCGTAAAGCAGAAGGGAATCGTGGAGGGAATCAGACCTTTTTCTCTGGCCACTTTAAAGCTTTCGTTGTAGGGAGCCTTCAGCACGGGCTTTCCGTCCACCTTTTCATGCCATTCTCCCTCCATACCATAGTTGGTCAGCTCGATGCCCTCGTCGCTGTATACATAGTTAAAGAATTTCAGGATGTCCTCCAGATGACCGTTCTCAATGGCCTTCACCGTGATAAAGGTACTGGACTGCACCTTGGATCTGGCGGGTATGCTCTTGGCTCCGTCAGGCCCCTGGATGGGCGTTACACACTGGAAAAATGCATTTTCATCCAGCTCTCTGCAGGATACGGAGTAATTCTTGCTGTATTCCGCATATCCCACCAGGCTGCCCAGCCGGTTGCTGGCGCCCAGGGTATTGAAGTCCGCTCCCTTCAGATTGATCAGCTCCTGGGACAAAAGACCTTCTTCATACATCGTCCTCAGGGCATCCATGTAGGTTTCATAGTTGGGATTTTCCGGATCGTAAAGGTATTCCCCGTCCACCACGGAAAATTCGCCGTTGCTGTTCATACCAAAGCTGGACAGAACCAGCTTCTGGAAATTATAGTCGAAGCCGAAGGGCACCTCATCGTTGGGGTCTCCGTTTCCGTTGGCATCCTGTGCCTTAAAGGCTCTCCATACTTCCATCCAGTCATCCCAGGTCTCGGGCATGTCCAGATTCAGCCTCTCCAGCCAGTCGGTGCGGATCATGGCGCTGAAGGAGCCGGGCACATCCATCACAAGACCAAACCCATAGATTTCGCCGTCGTCCTGATAGGTGAGAAACAGCTTGTCCTCCTCCGTGAGCAGACGCCCGTAATTGGACAGCTCCGTATCCAGATAGTCCGTGATCGGTACGATCAGCCCTCTGCTGATCAGATCGTTGATGCCTGCAGGACCTCCCGTGCCGCCGCTGATTACATCCGGCAGATCCTTGGAAGCCACCTTGGAGGACAGAAGCGTTTCCATCCCGTCTCCGCTGACCCACTCGAAATTCACCTTGATACCCGTGCGCTCCATAAGCTCGTCAAAGATCGGAGTACTCTCCTGATAAGGACTCCATATGGCGCCGAAATAGCTGAATTCATGATTGCCTGTATCTTCGCCGCCCTGTTCTGTGCCGGAGCCTGCGGAATCATTTGTTCCTGCCTGACCGCTTCCGGACTCATTCCCCGCAGGGCTGCTGCCCTTTGTGTCATCCTTGTCACCACAGCCTGCCATGGAAAGCACCATAGCTGCCGTCAATGCCGCCGCCACAATTTTTCTGTACATCTTCTTTTTCATTCTCTATCCTCCTTTGGATTGAAATAGATTAATATGTGAACGAGGATTCCATGCCTCTCCGGAAAGGCTTTCTGCTCCTCTGCCAGCTTGCATCCTTAACCCTTTACCGCGCCCAGGGTGACGCCCTTTACAAAATACTTCTGAACGAAGGGATAAATAGCCATCATGGGAACCATGGATACGATCAGCACCGCATATCGGATCTGATCCGCCAGGTTCACGCTGGGCTGCCCCGGTCTCACCGTCCCCAGATCATACTGCAGGGCATTGGCCTCCAGAACGATTTCTCTCAGCACCTGCTGCAAAGTATATTTGCTGGAATCCGTAAGATACAGCAGGGGGCCGAAATAGGCGTTCCAATGTGCCGCGATCACCCACAATGCGATGGTGGCAAAGGATGCCTTGGCCATTGGCGCCACCACCTGAAACATGACTCTCAGCTCGCTGGCTCCGTCGATGCGGGCCGACTCCAGCAGATCCCTGGGAATTCCCTTCAGGAAGCTGGAGAGAATCAGCACATGGTAGGATGAGATCAGCGCGGTGAGAATCAGCGCCCAGTAGCTGTTGATCAGCCCCAGCTTCTGGACACACAGATAAGCGGGGATCATGCCTCCCTGAAACCACATGGGAATCAAAACGAAAATGTTGTATATCTTTTTTCCCGGAAACTCACAGCAGGCAATGGGATATGCCGCAAAATAGGTGGCGACGAGACTTAATACACAGCCTGCCAGCGCTATAAAAATCGAATTTCCGAAAGCTCTCAGAACCCCCTTATTCACAATGACCTCTTCATAGGCCTTCAGTGTGAATCCCTGGGGAAGCAGCCTCACCTCGTTGCGCAGCACCGGCCCGTCCGCGCTCAGAGATATGGCAAGAATATTCAAAATCGGATATAAAATACAGACACATATGAGGATGCCGATCAGAATCAATATGACTTCCACAATATAATCCATACGGCTCATTTTTTTATGCAGCATATAAAACCTCCCATCCCTGCCCAACCGACATACCGCTCACCAGACTCCCGAGGAATCGGAGTAACGCTTGCTGAACCAATTTGCCGCAATCACCAATATCAGCGCCACCGCTCCGTTGAAAAGCCCTGCGGCAGTAGCCAGACTGTAGTCATATTTGATCATGCCCCTCTTATAAACCCAGGTCTGAATCACCTCCGACACCTCCAGGTTCATGGAATTCTGGAACAGATAAATTTTTTCAAAATTGGCGTTGATCAGAGATCCGATCCTCAGTATGAACATAACCACTATGGTAGGCATAATGCCGGGAAGTGTGATGTGGATCAGCCGCTTCCACCGGTTTGCGCCGTCGGCCATAGCCGCCTCATACAGATTTACATCGATGGCCGTAAGCGCCGACAGATAGATAATGGCACTGTAGCCCATCTCCTGCCACACTCCGGAAAACACCATGATCGTCCGGAAATACTTGGCTTTTCCCAAAAAGAAAATAGGCTCCTTTCCGAAAAACCGAAAAATATCAGCCAGCACTCCCGTGGAGGGAGAAAGGAATTCCGTCACAATGGTCACAAAGGCCACCATGGAAATAAAATGAGGAAGAAAGCTCACGGTCTGAATCACCTTTTTAAACTTCCTGGTTCGGAACTCATTCAGAAACAGCGCAAATATAATGGGTATGGGAAAACCTACCGCCAAAGCATACAGATTCATCAGCAGAACATTCCGGATCAGCCTCCAGAAATCCAGTCCCGTAAAGAATTTGATAAAATTCTGCAGTCCCACAAATTCGCTTCCTGACAATCCCCGGTACAGATCATAGTCAAAAAAGGAAATGGACAGCCACATCATGGGCCAGTACTGGAACAGGAGAAACCAGACCACCACCGGCAGAATCATCAGATAAATATGCTTTGCTCTCCATATTCTCTTCCTGAGACTTTTCCTGGGAACCTTCACTTGAGAAGCTTTCACCTTGCTTTTCATTCAGACCTCCTTTGCTTTATCCAGAGCCGCCCTCAGAAAACCATCGTTTCGAGCCAGCACATCCTCCGCTTCCTCTTTATTCAGATGGGACAGACACATCAGAATGGCAACCTTGCTGTTCATCCCCGAAGCCTTCAGATATTTGTCAGCCTCCTCTCTGGATCTTCCCGTAGCCTTGCAGAATATTCTTTCGGCCCGGTCCTCCAGCTTCTTATTGGAAGCCTTCAGATCCACCATCAGATTGCCGTATACCTTTCCCAGCTTTATCATGGAAGCAGTGGACAGCATATTGAGTATCATCTTCTGTGCGGTGCCGGCCTTCATTCTGGTGGAACCGCTGATCACCTCGGGACCCGTCACCGCTTCGATGCACACATCCACATAATCCCTGATCCGGCTTCCGGGGTTATTCACCACCGCGATGGTCTGAGCTCCCCGCTCTCTGGCCTCTTCCATGGCTCCGATCACAAAGGGCGCCCTGCCGCTGGCGCTGATTCCCACCACTACATCCTTCTCTCCGATCCCGCAGATCCTGACCTGTTCTCTTCCAAGCCCCGCATCATCCTCACAGCCCTCAATGGGAACACGAAGGGCCACATCTCCGCCGGCAATGTATCCCTGTACCATATCCTTTCCTACTCCAAAGGTGGGTATACATTCCGAGGCATCCAGCACCCCCAGTCTGCCCGAGGTACCTGCCCCCATATACAAAAGATGCCCGCCCGCCTTCAGGGCCCTGTAAATTCTCTCCACCGCCTCGCCGATCTGGGGCAGAGCCTCCTTTACCGCATCCGCAACCTTTGCGTCCTCCTGATTGATCATGGTGACGATCTCCTGGGCGCTGCACAGATCGATATTCTGTGTGCGCGGATTCAGTTTTTCCGTTTCCATTCCCGAATAGCAGTCTCCCATTGTTGTCTCTCCCATCTGTCTGCCCCGGCAGACCCTCCGTCTATGTCCTTATTCCTGTTTCCTGATATGTGTTCTCTGCAGCCGGTTCATGTTGTTTTCAAAATCTCTGTTGATATACGCCGTATACAAAATGTCAATCATATTCAGCTGAGAAATGCGGGATGACATGGCTCCGCTTCTCACGATGTACTCCATTGCCGCCACGCTCAGATTGCAGTCCGCTATTTTGGCCAGGGGCGAGGCGCCGAACTTGGATATCAATATGATGGGAACCCCGTTTTTGCTCAGCTCCTCCGCACAGCGGATCATTTCCTGCGTTCTTCCCGAGTAGCTTAAGATAATAGCCACACTTCCCTTTCTGGCATTCATGGCCTGCAGATACTGGGCGTGTACATCCGGCCCCATAAAGCAGGGCTTATAGATCCTCAAAAATTTTAAATAGGCATCCTGCGCCACCACAAGACTGGCCCCCAGTCCGAACAGATGGACACTCTCCGCGGCAACCAGCAGATCCACGCTCTTTTTCAACACATCCAGATCCACCAGCTTCTGCGTGTTTTCCAGAGACATGATATTTTTGATGGTGACCTTATTTACGATTTCCTCCAGACTGTCCTCCTGCCGGATCTCCTCCATATGCTTCATAGCGGACTCCTTACGGACAGCCGTTTCGTAAAGAAGCGATTTTCTGAAATCCTTATATCCCTGAAAGCCCACCTTTTTGCACAGGCGGATGATCGTAGAGGGGGAGGAATAGGTTTTTTCCGCTATTTCATATATGCTCAGCTCCCCTGCCTCCTCCGTCTTTTCCAGGAAATACAGGATTACATTTTTTTCCGTGGCGCTTGCCTGCTTCTCATATTCCTGAAGCCTCATCAACACATGTTTCATTCTCTGCTCCTTTCTGTCACAATACCTGTTTGCAATATTTTTGTCAACAATATACAACTTAATGGGCACATTGTTCCATAGTATGGAACAATGTGCCCATATCCGTGCATTTTTATGACACTTATTTTTCAATTTCGGGGCAATTTCAAGACATGATATTCAGCATGCAGCATCGTCACTCAAACTGCGCCTCATACAATCTTCTGTACATGCCGCCCCAATCCATCAGCTCTCTGTGGGTACCCTGCTCCACCACCTCTCCTCCGTCCACCACCAGAATCAGATCGGCGTTTTCGATGGTGGATAACCGATGGGCTATGACAAAACAGGTTTTGCCCTCCATGAGTCTGCGCATGGCCCGCTGAATCTGCTGTTCGGTGCGGGTGTCCACATTGGAGGTAGCTTCGTCCAGGATCAGCATCCTGGCGTCCAGCAGCATGGCTCTGGCGATAGTGAGAAGCTGCTTTTGGCCCTTGGATATATTAGTTCCCTCATCGGTAAGTACCGTGTCATACCCTTCAGGCAGACGCATGATAAAGGAATGGATCCGGGCGGCTTTGGCCGCCGCCTCCACCTCCTCGCGGGATGCATCCATTTTCCCGTAGGCCAGATTTTCATAGATGGTGCCGTGAAACAGCCAGGTATCCTGAAGCACCATGGCATAGGCCCTGCGCAGGCTGCTCCTGGTATAGCTCAGCGCGTTTTGACCGTCCACCAAAATCTCTCCGCTCTGGGGATCGTAAAACCGCATCAACAGGTTGATCAGGGTAGTCTTGCCGGCTCCGGTGGGACCCACAATGGCAATGAGTCTTCCCGGCTGTGCCTCCAGGCTTAGGTTCCGCAGAATCATCCTTCCCGGCTCATATCCGAAGCTCACATGCCGCAGTCTCACATCTCCCCGGACCCGGGTCAGCTCTCCCGCCCCGGGCGCATCCGCCGCCTCCGTCTCCTCATCCAGCAGGCGGAATACCCGCTCCGCCGCCGCAAAAGCCGACTGCAGCTCGCTGAAAATATTGGCCGCCTCGTTGATGGGCCCAGAAAACTTTCTGGAATAAAGCACAAAGGAGGAAATATCCCCCACACTCATAGCGCCGCCCAGATATAAAAGCGCTCCGAACACGCTGATCAGGGAAAGAGAAAGATTGTTGATAAAATTCACGCAGGGGCCTACCACGCTCCCATAATATTCCGCCTGGTAATAGGCCTCCACCGCCTCCTTGTTTTTCCCGTCAAAGCGCCCCTGGGTGTACTCCTCCCGGCCATAGACCTTCAGGGTTTTCTGGCCGGAAATCATCTCCTCCACAAAGCCGTTCAGCTCCCCCAGGCTGGCGGACCGCTTCCGGAAGAGGGGCCGGGTCCGGCTCGTGATGTATTTTGTGATAAAAAGCGAAAGAGGCACCGTAAAGGCAAACACCAGCACCAATCTGGGAGAAATGGTCACCATCATCACCAATGCTCCCGCTACGGTGATCACGGTGGTCAGAAGCTGTACCAGATCGTTGGACAGAGAGGCGTTCACCGTGTCAATATCGTATGAAATCCGGCTGATCACATCCCCGGTCTGATGAGTGTCAAAGTATCCCGCCGGCAGGGTCATCAGCTTTTCAAACACCTCCTGTCGCATCCGAAACACCACCCCGCGGCTGATGGTCAGCATCAGCACCTGCAGCCCGTAGGACATACCGGCGGATATCACGTAAAAGCCCGCCATCCATGCCGCGTAATAAAACACGGCCCCAAAGTCCACGGCTCCTCTTCCCGGCTCCACGGCCCCGATACACAATCCTGTCAGCTTTGGCCCGATCAGGGAAAAAAGATTGCTTCCCAGGGTACATAAAAAAGCCAGCGCCAGCATCCACTTATATTGGAGCATATATCTTCCCAGACGCAGAATGGTTCTGCCCGAATACCGCTTTTTATCTTCGTTTATACCCTTCACCCTGCCGCCTCCTCTCCCATCTGTGAACGGCTGATCTCCCGGTACACAGCGCAATTTTCCAGAAGCTCCCCATGGGAACCGTATCCCACAGGCGCTCCATCCTCCATTACCAGAATCTGGTCGGCGTTTCGGACCGTACTGATCCGCTGAGCCACCACCACCAGCGTGGTCTCCTGAAAGTGCTCCCGAATCCCGCGGCGCAGCTGCGCGTCCGTGCGATAGTCAAGGGCGCTGGAGGAATCATCCAGTATAAGGATTCTGGGCCTGGCAGCCAGGGCTCTGGCGATGAGCACCCGCTGCTTCTGGCCCCCGCTGAGATTGGCCCCTTTGATATTCAGCGCTTCCTCCTCCCGTCCGGATCTGTTTTCCACAAACTCGCTGGCTCTGGCGTACAGCAAAGCCTCCTTAACCTGCTCCTCTCCCAGCCGGCGCCCCAAAGTCACATTTCCGGCGATAGTATCCTCAAACAGGGTATCATTCTGGAAAACCACCCCGAACATCTCCTTGAACTCCCGGGTCGGAATCTCACGCACATCCCGCCCTCCGATGAGGATCCGCCCCCGGTCCACATCATAAAGCCGCAGAAGCAGATTGATGATCGTCGATTTTCCGGATCCGATCTCTCCGATGATCCCCAGCGTTTCTCCCGGGCGGATACAAAAGGACAGATCCCGGATATTGGGTTCCCCCTTTTTCCGGTAAGAGAAGGTCACATGGTCAAAGCAGATTTCACAGTCCTCCATAACCTCCTCCCCATGCATCTCCTCATGCTTCTCCTCCCCATACACCTTCTCCAGCACCTGCAGATCCTCCCCGCATTCCAGCACCTGCCAGATACGGCTGCCGGAAGCAATGGCCTTGGACAGCATGGTAAACATTCTGGTAATGGACATCACCGCATTGAGAATAATGGTAAAATATGTAGTAAAGGCCAGAATCTTTCCTACCTCTGAGATGCCTGCGTTCACCCGGAAGGCCCCGGTAAGAATAACGCCCACCAGGCCAAGATTCAGCAGAATGCTCACGGAAGGATCGATCACCGCCATGACCATTCCGTTCTTTTTCTCCCTCCGGGCCACCTCGGCGTTGATGCTCCTGAACTTTTCCGTCTCAAAGCCGGTTCTGGACAGCGCCTTTATAACACGGATTCCCGCAATATCCTCTCTCACCATCCGGACAAACCGGTCAATGGCCTCCTGCAGTGCACCAAACATAGGAATACTGCGTCGGGACACGGCTATCGTGATCAGCGCCAGCAGCGGCAGGGCCGCCAGAAGCACGCAGGCCATGGCCCAGTCCAGAGTAAAGGTCACCAGGATGCCTCCCAACAGCAAAATGGGCGCTCTCACCCCCAGCCTCTGGACCCTCCCCAGGGCCTGATGCACATTGTAAGTGTCCGTGGTCATCCTGGAGATCAGAGACGGCTTCGTAAAGGAATCTATCTGAGCGTTGGACAAATGCATTGTTTTGGAAAACAGATCCCGGCGGATGATCTCGGCAGCATCACTGGCCACCCTGGAAGCCATGCGGTTTGCTATGATATTCATGGATACGGCCAGGAACGAACACAGCAGCATCAGTCCGCCCCAGCCAAATACAGCGGGCCGGTTCTGTGCCGGAATCACACGGTCAATGATATGGGCCAGAATGTAGGGAATGCACAGATCCATAATCGTTCCCCCAAACTTGATCACAAACCCGATCCCCATTTTTAAAAAATATGGACGAAGATATTTCATTACAAGCTGTTTCAAAGCACTCTCTCCTTTACGCCTCAGCAGGGAACCACATCTGCCCGATATATATATCCCCGAAGTCCTCCTCTTCCGCCAGATTAATCACTTCTGTATTCGAAGCGATTCCGGTCAGAAGCTTCTCCAGACCCTCCGAGCTGCCCTCCTCCAGAATCCGCCGGCCGGCTCTCAGACAGCCGGCCAGAGCCGTATTGCCTCCTGCACCGGCCTTTCCGGCCAGTTCTTTCGGAATCAGCCCGATCCTTGCGGCATCTGCCGGCTTTAAATAATAGCCGAAGCCTCCTGCCAGCACCACCCTGTCCACCTGATCCGCTCCAATGCCATACCGTTTCAGCAGAATCTCCGTTCCTGCCCGTATGGCCGCCTTGGCCAGCTGGACACTGCGCACGGCCTCCTGTGTCACCTGGACGTTTCCGATACGGATACCGGTATCAAAATACGGATCCGCCAAAAGCCCGTTTTCATCCATAATGCCTTCCCGAAGCAGACGGGCCAGCAGGCTCACCATATCCGCCCCCCAGATTCCTCTGTTTACCCCGCCTTCAAAGGCAGGTCCCGCGGCAGTGGCACAGGATATGCGCCGCTGCCTGCCCCCCAATACCATCTCTCCGTTGGTTCCCAGATCAATGAGAAGCGTGATCTCTTCCTTTTCCTCCATACAGCAGGCAAAAATTCCCGCCAGAATATCGCCGCCCACAAAGGCTGACAGACCGGGATATAGAAAGCAGGAATACCCGCCCAGCGTAAAGCTTCCGCCTGAAAGCCGTGACGCATAAAACGGAGCATGCCCCAGCTCGGACGTATCCCACCCCATCAGCAGATAACTCATGGCGGTATTGGCAGCCAGTACCAAATACAGGCTCTCACCGGGTTCCAAATCCAGGGCAAAGCGGCGCAGCCCCTGCTCCAGCACCTTCCGGATCTCCTGCTGCAGCTTTCCGGCCACAGCCTTATCCTCCGCCGCCCGGATCCGGGAAATCACATCCGCTCCCCAGGCAGTCTGAGGATTCACTGTCACATATCTGTCCCGGACGCTTCCGTCTTTTCCAAAAAGGAGCATGGCCACGGTGGTGGTGCCGATATCCGCTGTTACCAGGCGCCTGCTCCCACCCTTCAAAGGATGTCCCTCTCCCTGAAAGACATCCTCCGCCAGAACGTGAACTGCCCCGGCGGAGCTTCCCGCCGGGGTAATACCGGGACAAAGCCCGCAGCCAGTACAGATCTGGCAGCGCAGTCCCTTCCTGTTTATGATTTCCTCACACAAATTGATTTCTCTCCTTGTCATAATGGTAGTCGATAGCCGCCAGCTTTTCCAGAAGGCTCTCACGATCCAGCTCCATTTCCTCACAGAGCGCATCCAGACTGCCGTAAAAGTCCCGCAGCTTCAGGTTTACAAAGCTAAGCAGCATCACCGGATCCTTAGGTATCATACTGATCTCACCTCCTGACCATTCCGGGCCTCATCCTGTCGGGCAGATTACTGACAGCTGCCTGGGGCATTGTCCTCCCGGGCCGTGGACAGGATCAGCTCCATCTCTCCCGCAAGCTCCAGTCTTCCATAGCCCCAGGGCAAAAGCAAATGGGAGCCCTTTGATACCTTCCGCCCATCCACGGTTCCCTCTCCCTCCAGCACGCTCAAAATCAGGAAGGGATCCTCCTGCTCCATGGACATGCTGCCCCGCAGGGAAAGCTTCCACACCTTATAATAATCACAATCCACCAACAGATTCCTGGAATTTTCCGGCAGTCCCTGCGTGTGGGACAGGGCCTTCTGATCCGCATGATCCGGCACATTGATTACGTCGATGCTCTGCTGTACGTGAAGCTGCCGGGGTTTTCCGTCCACCAGCCTGCCGTAATCATAAACGCGGTAGGTGATATCACTGTTCTGCTGGGTCTCCAGAATCAGCATACCCCCGGTGATGGCGTGAACCGTCCCCGGAACAATCTGCAGAAAGTCTCCCTTTTTCACAGGAACCTTCCTGATCAGCTCCTGATATTTGTCCTGGTGAATCAGGTCCTCCAGCTCCTGCCGGGTTTGGGCATAATGGCCGATTACAAGCTGCGCGTTCTCCGGACAGTCCATCACATACCAGCACTCCGTCTTACCAAAGGGACAGTCCTCATGCTCCTTCACATACGCATCATCCGGATGGACCTGGATGCTTAAATCCTCCCTGGCATCGATAATCTTTACCAGCAGAGGAAACTGTTCTGCGGACAGAGCACCAAACAGCTCCCTGTGCTCCCCGTACAGCCAGGACAAGGTCTTTCCCGCATAAGTGCCCTCCGCAATCACACAATCCCCATGAGGGTGTGCGCTGACCGCCCAGCACTCTCCGATGTGCTCTCCTCCGGCCTCATAGGGAAACTCCGTCACCAGACGCCTGCCTCCCCACACATTTTCCTTTAATACCGGCTTCAATACAATGATCTCCCTGTTCTCTGCCATGTCCAGTCCTCCGCCTTCTGCATGTATTTTACTGCTGCTCCAAACCGCAGCTTTTCTTTCTGTATTATATACGATTTTATGCCCCGAGTCCAGTGTCTAACCACCAGCAGCTCGCGGAACCGCCCCGTGAAGCAATGTCATTAAGTTAATAACGAACTGACCGAAATGGTTAGACTCT
>CAMWUL010000082.1 GCA_947177445.1 uncultured Lachnospiraceae bacterium | reverse complement strand
GCTGCGCACCGTGATCGGGAACATGATCATGATGGCGAGCCATGTGACAGAGCATCCCCGCCACATCCTCAGCAGTTTTCTGTCCCTGAAAGAAACTCTCGGCCTCCTCATAGATTATGCGCATAATAATTTCATCTTCAAACGCCGGGTTGTGCAGTCCTCGGATAAAGCCAGCCGCCCTTTCAATCTGTCTCTGGGTCATAGGCTGAACCGCAGCAAATTCATCGTTGATAAAGCAGTAGCCCTCCTGAGTAGCCGCTGTCCGCGCTTTCCTTTCATCAGAAAATGCAAAAGCGCCTCCTGCTCCTTCACCTGAAAGATACTCCGTAAGAAGGTTTCCTTTATTGTCAAAACTATATTCCAGCAATATCCGAGAATTATTACTTAATTTCTGCCCCACAGGAACGGCTTCGTCCGATCATACCAATACCGAAATCAAATAAAAAAGGCTTCCGTTTTCATTGAATCTGTCCCAATATACCATCTTCAGTACATCATCCTTGTTGCTGTAGAACAACAGCTTAACATCCATTTCTGGAGATAGCGGGATACTTCTTTCAAAATTCTGCCCTCTGTAAATCATGATACGGTTGTTGACCGTATCATCTAGGAAAATACGTTCACCAGATACAAAAAAGGCATCCGACCCCATTTTCTCATGCTCATTTGCCGGTATAAATCCCACAGAATCTTCCGCATTTACAGGAAAAGAATATAAGAGCCTATTTCCGTCCGTTTCAGCAGTTTAAGCACTTGTAGAGGGTACCCGCTACAGCCATTGCTTTGTAAAATTTGTGCTTCATAAATTTCATCCTCTTTTTTCTTGTGTTTTATGGTTTAGAATGCGCATTCAATGATACTTAAAATACTAAAATTTATTTTCAAATGCAAGTTCCACGCTTTCGGGTGTCAGTTCATACCATCCAACACTGGTTTGCCCTTCTTGAGATCCACTATCTGACGCATCTTCAATCGTATATCCTCTCTCCGAAAATTGCAGTCTGCCAATTCCTTGATCATTCATACCTCCTGAATAGTAAAATGTCCCATCTGTCTTTAGATCTGTAAAAGCTCTATATGGCAAAGTAAATCCATAAACCTCTTGGCCTTGAGAATACAAAATTTCGAATCCATAATCCAAATCACTATTTGCCTCTATCCAAAGAACAATTTCATTCTCTCCATTCCCATCTAAATCTATAATTGTAAATTTCGTTACCCTTGCTGTCACCCAATCTTCATCAGAAACCACTTCTTTGATATTTTCAATGTTTAATTTTCTATCCCCATCCCTTAAATCGATATTAACAAAATCTTCACTCCCCAAAAGTATTGCTTTATACTTTTCTTCCATTTCAGATGAAATATCTTTATCCGTTTTATTCGTAGCATTGCCTGAATGTTCATCACCTGTATTTTCAGTGGCTTGCTGCCCTGTATTGTCTGTTCTCGATGGCAAGGTTTCAGAACTTAACTCATGCTCAACCGAATCTTTTTCTTGCTGAGATTCCACATCCACATCACTTCCCTTGACTGTGCAGGCACTTAGTAAACACAACAACACCATTCCCACCAAAAACACACAAATACATTTGTTTTTTCCACACATAGATATACTCCTTCACTATTCCTTATTTTCAAACATAAGGGTCAAAACTGTCTAGATCTACAAATTGCTTTATAAATGGTTGAAACAATGGGGTGAATTTTGAAGGTGCTGGTTCGACTCTTCAAAACCGCATAATCGCAGGCTTTTCAGGCATTTAACAAGTTTGAGTTTCACGGATTAAGGTATATTTTAATCCAATATGCAAATATTCATTTTCTTTATAATCCATGATTTTTAAGGTGTTGATTATTTGCTCAAATTCAATCCTTCCTATCCCTCCCAAAATCGCAATTTCCTATAAAGAAAAAAAGACCTTGCCGATATTCAGTTTCCATATCTGAACCCGCACTATCGTGCGGTTGTCGCGGCATTCGTCAAATGGAAATGCAAGCATTCCCATTTTCCTCATTGCTCGCGCAAATCAGCAAGGTTTTCTTATGCCATTGATGTAATTATTTAATGCGTAATGTGAAAAATGTTGCCAAATCGTTGCCAGTACCTAAACAAATTTGCTTGAAACCAGCACAAACACTGGCTTTCTAAAGTCCATTTCATCACTCAAATTCAATGGTGGCCGGAGGCTTCGGGCTCATATCATAGCACACCCGGTTAACGCCCGGCACCTCTGCCAGAATCCGGTTCGTTATTTTCTCCAACACCTCCCAGTCCACCTTTTCCACGGAAGCCGTCATGGCATCCACAGTATTGATGGCGCGCAGGATCACCATATACTCAAACACACGGGCATTGTTTTTCATTCCCACAGACTTGAAATCCGGCACCACCGTAAAATACTGCCATACCTTTTTATCCAGCCCTGCCTTTGCAAACTCTTCCCGGAGAATCGCATCGGATTCCCGCACTGCCTCCAGTCGGTCTCTGGTGATGGCGCCCAGGCATCTCACGCCAAGCCCGGGTCCGGGGAATGGCTGGCGGTAAACCATATCATGGGGCAGTCCCAGCTCTATGCCGCAGGCGCGCACCTCATCCTTGAAAAGCTGTTTCAGAGGCTCCACCAGAGCAAATTTCAGATCCTCCGGCAGACCGCCCACATTGTGATGAGATTTTACCATTTTTGCGGTCTTGGTGCCGCTCTCGATAATGTCAGGATAGATCGTGCCCTGCCCCAGGAAATCGATTCCCTCCAGCTTTCTGGCCTCTTCCTCAAATACGCGGATAAATTCTCCGCCGATAATCTTGCGCTTCTGCTCCGGGTCGGAAACTCCGGCAAGCTTTCCCAAGAAACGTTCGGAGGCATCCACATAAATCAGATTGGCGTGAAGCTCATCCCGGAACACTTTTACCACACTCTCGGATTCGTTTTTGCGCATCAATCCATGGTTCACATGGACACATACCAGCTGTTGGCCTACAGCCCGAATGAGCAGGGCCGCCACCACCGAGGAATCCACACCCCCGGACAGCGCCAGCAGCACCTTTTTGTCCCCCACCTGGCGGCGCACCAGCTCCACCTGGTCTGCAATAAAATTCTTCATATTCCAGTTGGCTTCCGCCTTGCATTCCTCAAAAAGAAATGTTTTCAGTACTTCCTGATCTGGAAGCTCCTGGTATTTGACAGCACACTGGGACTGAGGGTAGTCCACGGAAATCACGGGAAGTCCCAGCTGATAAATCTCCGGACTTACCTCCACTGCCTGTCCGTTCACCACCCGGTTCTCGCCGCCGTTTAATATGATGCCTTTTACATTGGGAAGGGCCTTCAGCTCCTCACCGGTGATGTCATGGGGATGTATCTCGCTGTACACGCCCAGATCACGAATCCTCCTGGCAATCACGGTGTTTTGTGTGCTTCCCAGATCCAGAATCACAATCATATCCTGTTTCATAAGCTGTATTCTCCTTATCCGGTTCATTTTTCATTCATTGTACCGGACTTTCCAGGTTTTGTCGAGGGCTTACATAGAAAATCTCGGCTCACAAACCTGTTCAGGGCCGGGATCTTTTCTAACGACCTCCGCCTCCCTGGATCACCTCCCGCAGAGTCCGGTACAGCTTCTCCACCTCCACAGGCTTGGACAAATGACCATTCATGCCGCATTCCACCGACTTTTTCAGGTCATCATCAAAGGCATTGGCGGACATGGCAACAATGGGAATCGTGCGGCAGTCGGGCCGATCCATTCCCCGGATAGTCCGGGCCGCCTCCAGACCATCCATCACCGGCATCATAATGTCCATCAAAATCACGTCATAGGTACCGGGGGTTGTGGTGCGGATACGCTCCACAGCCTCCGCGCCGTTACAGGCCAGATCCACCTTGAAATTACGCTCCTCCAGCAGACTCTGGGCGATCTCCGCGTTAAGCTCGTTGTCTTCCACCACCAGAATCCGGAAGCCTTCAAAGGAAATCTCTTCCTCTGAAACCGACGTCTCACATACCTCACCGTGTTTTAGAGGAACCACAAAGCTGAAGGTACTTCCCTTCCCCGGCTCGCTTTCCAGCCTGATATGACTTCCCATCATCTGGACCAGGCGGCTGCTGATGGAAAGTCCCAATCCTGTTCCCTGCTGCTTGGACGGGTTCACGCCGGAGGCCTGCTCAAAGGAGCGGAATACCCTCTGCTGATCCTCTTTGGAAATCCCGATACCCGTATCCTGCACCGCAAAATACACAAAAATCTCGTCTCCGTTCTCTGCACTCTGCGTCTGCTCCTGCACAGTCAAGGTGACTCTGCCATACTCAGGCGTAAATTTAACCGCATTGCCCAGCAGATTGATCAGCACCTGGCTGATTCTCATGCTGTCCGCCTCAAACCATCTGTTGGTAAGACTAATATTCTGGATGAATTCAATATTTTTTGCCGTCGCCTGAGGTGCGATCAGCTCCTTCACGGTATCCAGCATTTCATTCATATCAAAGGAAACCGGCTCCAGCTTCATCTTGCCGCTCTCGATCCTGGACATATCCAGAATATCATTGATCAGACCCAGCAGATAATTGGATGAGGACTGAATCTTCTGAAGGCAGTCCAGAATCCGTTCCGGTTCCTGATTCTGCTGCAGGGCGATAGCCGTCATACCGATGATTCCGTTCATGGGAGTTCGGATCTCATGACTCATACGGGACAGAAAATCCGACTTCGCCTTGCTGGCTATATCATGCTGGCGCTGGTTCAGCTGTCCCTGCACCACCCTGCCCAGTTCTGCCAGGTTCTGATATTCCTCGGCATTTTCCAGGATTTCCGGCTCCAGCCCCAGAATACAAATGTTGCCCATATAGGTTCCGCTGTCATACATTGGCAGCACCACACCGGATTGCCCCGGCTCTACGCTCAGGAAAATTTGAACCTGTGCCTGTCTGCTGTCGGAGGATGAAAAATACCGTACCTCCTCCTGTCCCAGCCATCCATGGAATGCTTTTTTCTCCTCTTCCGTATATTGTCTCACGTTCTCGCTGACCGCTTCACGGTCTCTGTGCCACTGATATTCCAGGTAATTGGTATTAAAATCAGCCCTCAGTATGGATACCAGCACGCTGTCTGCCTCATAGACCTTGCCGATCTTTCGAATCATCAGGCTCATCTGCGCGGCAAAATCCTCTCCCTTGCCGAACAGATTCAGCGCCAGACTCACCAGGCTCACATCCTCCTCGTAATCCAGCGTGTTGATCTCACGCCCCTGCAGAGGCGGCAGCCCCCTGCGTTCCTCTTCCGGAACATCACTGTAAAAACCGTACTGTCTTCCTGCTCCCGGCACCACAAGGCTTCGGGCCAGAACTGCCATGCGGATCAGCCTTTCCACACTTTCCTCCCCTTCTGCCCGGGCCAGGCCGGCCTGCATTTCCACATGGAACATTTCCGCGTCCACAGCGGCAGCCACTCTTCCCTGCAGCTCCTTCACAAATTCTGCCGCGTACTCTCCTGCCGGGTCTCCCAGCCAGACTGCGAATTCTTCTCCGTTCAGTCGAATGGCCTCTACAGAGGCCCCGGTCCGCCCGGCAAGCTCCTCGCAGCTGCTGCGGATCAGATTTCCTGTCTCCTCCAGAATCAGATCGCCGAATACAATACCGTTTTTCTTGTTAGCCTCCTTCAGCCCATGCAGGAACAGATCCGCCATAACCCCGCCGTCCCGGCTCTTTCTGCACTTCCGCAGGCACTTCATACCGGCGTCGAAGGCATAAAGACCGGTAACGCCGTCCATCATATTTTTCCGAAGCTGTTTTTCCTCTCTCTCCTTCTGCTCCTGAATATCCCGGATGCTGCCCACCAGCTTCCATCGTTTTCCATCCGTGTCGTAAACAGCGGTACCCGACAGCGCCACCCATGCATACTCCGCATCCACAGGCCACTTCAGGCGAAATTCCGCATACAGCATATCTTCCCTGCTCTGAAGCATCTGAATGACCCGGTCTCTGTCCTCTTCATAAATGTGTATCGGATTGATAAATCCACTCACAAATTCCTCGCACTGCCAGCATCCGCTCATGGTGCTGTGGTTTACAATATCCAGCATATGCTTCTGTATGTCATAGGAGAAAAAGATGTCTTTGCTGGACTCTAAGGCCACCCGATAGCGCTCCTTTTCCTCCAGAAGAACATTTTCCGCCTCCTTCTGCCGGTCCGTGAGATCCTTCACCACATTGTGCAGAGCATCAATCTCCAGAATGTTGGATGGGCGAAAATCCAAAAGTCCTGCGCTTCCCCGACTGATGCACTGCATCAGCCGCTGAACCGGCCGGGTGAGATGCTTCACCAGAAAATAAATGCCGAAAACACCGAAAACCAGTCCGATCAGAACCGCAGCCACCATCCACACGTAAAGCTGCCGGCTCATTCCAAAGAGATCTTCCTCCGTATTCAGCCCCACCAACACCCAGTCTGTATTTTCATAAGGCACATTATTACTGTACAGCTTCAGAGGATGAACCACCCCATAGATGGGCCTGTCGTTCATCCGTATGTCCTGCGCCAGTAAAAGGTTCTCGAAGCGTGACTCCCGCAGGAAAAAGAAATCTCCATAGGCGCATACCATATTGCAGAGAATCCCCTTTCCCACCAGTGGATAAAAGCTGCCGTCGCCGCGCCGGACCGCCAGCAGATACCCTGACTGTTGGGAATCATTCAATTCCGTCACCGGAAAATAGTCGTACAGCTTTTTTCCGGAAATCTCCACCCCCAGCACAGCGTACACCTGTCCCTCATACCGGAGGGGCAGTGAATATGTAATCATCTCATAGGAATCTGCCTCGTTCTTCTCCAGCTTGAAGGACAGCGACCAATACCCCAGGTCCTCGGTGTCCGCATCCCCGTATTCCGCTCCGGCTCTCCAGGGCTCATAAAAGAAATCGTCTGCTTGATCCTGTCCCTGCCCGTCCATGCCAAACCTGGTAGTCCAATAAGTGTCCAGCGGAATATTCCAGGTTCTGGACAGCTGCTTGCTTCCCCTCTCCAGCAGCATATCCGTGTAGTTGGCAGGGCTGGTATCCGGATCGGAATCCCTGATAAAAAATCCGTCATACTCCCCCGGCTCCTGCATATCTCTTCCTGTCAAAATCACAAAAATACCCGTGGTATGATTGCTGCGCAGCGTGTCCAGGCATTCCGGAAAAAACTGCTCCAGCAGCCTGCCCCTCAGCTCCTCCGAGTCAAACAAATCCTCCAGCTCCGCGCTCTCATCCTTCAGAAGCCGTCCCAGGATTTCATTCAGGGCGGCTTCCTGTTCCCGGACAGCCGCCCAGCGCTGGTTCATATCATTCTGCAGAATCACGCCCCTGTTTTCCACCATCCGGCTCATCATGCCGCCGGAATATTTCTCCAGCATATTCGTGGTTCTTCGAACCACCAATGTGCCGATGGTGATAACGCTCTGAATCAGCATAATGAGAATCAGGGGAATCAAAAAGATTCTGAATATAGTTGTCTTTTTCCGCTTTTTTAGTCTACTGTCCATGTCATCCCTACTTGCCTGCTGCAGATTTCAACGCATCGCAAAACGAAGCGTACCACTCGTCAAAAGCCTCCTCCGTCACATAAGGAGCGGAAGCCTCCTCCAGACTCATCCCCTGCTCCATGGCCGCCGTCACCTGGGCTCTGTCCTGGGCCGCCCGGTCTGCCAAATGATACTCCAGCACCTTTCTGGCGGCAGAACCATTCTCGAATCCTTTGTTGGTGTACAGCGTCTGCTCTTCCATTCGGGCAAAAACCGCCGTCAGGCAGTCATAGGTCTTCGGCGCCACCGACAGCTGGCGTTCAGCAATCACCTGGTCCAGCTTCTGCGCACTGTTGGCCTCTTTCCTCACCGGCAGATAGCCTGAAACACTGCCAAACTGCAGATTGTTTTCCGCCTCCGTAAACCATTTCAAAAACTCCACCGAAGCATACTCATGCCTTTCGTCGGATCTGCCGACCACCATACCTGCTCCCTGCTGTACGGCATAAGGCTCCCCGCCCTGGAACACCGGCGCCGGCATCACGATATATTCAATGGCATAGCTGAGATCATCCTGCTCCACCTGACTGGGAAAATACATGGCAGAGGAAGTAGATCCCGTATAGGCCAGCAGGTCTCCCGTCTTCACATCATCCGAGCGGAAGGAACCGTAAGCCCCAAAATATCCCTTCACCATAGGAACATAATAATTTTCCCAGAGACGGTGCAGCTCCTCACGGGGCGTCTGCAGTGTCATCTGTCCGTTTTCCACATGAAAAATCTCCACTCCCAGCTGACGCATTCCAATAATAAAATAGTTGGCCACAGCATCACGGCCATAAAAGGCCCTGCCGTCCCCCGGCACATCGGGCGTCAGAGCGTCCGTCCACTCGTAGTAAGCCTGCGCCACAGCCGTCACGCCCTCCAGGGTCTCCAAATCCTCCAGAGTCACGCCGGCCTGCGCGGCAAAGGGTTCCCAGTCCGTCTTATTAATCATCATGATCTCTGTACTCTTGGCCGTGGGAAATATCCTCAATGTGCCGTCGGCAGCGATCCGTCCCTCTTCTATGTAGGAGTCCACATATTTTTCCAGGTCATCCTCATCCAGATAAGCCGACAGGTCTGCCAAAGCTCCCGCCTGCTCCACCTCATAAGCGGTATCCGCGTAGGATGAGAAAATATCCGGCATGGGATCCGCCCCCACCTTTCCCGCAATGGCGTCCCTCACCGCCGTTTCCAGGTCGGTCACAGAGCCCTGGCTGTAGCTCTGTACGAAAATCCCCTTTTCCTTCCCCACAGTATTATTAAACTCTTCCACCAAAGTATCAAACGCTGCCTGCTGAGAGCCGTTATAATAATGCCAGACCGTCAGCGAGACAGGATCCCTGGGATCCAGCGGACTCTTATTTCCGCATCCTGTCAGGGCTGCCGCAAGCGCTGCCGTCAGGCATAATATTCCGGCTGTTTTCCCTTTGCTCTTCATATCCTTTTTGCCCCTTCCGCATTCACCTTTGATGCTTCCGGCTTTTTCCTTCATTAAAGCCGATGCGCATACATTTCACCCGCAGCGTGGCTGCTTGTCAACATTGAAGCGCGCCCTTGCAGGCGGACTTCCATAAGCTACATTTTAGCATACGCCCCCGGCATTTTCAATATGACAGCTTCAGAAAAACTATATTTCGTTAACGTCTTCGTTTTTACCCGCGGCCACTACCCGTGAAAAGCAACCACACTGACGCAAAAAAAGACGGCAGCCGCCGCCAAAGCTTGAAAACCTTCTCCTAAAGTGTTAGGATAAAGATACCAATACACCGGAAAGGAGCATGGTCAAATGAGCTATATTCAACATAAATCGGAAGAATCCCTGGAAGATTACCTGGAAACAATACTTGTCTTAAGCAGACGCCTTTCCGACGTGCGTTCTATCGATGTGGCAAACGAAATGAATTACTCAAAGCCCAGTGTCAGCGTCGCCGTGAAAAACCTGAAGGGCCGCGGATACATCACTGTGGCGGAGGACGGATATATCCGTCTCACCGCCACAGGGAAAAAAATCGCCGAAGATGTATACGAGCGTCATACCCTGTTACGGGATTGGCTGATCCACCTGGGAGTAGATCCCGAAATTGCAGCCCAGGATGCCTGTAAAATGGAGCACGACATCACTCCCGAAAGCTATGAGGCAATGAAAAAATGCATCCTGCCTCTTTTATCAGACCCCTGAACCGACGGATCATCCTGCAAGCTTCATGGTTTTCGTCAGTTTGGCCGGCTCCTTATATGGTCTGAAAAGCATATAAATTATTAATGCAAGTATCAGAACCGCCGCAATTAAACCTACTATATTAAGACCGCCGACAAATACCGATCCGATCTGGTAAACCATCAGCGCAGCCCCATAGGCCAGCAGACACTGATAACCGATGGCAAACCAGGTCCATTTGGCGCTGTTCATTTCCCGTCTGATGGCGCCGATGGCTGCAAAGCAGGGGGCACACAGAAGGTTGAACACCAGGAAGGAATAACCTGCCGCAGCGTTAAAGTTTTCCGCAATTTCAGACCAGCCGCCGGGATACAGAATTCCCATGGTTCCCACAATGTTCTCCTTGGCCACCAGTCCGGTAATGGACGCCACAGCCGCCTGCCAGTTTCCCCAGCCCAAAGGCGCAAAGATCCATGCAATGGCTCCGCCCACCGCAGCCAGAAGAGACTGATCCATTTCTTCTTCGCCCAGCATCCGGAAGCCCTCCGCCGTAAAGCCGAAATATGTGGTAAACCATATAAAGATCGTGGAAAGCAGGATAATGGTACCCGCTTTTTTGATAAATGACCATCCCCGTTCCCACATGGAGCGCAGTACATTTCCTGCCGTGGGCAGATGGTAGGCAGGAAGCTCCATCACAAAGGGCGCCGGATCTCCTGAGAACATTCTTGTCTTTTTCAGCATAATTCCGGATATAATGATTGCTGCCATTCCCACAAAATATGCAGAGGTGGCAACCCACGCGGAGCCGCCGAAGATCGCACCGGCAACCATGGAAATAAACGGTATTTTCGCGCCGCAGGGAATAAATGTCGTAGTCATGATGGTCATGCGCCGGTCACGCTCGTTTTCGATGGTTCTGGAAGCCATAATGCCGGGAATTCCGCAGCCAGTGCCGATCAGCATGGGAATAAAGGATTTTCCGGACAGACCGAATTTGCGGAAAACACGATCCAGAACGAAGGCAATACGGGCCATATAGCCGCATGCTTCCAGAAATGCCAGGAGTAAAAACAGAACCAGCATCTGGGGCACAAAGCCCAAAACCGCGCCTACGCCTGCCACAATACCGTCCACGATCAGCCCTGTCAGCCAATCGGAAGCTCCCGCTGCCTCAAGGCCGCCGCTTACCAGCGCCGGTATTCCCGGAACCCATACGCCGTAATCCGCCGGGTCAGGCTCTTCCCCGTATTCTTCTATGACTGCCAGCGCTTCTCCATACTCTGCAAGTGTGGCTGTTTCCTCCGTCACCTCCAGCGTTTCCTCATCTTCCACCCAATAAGGAAAATCTCCCGCCGGAGCCGTTCCGTTTTCTTCCACATAAGTCTCGTAGCCCTCCAGGATCAGAGCCGCATCGCCATATTCCTCCGCAGCTTCTTCATAGGCTGCAGACCCAATGCCCAGCAGATGCCAGCCGTCACCGAACAGCCCGTCATTGGCCCAGTCCGTTGCCGCCGATCCCACGGTCACCATGGAAATATAATATACAAGGAACATTATGACAGCAAAAATCGGCAGTCCCAGAATGCGGTTGGTGACTATTCTGTCGATTTTATCGGAGTTTGACAGCTTTCCGGCAGATTTCCTGCGCAGACATCCTTTGATCACTTCAGCAATGTAAATATACCGTTCATTGGTGATGATGGACTCCGCATCGTCATCCATCTCCTCCTCCACAGCCTTAATATCAGTCTCAATATGTTCCAGAATACTCTTTTCCAGCTTCACCTGCTCCAGTACCTTTTCATCCCGCTCGAACAGCTTGATGGCATACCACCTCTGCTGCTCCTCCGGCATATTGTGTACCGCAGCCTCCTCGATATGTGCAAGCGCGTGCTCCACCGACCCGCAAAAGGTATGCATGGGAACGGTCTTTTCGTTCCTGGCCGCATGGACTGCCGCTTCCGCCGCCTCCATAACGCCTGTGCCCTTCAACGCGGAAATTTCCAGCACCTTGCACCCCAGCGCCCTGGACAGCTCCGCTGTATTGATCTTATCGCCGTTCTTTTCCACCACGTCCATCATGTTGACAGCCACAACCACAGGAATACCCAGCTCCACAAGCTGCGTGGTCAGGTACAGATTTCTCTCCAGATTAGTGCCGTCTACAATATTCAGGATCCCGTCGGGACGCTGGCCCACCAGGTAATTCCTGGCCACCACCTCTTCCAGCGTATAAGGGGAAAGGGAATAAATACCGGGAAGGTCCGTGATAATAACCCCTTCATGCTTTTTCAGCCTGCCCTCTTTCTTTTCTACCGTAACTCCCGGCCAGTTCCCCACAAATTGGTTGGAGCCGGTCAGCGAATTGAACAATGTTGTCTTACCGCAGTTTGGATTTCCTGCAAGTGCAATTCTCAGATCCATCTATCCTTCCTCACCTTTCCATTTATTTGGGCTGACTACAGCCCCTCCACCTCAACCATCTCCGCATCCGCCTTCCGAATGGAAAGCTCATAGCCCCGTACAGTCACCTCCATGGGATCTCCCAGCGGCGCAACCTTGCGGATCTGCACCTCCACACCCTTCGTCAATCCCATATCCATAATACGACGCTTCACTGCCCCCTGGCCGTGGAGCTTTACCACTTTGACACTGTCGCCCACCTTGGAATCCTTTAAAGTTTTCATCTCTGCTCTCCTTAACTTTCTGATATTCTCTACTGTTCCGCCTTCCGGCCCTTGGCGCATACAGCCGGCCCGGAATCAAACCATGATCTTCTGAGCCATTTCTCTGCTGACCGCAATACGGGATTCCTTTACGTTCACAATGACGTTTCCGCCGATGGCGCTTACCACCGTGACGGCGCCTCCCACCACAAAGCCCAGAGTTTCAAGATGCGACTTCACCTCCTGCTTTCCTCCGATCCGCTTAATGATATTTTTTTCTCCTACCTCTGCCAATGTAAGCGGCATCATTTTTCCTCCTTCTTTCCTTGACATTCTGTCATCCTAACGTATTGATTAGCTTTTACTAACCTATTATGTAATATAAATAGTTAGCCGGCGCTAACTATTTGAGTATCAATAAGGGTTAGATTTTCCTAACCCTTAATTATAATATGACGTCCCTATGAATTTGTCAATTGATCTTTGAGGCACTTTTGCAATTTCATCAAACCGTCCATGCAGTTAGTAGTTGCTAACTTCCGTTTTGTGCAATATGCCTATATCTCACTTGATTTTTTCCAACAGCAGCACCACATCCCCCTCCAGCAGCAGTGTCGCGCCCCGGGGATTAATATTCTCACTCCCGCGCTTAACCATCACAATAAAAACCCTTCGGGAAATATCCAGATCCTTTATTCTGCTCCCGATCCAGCTATGCCCTGTCTCCAGACATACCTCCTCAATGCGGCATTCAAATTTTCCCGTGCTCACGGTGCCCAGCAGAAGGCTGTCCCCCTCCTCCAGCACCAGACTCTCATGCGGTGTGTACACATCCTCTTCCCGAAGCACCACTGCCGGATAGAGCCCCCGGGGAAGACTCAATTCCTTCAATGAAAGCCCTGCATATGGATGCCCCTCGGAAATATTTAAAGTAATAAAATCCGAATCATGCCGGGAATAGCTTCCTACTTTGATTTTCGTGTAATACTCTACAAATCCGGCGGAAATGATACCTGTTGGAATGGCCACCATACCCACTCCCAGGAAGGCAATGACAATCGCCATGGCCCGTCCTCCTATGGTAACCGGATAAATATCCCCATACCCCACCGTCAAAAGCGTGGACACGGACCACCAGATGCCGGAGAAGGCATTTGAAAAATTCTCCGGCTGGGCCTCATGCTCCAGGCCGTACATACACAAGGAAGATGCAAGCATCAGCACCAGCACCAGAAAGATCGAAGACACAAGGGCGTTTCGCTTGTCCCTCAGCACCTCTGTGATCACATTAAAAGCATCATATCGGGCATTAATTCGGAACAGACGCAGAATGCGCACCACACGAAGCATGCGGAAGGCAATTGCCCCGCTGGGAATAAAGAAAGGGAAAAAATACGGCAGAATCGTCAGCAGATCCACAACTCCATAAAAGGACACCGCAAAGCGGAGCACTGCCGCCGGGTATGACTTGTCCGGATAAAGGCAGTCCGCCGTCCAGATTCTGAGGCCATATTCCGCCAGAAAAACCACCATGGTTACAAGCTCCACAATTCCCAGCGCCCCCGCGTATCCGGCCGCTCCCTCAAATGTCTGAAGAAAGGTAACGGAAATATTGGCAAGGATGACAAAGATAATAAAAATGTCGAAGCACATGCTGGGAATATCCGTCCTGTTACCGATCTGAATAATTTCAAAAATTCTCCGCTTTACCGAAACATCGGCCAAAGTTCGTCCATAATCAAACAAAATCATCTTAGGTTTCTTCATCTTCGCCGCATCCTTTAACCAATAAGCTCCTTATCAAATCCCATTTTTACTAATTATATCACTTTCCCGATCGGCTGTGAACAACGGCAAATTAATTCTATATTTATCAAATTAAGCTTGAAATTTTAATCCAACTATAATATAATCAGATTCGGAATGGAAGTTGGGCGGGAGGCCTTACCGCGCCTACAATCTCTTTCCATCTGAAAAAGTTATCAGAAGCCGGCGCTGTAACTGCATACAAAAATCAGTATTATACGATGTATTCCCTGAACAAAGCGGTATTTCAGGTCAGCATATTGGATATACTGCAACAAGAATCTGACGAAGCACAAAAATAGTCACAACGAAAAAAGGAACGCATTGTTTTAGAAGCTATTGTGGAAGCATTCGAATTTGACAGGAGCAGATGACAATGGTAATTGGAATTTTTGGCGAAAGCTGCACGGGCAAATCTGCCCTTGCAGATAAATTGAAAGAGAGCATAAATGCACAGGTTTATACCGGCAGGGACTATCTTCGTTTGGCAAAGAATGAAGCAGCTGCAAAGCAGAATTTTCAGACAAAGCTGCGCGAAGCCATCAACGGTGAAAATATCATCTATGTAATATCGGAAAAAGAGCTCTTGCCTCTATTGCCCGATGGATGTATTCGTGTTTTGGTAACAGCAGATCTGGAGCTCATAAAAACACGATTTGCCGAACGGATGCACGGCAACCTGCCGGCACCGGTAGCAGCTATGCTGGAAAGAAAGCATGGCTGCTTCGACATGGAGCCTCACGACATCCATGTAATTTCCGAGCATACGAATATTGACGATATCAAGTCCCTTTGTTACAATTTTCTCAACACATGATTTTTGCGGCACATTTGGGAGGTACCATTATGAATTTTTACGAACGGGCGTTGGAACTGCGTGAGGAAACAGTCGCGCACCGCCGCTGGCTGCACAGCAACGCAGAGGTGGGACTGCATATGCCAAAAGGACAAGCCTACATCATGGAACAGTTGAAAGGATATGGATTGGATCCGCAGCCCTGCGGGCATGGAGTGACCGCACAGCTGGGCCGGGGAGGCGGCAGGACAATTCTGCTCCGCGCGGATATGGATGCTCTGCCCATGCCGGAGGAAAGCGGCGAAAGCTTTTCCTGCCCAACCGGCACGGAGGCCCATACCTGCGGCCACGATTTCCATGCGGCCATGCTTCTGACAGCGGCAAAGATACTAAAAGAAAATGAATCCCTGTTGTCTGGCAGAGTTCGATTTATGTTCCAGCCTGCGGAAGAAACCTTTGAGGGTGCGAAGGATATGATGGCAAACGGGATACTGGAGGGTGTGGATGCGGCCCTGGCCTATCATGTGGGCTCCGGCAGAATGCCGGTGGGCTTATTCATGTACAACAGCGGCGGAACTATGATGTACTCTGTGGACGGTTTTCGGATCACGGTCCATGGTCAGGGCGCCCACGGTGCATATCCGCACAGTTCCATCGATCCAATTAATATCGGCGTCCATATTTACCTCGCCCTGGAATCGCTGATTGCCCGGGAGGCAGACCCCAGCAAAGCCTGTGTGCTGACCA
>CAMWUL010000081.1 GCA_947177445.1 uncultured Lachnospiraceae bacterium | reverse complement strand
TTTGTGCAAACAGCGCACAAAAACACCTCGCGGCCCCTACCCGTGAAAAGTAACAACATACTTCCTGGAGGTTCCGGCCTGTATCCGCAGTCATCCATTTTCCAGCCGCCTTATCCAAAGATATAATAGTAAAAAAGAAGCTTCAAAGCATTGACTATATTCCACTTGTGGAATATAATGGGCACAATAAGCAAAACAAAATATGGAGGCGCATCGTATGCTAAAGCACGGAATTTTAGGTCTGCTTAATTATCAGGACATGACCGGCTATGAGATTATGGAGGTCTTTCGAGATTCTCTGAATTATTTCTGGGCCGCAAAAACCAGTCAGATTTACAGAGAGCTTCATGGGTTGGAGCAAAAGGAATGGGTCAGCAAAACATATGTTCCGCAGAGCGGGAAGCCTGACAAAAACATTTATTCCATTACGGAGTCTGGCCGTACAGAGCTTTTGCGATGGCTGGCAGATGATGATTTAGGGCTCAGTACTAAGGTACCGGTTTTAATGAAGGTTTTTTTCCTTGGCGAAAGAGACACCGATGAAAATATCCGGTATTTTGAACGTATAAAGGAAACCTGCGAGCTGTTTCTAAAGAGTTTGGAACCTGTTCCACAGCACATTGACGTCTACGCCGATATGATTGGGCGGAAAGATAAGGCTCTATACTGGCAGATGACGGTAGAATATGGACGGCGAAGCATGCAGATGCAAATTGAATGGGCGCAGGACTGCATCCGGCGATTGGAGGGGAAATAAAGCTATGAATATTTTAGTGATAAACGGCAGTCCGAAAGGTGCCGGCAGCAACAGCTATCGATTGACGACTGCCTTTCTGGAAGGAATGAAGCAGGAGCTTCAGGATATTCAAATCAAAGAGCTCTTAATCAGCCGGCTGGATATTAAGCCCTGCCTGGGCTGCTTTTCCTGCTGGAATCGCACCCCCGGACAATGCTGTATACAGGATGATATGCGGCAGATTATTCAGGACCTGCTTTGGGCGGACATTACGATATGGAGCTTTCCTTTGTATTATTTCACGGTTCCCGGACCGTTGAAAAACCTGATTGACCGGCAGCTCCCCATGCTTCTTCCTTTCATGGAGGAAAGCGAAGAGCAGGTTGGAAACGGAAACCACCCCTCTCGATATGATATGAGCGGAAAAAGGACGGTGGTAATTTCCACCTGCGGATTTTATACGGCAGAGGGAAATTATGACGGTGTGTACAGCCTTTTTGATCATCTCTGCGGACGAGAAAAATATACAACCGTTTTCTGCGGCCAGGGTGAGCTGTTTCGGGTGCCGGAGCTGTCTGCACGCACCAACGAATACCTTTCGTATGTGAAGCAGGCAGGACGGGAATACGGAAAGGGAGGTATTTCTGCAGAAACGCAGGAATTACTGAACCAGCTCTTACTTCCAAGGGAAGTCTTCGAGGCCTGTGCAGACGCAAGCTGGGGGATTGATAAGAGCAGCGCCAAAGCAGGAAAAAATGAGCCTGCCGCGAGGAAAGAGTCCGACACATTGGTTTTCACCAGACAGATGGCGGCGCTATACCGCAGGGAAAGCTATCCTGGCAGAGACCTTGTTCTGGAAATGTACTATACAGATGTGGATGAGCGCTATCAAATCCTGTTGGGAAAGGATGGCAGCCACGTCTATACGGATGCGTCTTTAACGGCCACTACAAAGATTGAAACGCCGGTTACCGTATGGCGCTCGATTGCCGCCGGCGAGATTCGAGGAGATACGGCCATAATGCAGGGACTTTACAGGGTAAAGGGAGATTTTTCCCTGATGCTGAAATGGGACAGCTATTTTGGCAGTTCACACGCAAAGGCTGCACAAACAAAAGCCGCTCCGTCACAGAAAAACACCAATATGAGCATTATGCTTATTCCGTGGATCGTTCTATGGACCGCCTCTGCAATCCACAAGCAATGGGGGTGCCTAATCAGCATCGGGGTATGTGCGTTGGTTCCGCTTATCTTTTATAGAAATAAAAAAACAGTGTATGATATCCTTACAAATACTTTGGTAACGGGTATTTCCATTGTTATGCTGGCCGGCGCCTCGGAAAAATGGCTGCTTCCACTATCGTTTCTTATCTTTGGGAGCATGTGGCTTGCGTCCTGCTTTGGGAAATGGGTGCCTCTTACGGCTCATTATTCCCTGAACGACTATGGCGGGGAGGATGCTTTACAGAATCCTCTCTTTCTAAAGACTAACCACATTCTGACCATGCTGTGGGGCATCCTTTATCTGCTTACATCCGCTTTTACCTGGTTTCTGATGCGGACCCCTGTAAGCAGCCTTACAGGGCTTATTAACTCTGTGCTGCCTGTCTTTATGGGAATTTTTACAGCGTGGTTTCAGCGATGGTACCCGGCGAAAGTGGCCAGAGGCAGATAAAATTTTTGCAGCCAGGCCATTGCCGCAGAGGTCTTCGCCTGTTCCTCTGCGGCTCTCGGTTCATTCATATATCCCGCTTCCAAACCTCACTTCGCAATCCTTCCTGTAAAAAGAAATTCCGTAACAGTCAATCTTCCGATATCCTTCCGTCCGCAGTTCATCCATATACTTATTATCGTATATCTGTTTCAGCGCTTTCTCTGCGTCAGCTTCCAGGTTATCGATGGAGTCCGAGACCTTTAACTCCAAAACAAAGGCCCTGCCCCTCAGGGACGGACTCCTCACCATGATGTCGGAACGTCCGTTTCCCGACTCTCTGTTGGATTTCACCAGATAATTCTCGCTCTGGCTTAAGATGCCCGCCAGGAAGCCATGGTAGAAATTCTCTGCGCCGTCGTAGAAGCTGATGGTGGAAAAGAGCTGTTCATTCAGCATCTCCCCCATCTTTTCCGCATCTCCTTCTTCCATTACCCGATACAGATCGCGGAAATCCTGCTTCTCTATCCGCTTGCGCAGCCATCCCATAATCGTATTCTGATAAATGGTCTTAACCTCCACATTGGGAATGCCTGCCCGCAGAAAAATGGACGGCTCAATAAAATATTCCTCCCTTTTCGTCAGATACCCCGTAAAATATAGAAAATTCCACAGATTCTCTCCTTTTTCATGCATGTCCTCGTAGGTGATCTCCTCATGCACCTGTATGTCCAATGTACCTCCGCTTAAGAGCGTCTCAATCTGTCCTTTGGTCTCTCTGTCCGCGTGGGCAATCATGTCCTTTATGATGTCGTTGGAGCTGGTATTGATCCAGTAAGGATGCGGATAAGCATCTATATCTCCTTGCAGGTCATACAGGAATTTAATCACGCTCCAGGGATTGTATACTTCCGCATTGCCGAACGTATATCCGTCATACCATTCTTTCATCGTGGCAAATCGGCTTTCCACACCGTAATAAGTCATCAGCCGCAGTACTTCCGCTTCCGTGAAACCGAAGTGTTCACTGTACTTTTTGTTGAGAATGGAAATAATATTCAAGTGATTCAGCCCTGTAAAAATACTTTCTTTTGAAATTCGAAGACATCCTGTGATTACCGCGAGCTGCAGGTAGTCATTGGTTTTCAGACCCGCTTCAAAAAAAGCCCGGAGAAAATCCACCATCTCTCCATAGTATCCTCTGAAATACGCATTTTCCAACGGCACATCATATTCATCCAGCAAAACCACTGTATTCTTATCCATGACTTTATACATGCATTGACAAAACAGCCGCAGTGCATTCTGTACCTCCACTTCCCCTGCTTTCTCCTCTGCGATTTCAATGTACTGCGCGTACTCTGCAGATGAGAGGGCCTCCTTTCCGGCCTCCACAATGGCTCTGTGCCTTTCGAATTCCGTGCCTACTGCGTTCCGTATCATATATATAGCCATATTGTAATCTTTCTGCTTCGCCGATTTCAATGTCAGGCTGAATACAGGATATTTTCCCATTTGCCCGGTATATGCTTCACCAGCCTCCATAATCTTCAAATTTCGAAAAAGCTCCCTGTTCCCTGCATTTCGCCTCTCGTCTTTGGTATCCTCGAAAAAATATCGCAGCATACTGAGATTCAAGGTCTTGCCAAACCGCCTGGGACGGGTAAACAGATTCACCTTTCCCTTCAAATCCAGCAATTCTTTGATGAACATTGTTTTGTCCACATAACAGTACTCATTATTTATGATATCTTCGAAATTTTCCACCCCTATGGGCAGCGCTTTTTTCATCCCATGCCTCCCCATTCCCTACGCCCTGTCAAAACTTCTGTTCTCCAAACAACCAATCATCTTTCATGGATTCCAATTCCCATAATCAATTCCTTCATTTATTATACCCCCGCCTGCACTATCCCACAATCAGAATTTGATTTTCTCCCTCTGTCAGCTTCCGGCTGCTGCCGTCAGGCAGAAAGAAAATCCCATTAAGTCCCCGGGGCAGAGTCACCCTGCAGCAGATATTGTCTGTTCCATCCTGCGCCGGTTCATAGGAAAATTCCACCGTTCCCCTGGGCGTGGCCGCCTGTCCCCGGAGGCTGGTCACATATTCCAGATGAGGCCGCACAGCCACAGTTCCCCAGCCCGGCTCTCCGGGCTCTATGCCGGCCAGCTTCCGCATCATCTCATACATGGGCAGAGCGCTCCAGGCATGATTTTCACTGCGCCCCCTGTCAGGCTCCTCCGGACATGTGGTGCAGTGCTTTTCTCCCAGGGCAATCCACCGGTCCATCAGCTGCTTTGTCTTCCCGTACAGTCCCGCCTGCTCCAGGGCCCGGAACAGTTCATAGCTGGTGGCAAAGGAACAGGGAATCACATCCGGCTCCTCCAGGGCATGCAGCAGCATCCTGCGTCTCTCTTTGTCTGTTCCCATGCAGTTTAAAGCCGCCCAGCTCTGGGCATGCTGAGTATACTGAACAAAATCCGGGCCTTCCCTGTATAAGCCTCTCTCAGAATCCCAGCACAGCTCCCGCACCCGGCGGCAGATGTGCTCCTGCCGTTTCAGGTACTCCTGTCCCAGCCCCTCTCTTCCGGTCACTTCGGACAGCTCTGCAGCGCAGCCAAGCGCATAAGCATACATCAGGTTATGAATCGTGGAAGCGCCCCTGGCCGCCGCGGCAGGCACTCCGGCACAGTTGTTCCAGGCCTGCTGCCAGTCCACAAAGGGCCAATACCCCACCTGCTCCACCAGGCCGCTTTCTCCGATCAGCCTGTCATAATACTCTAAAATGGCATCTACGTCGCTTCGATATCTCCTTACCTCCCCCACATCCCCGGTCTGCCAGTAATAATCCTTCAGCATAAACACAAAATACAGAGAAAAGGTTGAAATAATCTGAGGAAAGCTGCTGGGATATTTCCCCTGCATAAGCCCTTCCGGCGTCATGGAGCAGTGGAAATCCCAGAGAGCCTTTTTGGCCAGGCGCACGTCCCCGTCCACCGTATAATGGAACAGCGCCTGAAGCCTGGTATCCATCAGAAACTGCATCTGCTCATAGAAGGGACAATCCATATAGGTCTCCAGCATACAGTTCTGCAGGGTGGCCACACACATCTCCCACAGCTCCTCCACCCAGGGCTCCCGGCCCTTGATACAGGATATCCTCTCCATGGGATATCCTGTCCTGCGGAAACGGGGCCTGGAAAAACCAATGGGCTCCTCACCTGCCTCCAGCCTGATTTCCAGAAACCGGAAGGTTCTCACCCAAAACGGCTCAAAGATAAGAGACTCACCGGAAAGCAGAATTTCGTCCTGCATTCCTTCCACCCTTCCGTTCCTATAATCATCCCTGGGAATATCCTCCCCATCCTTCACAAACTTCTCAAAATAGGTAAAGACAGCCCTGCCGCCTCTTCCCCCGGAAAAAGAATAACGCATATAGGCATTGGTCACCCTCTCCCGACAAAACAGAATCCGTACCTTTTCTCCGGGAGCCACAATGATCTCCTCCAAAGCGCTTCCTTCAAAGGTCTCCGCCTCAGAACTGCTTCCACCAAATACCTCCGTTCCCAGCTCCCGGGTCAAAATCCCCTCTTCCTCGAACAGAAGCGGAATCGGGCGCTTTTTTACCTGAAATTTCCCGATAAAACCCACTCTCCGGTTAAATTCACCGGGCATAACAGTTTCAAAGACCGCCGCCGTCCACCATCTGCCCGCAGACACTCCTTCTGTTTCGCCCTCACACTTATCATCTGCCTTCTCTTTCCGTGCCTTTGCATTGCAGCTCCTGGTTTCCGGCTCCTCGCCGCCTTTCACGGCTTTTCCTGTGGTCTGACACACAAATCCAGGGTTCTTCCACCCTGCGGGTTCCCGTCGAAAATCCACATCCTCGCAGAAACCTCCGGAATTGCAATTGATTTCCTTACATTTAATAAAATATGCCCCGTCCAGATAAACCTGCCAGTCTGTTTCCCCAGTGGTCAGCCCAGCCAGCCTTTCCCCATTTTTGTCAAGAATTTCCCCCTCCAGCGCCAGCCTGTGGCCCACCGGGCTGGAAACCGCCGCCAGAATGGGCGTCCGCTCATTGCCATACTGTTCTCCCACATCATAGGGATTTAGAAAAAGCACTTGGACGGCAAACACATTCTCTCCCAAGCGCAGGTACTCTGTCACGTCCACTGTTTCATAATAATGGCTGTTCCAGTCCCCCTTACAGGGTCCGGACAATACAGGCTCACCGTTGATCCACAGCCGGTATCTGGTATTCGCCGTAATATCTATCTCACAGTTTCCGGGCTTCTCCCCGCAGTAAACCGCCTTCCGAAAATATGCAAATCTGCCGTTCATGTCGCCTGCATAAATCTGCTCTGTCCTGATCTGTTCTGCCGAAATTCCGATCCATTTTGCCTTTTTCCACATACTGTTCTCTCCTTGTGCTCTGCTTCTGCATATAATCACCCCTCTGCAGGCAACAGGACATCTGTCCTGCAGCGCTGCACACAGCGGAGTATGTGCTGCATGCAGCATTGGCCCAATATACATACAGGCATGTCTGCCTGCATTGCCTGCGGGAATCAAAACGGCCTCTCACAAGCTCCGTCACAAAGAGCTTCCGAGAGGCTTTAAAATAGATTGTACTCCACAAATTTATTCAGCAATATAGAAATTCCCGCATGGAATATCACAAATCCGATCTTCTTTCAAAGCAAATCAAAAATCTCATGCAAATCCGATATTTCATGATCCACTCTATATCCCTTTACCGCCGCTGCACTTTCGGGATTATACCAGCAGGTCACAATTCCGGCATTGTTTCCGCCGCAGATGTCGCTGGTCAGAGAATCACCCACAATCATCACCTGGTTTTTGTCCACTGGACCTATTGTTTTGAAGACTTTGTTGAAAAATTCCACATTCGGCTTTTCAATTCCCAGCTGTTCAGACAGAAAGATTCCGTCCATCAACTCACCAAGTCCCGAAAGACGCAGTTTTTTTGACTGTGCCGCTATAGTTCCATTGGACACCGCGTATTGCTTAACCTTGCCGCGAAGAGATTCTACGATCTTAAGACTGTCGTCACAGTATACGATCGTATCTCCCAGGCGCAATTGATATTTGTCATTAAATTCAGAGGCAATTGCATCGTTCAGCCCTTCTGTCTCAAAAAAATCTCTGAACCGCCCAATCAAAACCTCCGGTTTTGTGATTTCCCCTTTTTCAAGACGTTCCCAATAAGCCTTATTGATTCTGGAATAACGCTGAAGCATTTCCTCCGGACACTCTCCCAGGCCATATTCCTGAAACAGACTCCGGATCGCTGCCTTTTCTGCAGCACTGAAATTCAATAATGTACCGTCAATGTCCCATAATATTGTGGTGATCATTTTCTCTCCTCCAACCTTGCTTTCTTCTGTTCCCCCTTCCATTATATACCAATATTTGAAACATTGGCGCATTTATTAGACAAACTCCAGCAGTTTTATGTTACAATAGACCTTATTCATGGCAGGAAATGGCCGGATGGCCATGACGGAGGATTTATGAAAGAGACAAATCAGAAAATAATGATCGATAAAAAAGTATTTTATAAAAATCTTGCCAGGCTTGCTCTTCCCATTGCACTGCAGAGCCTGATGCTGGCATCGGTAGCCGCAGGCGACGCGCTGATGCTTGGAAAGGTGGCCCAGAATGAAATGACCGCCGTTTCTCTGGCAACCCAGATCCAGTTTGTCCAGAACATGTTTCTGGGGGCTATTACTGCGGCGGGAGCCATTCTTGGCGCCCAGTACTGGGGAAAAGGCGACAGGCATACCCTGGAAGACATTTTCAACATAATCCTTCGCTTCTGCGGAGCCGTGTCCATCCTGTTTTTTCTGGCATGTGAGCTGATACCGGAGCAGTTGATGCATATTTTTGCCAACGAGGCTTCCCTGATTGCCATCGGCAGCTCTTATCTGCGCATTGCGGGCTGGTCCTATCTGCTTACGGGTATCTCTCAATGCTATCTGACTATGATGAAGGTATCGGAGCATGTAAAACCCGGGGCCTTTATCAGCTCCTGCGCAGTGCTTCTGAATATCGGCTTAAATGCGGTATTTATCTTCGGACTGCTGGGAGCGCCCAGAATGCAGGCAAGGGGCGCTGCACTTGCCACCACGATTTCCCGCATTGTGGAATTGACTTTATGCGTGGCCGTATCATCCGGAAAAACATATATCCGTCCCGCACTTGACCGGCTTATAAAGCTGCCGAAGCTGCTGAAGGCTGATTTCGTAAAGCAGTGTCTGCCCCTGTTGGGCGGTTCCCTATGCTGGGGCATCGGATTTACATCCTATACTGCGATCATGGGACATATGGGCACCGACGCCGCGGCGGCAAACTCTGTGGCCGCAGTGGCCCGGGATCTGATCTGCTGCATGTGCAACGGGATCGGCATGGCCGCAGGGATCATGGTAGGAAATGAGCTGGGAGCCGGACGCCTTGATTTGGGTAAGGCATACGGCATAAAGCTCAAGAATATGTCCTATATTATCGGCTTTCTGTCCACCGCCCTGGTGCTGGCAATGACTCCGCTGATGGTAAAAATGGTCATCCTCACCGACCAGGCCCGGGAATACCTTACGGGAATGATGGTGATCATGTCCATTTATATGATCGGACGCTGTGTCAATACAGTCACCATAAACGGAGTGCTGGACGGAGGCGGCGATACCATATTTGACATGTACAGTCTCATCGTCTGTATGTGGCTCATCGCCATTCCCCTGGCATTCATCGGAGCTTTTGTCCTGCATTGGTCGCCTATGGTGGTTTATGCATGTACCTGCCTGGACGAGGTAGGCAAAATTCCCTGGGTAATGGTGCGATTTCGGAAATATAAATGGGTGCAGGATTTGACAAGATAAGCAGTTCAATGCTTTCTTGCGGTCCGAAGAATCCAGTCCACCGCCGCCTCGGCCTGTGTGGGCAGACTCCCGGATGTCTGGACAGGATTCCCTGCTTCTTCTTTATCCGTGCCTGTATAAAAGGCATGCAGCGCATACCTGGCCAGTAATGCCGAGACGCGCCCTCTCTCTATGGAATCCTCGGTGCCAAGAACAACAACGACCAGATCATGCTCCTGAGTTCCGTCGTCCGCAGTCAGAGAAGTGACCAGGCAGGCCCCGGCTTTATTGGTGGTTCCGGTTTTCAGACCGGTGACGCCGGGCATATTTTGCAGAAGCGGGTTGGTATTGCGCACCTCCCGATCCAGAGATTCCAGCCTGGCAGATTTCATAGAAGTAATGTCTGTCACCTGCGGATAGACCTTCAAAAGGTAGGATACCAGCCGGAACATGTCCTCCGCACTCATGCGGTTCTGACGCTTTGAGGGAATGGGATCCTCCGTGTAGGAGGGCAGACCATGACTGTTAAAAAATTGCGCCTGAGAAAGCCCCAGCTCCAGCGCCTTCTCATTCATCATCCCCACAAAGGCTTCCTCCGAGCCGGCAATTGCTTCGGCCAGGCACAGTGCGCACTCGTTGCTGGAGGGCAGAAGGGCGCCCCACAAAAGCTCCCGCACGGTGATCTGCCCGCCGGCCTCCAGAGGAATCACCCCGTCGTCCGAAGCGGACAGCAGCTGCGCGCCCTCGGAGACGGTAACCACGCCGCCCGGAGCGATTCGTCCTGACGCCAGAGCATCCATGGTCAAGAGACAAGTCATAAGCTTAGATGTACTGGCAATGGGCCATGCCATGTCAGACTGATACCGATAATAAACCTCCCCGGTGGAGGCGTCCCCCACCAGCACACCGTTGACTCCGTAAAAATAGCCGGCCTCCTCCAAAGTATCCGGAGCGATATAGAAGGGCTCCTGTGTATGGATCTGCAGAGAGCCTGCGGCGGGAACGGTAATATCCATATCCAGGATCATGGCCAGATCCGCTGCCATCATAAAGCAATCGTAATAGCCGGAGGGCAGCTGCATGATCAGGGTATAATAATACACATTTTGTCCGCTTACCCGAAATTCGTTCCGCCGCAGAGAAATATCCGGGTTTTCTTCATCTTCCCAGGGAATGTTTTCTCCCCCTACAGGAGTATAGATACTTCCCGGATTCAGAGAGACAGTATTTTTCGTGACTTCCAGCGAGAAGGCCTTGTCCGTATCCTTAAGCGCCATGGCCATGTCCCGCAGAGAGAAATAAGTATTATTGTCATAGTCATAATCCAGGATTTTTACAGTGTAAGCGGCGCCGGTATCCGCCTGTACCCGGCAGGTTCCGGGTATCTGAAAATTTGCTTCAGCCCTGGCAGGCAGGATCGTACATACCAGAGCCGCAGACAATAGAAAAGCACTGATTTTCTGCAGGATTCTTTTCATTGGATCTCCCTTCAGATATTATTGAGTCGGTGGCTGTATTAAAGTGTATATGATCGGGTTCCGATCAAAAAAATCGCCGTCGGCGGCAGAATCGGTTTCTTCGGACAGAATCAGGACAGACTCCTTACGAATATAACGCTCCGCCCGTATGGCCACGGGAGCGCCGGCGTCAAACTGTCTGGTCAGAATGCCCTCCCCGGCTTCATAGGTGCCGCTGCCGTCGTACCCGGCCTGCAGCTCCTCCAGCGGGGGCAGCAGTGCAGGACCGCAGGACATCAAATAAGAAACGGTGGACATGCCGAAGGTCTCGGCTGTAAGAGCTTCAATGGCTTCCCTTTCCGTACTCCCCGTATATCCTGCCATGCGAAGTCTCTCGGTCAAAAGAGCCTGAAAGGCCGCAGCAAATGCCTCATAAGCCGCCTTGCGGCAGGCATCGTAGCTTTCCGGCAGGACACTGCAGGAAAAGGTCCCTCCAAAACGGTGTGTCTGCTCCATAGTAAGGTTGACCTGAATGGTCAAACCCTGCATATAGGACTCCATTTCCTCCAACGATATGGAAACGGCTTCTATGTCCTGAAGCCAGGCGAGAGCCGTGACAGACGCCTGCTGCGTCATGTCCAGCTCCGCAGTCCACTCCCCGGAAAGATCATGGTCATCTGATGCAAAAAAGTGCAGATACGCCAAAAAAGCGGTGGAAACGCTCAGGGTTAGAAGCAACAGGATAAATATGGTGTTTTTCAAAGCCTTTCTCATTCAATTACCCCCTGCCCGCGGCAGCAGACGTCCATTATTTCGTCACCTGCCGCAGGTTCAATCATAATGTTTTATCCTTTTCCCGATGGAAATATTCATCCAATTCCTTCCTGCGCTCCTCCGGCATTCCCTTCTTTACGGGAAGCACCGCCGCATTTGCCACATCCCCGATCATTCGAACCGCAAACTCTACATTTTTGCGCATTGCTCTTTCATTCAGCGTGGGGAGCAGATCATGTATGGTATGTATTTCTGCCGTGGACGTCCCTCTGCTCAGTCCCAGCGCCGGAATTTCCCTGTCGCAAAAAGGCGCTGAATCACTGGAGTGGACTCCCTCCTTTATATCTGCGGAATAGCCTGTGATTTTACAATACTGTTCCACAAATGTCTTCAGCTCCTTCTCTCCCGTAACGCTGATTCTATTTGACCCCAGCGCCGTTCCGCACATATCAAAATTGAAGCAGAATCCGATCCTGTCAAGCAGCTCCTTCTGCTGCTCCACATACGCCTTTGATCCCAGCAGCCCCAGCTCCTCACTGCCGCACCAGAGAAACCGAAGCGTCCTTCTGGATGGATTTACCGCAAAATGTCTGAAAATAGCCAGAAGCGCTGCCGCACCGGTGGCATTGTCCCAGGAACCGGTACCCACAGGAACAGAATCATAATGAGCCGTAAGCACAATGCTTTCCTCCTTCAAATCCGTTCCTTCAATGACAGCGGATATATTTTGACTCTCCGCTTCCACCTCTTCCTGTTCCAGTGTAAGCCGCACTCTCTCCACCCCGTCCTGAATCAGCCAAAGAGCGTCTGCCGCCCCAATCATGAATCCCGGAATCACGCCGTTCCTGGTAAAATGCTCCCGCAGTCTTCTTGCATACAGAGAAGTCTCCCTCTCTGAAAAATAATACTTGCCCTGCATTACCAAAAATGCCGATGCCCTATGCTCCACCAGACGTTTATAAACCTCCTCGTCCGTGAGCTTATTCAACAGTACCACCTTGCCTTCCAGATTCCCTGCCCCGGCAAAATCTATCTCGGATGCCTCATCCAGATAGATCAGCTCACATTCCCTGTCAATGCTGCCCGAACGCAGAAAGGGCTGACAGGAAATTTCTCTTCCCGCCGCCCAAACCGAGCATTTCTGAACCTTTGCGTCAGGAATCCCAAAGGTCATGTATTCTCCCCGGATATCCTCCCGTCCCGCTTCCTCCGCAATCCTGTTGATTTCTCCCATAATCAGCTGCGCCGCCTTCTTCTCTTCCGCGCTTCCGCCTACCCGCACAAAGCTTAATTCCTTTACAAGCTCCAGCAGTTCTTTCATGATCCGTCCTCCTCGTATGCTCCCTGCAGTTATTTTCTGCCTTCGGCAATTATATCCATTATACATAGCTTTCCAGAAAATTACAATAATTCCCCTTCGCTTCAACATCAATTTACCAGCAAACTCGATTTACCAGCAAACTCATTATTCTGAGCATCCGTTGTCTTTTTTAACAGCACTCATCTTTTTTCTCGGTTTCTTTTCAACATTTTTCACGCTCTCTTCATATAATGATATCAGGAACGACATGGGCTCAGCCCGCGGCAGACCGAAAGGTATTCCTCATGGGTAAATGACATCCATGACTAAAATATTGAACAACGAGGTGAGTTTTATTGAATTATTATAACAGGAACAGCATGCCCAATCAGGGAAGATCCGGAATGATGTCCGGTGCGCCAGGACCTGTGGGTTCTATGGAAACGGGTTCAATGGAAACCGCAGGCCCCAGGGGGCCAATGGGACCTGCAGGACCTATGGGACCTATGGGGCCAATGGGACCCAGAGGTGAGCCGGGGCCCCCAGGCTGTCCCGGAGAACAAGGCGAACCCGGCCCCCAGGGGGTTACGGGACCTCAGGGGCCTCAGGGAGTTACAGGGCCTCAGGGCCCCCGCGGAGAGCAGGGCTTAAGGGGACCGTCAGGGCCTCCCGGATATCCCCAAAACAGCATTTTTGCAGCCTTTTCGGGCTCCCAATTTACCATGCCGGAAAGCGGCAGCCTTCCCCTTCGGACGGATATACCGGACACCACCGGAAATATCTCCCCGGGCAGCAATCATTCTGTCACCCTGAGTCCTGGTTTCTATGCATTTTACTATTATCTTTCCGCAGAACTGAAAGCACCCGGGTCTGCAAAGCTCACACCCGTATTTAATAATAGTATGCAGACAGGTTATGGGGGATATGCCGTGACAAAGAAACGGCGCGGGCGGATTGAGCTGTCCCGGTACTTTATTGCCGAAATATCCGATTCTTCTCCTTTGTATTTCGCATGGCGCTGTTCGGAAACCGCTTTGATTGTCAGCATGAACATGACGGTGCAGAAGCTGTGCAGATAGAATCTGGAGCATATGAAGCAGGAATAAAGAGAGGATTTGACACATGGCAACAATTAGTCTCTGTATGATTGTAAAAAACGAAGAAAAAACCTTGGCACGCTGTCTGAACAGCGTGTATGACCTCGTGGATGAGATTGTTATTGTGGATACCGGTTCTTCAGACCGGACAAAAGAAATTGCATCAGAATTTACAGAAAAAATATTCTCATACCCATGGACCGATGATTTTGCCGCGGCCAGAAACGATTCCTTTTCCAAGGCTTCCATGGAATACTGCATGTGGCTGGACGCCGACGATATTCTGGAACAGCCGGAGCGTAAGAAATTTCTCCAGCTGAAGCAATCGCTTTCTCCGGATACCGATATGGTAATGATGAAATACAATACTTCCTTCGATGAGGCCGGAAACCCTGTTTTCTCCTATTACCGGGAACGCTGGATCAGAAATGTACCCGAATACCGCTGGACGGGAGACGTTCATGAAGTGATAACTCCTGCCGGAAACATCCTTTACTCCGATATTGCGGTCTCCCATAGGAAAGAGGGTCCGGGGGATCCCGACAGAAACCTGAGAATATATCGGAAAATGATCGCAAAAGGAAAAACACTGGATCCCCGACAATTATATTATTACGGACGGGAATTATATTACCATCAGAAATACGAAGAAGCAGTCCTGGTGTTAGAGCAATTTTTAGATCTGCCGGAAGGGTGGGTGGAAAATAAAATAGAAGCCTGTACCGTCTGTGCCGACTGCTATGACAGGTTGGGAAAAGGAAATGCTGCTCTTATGGTGCTGCTCCGCAGTCTTAGCTTTGACACGCCCCGGGCAGAGCTGTGCTGTGATATCGGGAATCACTTTCTGAAACGCGGAAATTACCAAAATGCAATCTATTGGTATGAGACTGCATTAACCCGGGAACGAAATGACCGGACAGGAGGGTTTGTTTTACCGGATTGCTATGACTATATTCCATTATTGCAATTGTGCGTTTGCCATGACAAATTGGGGAACACGGAAAAAGCAAAGGAGTATAACGAAAAGGCAAGCCTCTGTAAACCCTGCTCAAAAGCCTGTCTCTACAACAAACAATATTTTGAAAAGAAACTAACTTAACATTATATGTAGCAAAAGCGTAAAATATTCATATATTATTTATTACAAAGGGAATTGCAGGAAACTCTTGCAGCTGATCCGGACAGATGCGAATTTTCTTCAAGCACCTTTGTCAATCAACAAAAAGGATGTGTTTGTATATGAATCAAAACAATTTATGCAACTGCAGCCAAAATTACGGAAATAATCAATGCTGTCATCCATGCTGTGAGCGTGGGCCTGCCGGCCCCAAAGGAGATCAGGGGCCCCAGGGACCTCAGGGGATGAAAGGGGATCCCGGTTGTCCGGGCCCCAAAGGCGACAGAGGCGAACAGGGGCCTATGGGACCTCAGGGCATTCCTGGTGAACCGGGTGCAAGAGGACCAAGAGGCAATACCGGCCCCGTAGGACCTACCGGAAACACAGGCCCCAGAGGAGTTCAGGGCCCCAGAGGCTATGCCGGCCCTCAGGGTATTCAGGGCGTTCAGGGTGTCAGAGGCGATATCGGCCCGAAGGGAGATCCCGGCTGTGAGGGACCGAAAGGAGACATGGGACCGGCAGGACCCATGGGAAATACCGGACCTGTGGGACCGGCAGGCCCCCAGGGAGACATGGGACCCCAGGGGCCCAGAGGTATCCCCGGAGCTACCGGACCCACCGGATCCACGGGACCTATGGGGCCCCAGGGCGTAACCGGATCTCAGGGTATTCAGGGTGTAACCGGGCCGATCGGTCCACAAGGACCTAAGGGCTGCCCCGGAGATACAGGGCCTACTGGACCTACGGGAGCCACCGGACCTACCGGCGCAGACGGCGCTACCGGACCCACCGGCGCGGACGGTGCTACTGGACCCACCGGCGCTACCGGACCCACCGGGGCCGACGGCGCTACTGGACCTACCGGTGCGGACGGCGCTACCGGACCCACGGGGGCCGACGGCGCTACCGGACCTACCGGTGCTACTGGACCTACCGGCGC
>CAMWUL010000080.1 GCA_947177445.1 uncultured Lachnospiraceae bacterium | reverse complement strand
CATCTTTCCCGCAGTAAGCCTTATGTTGCTGGTGCTAACTTAATGACATTGATTCACGACGCCGCAAATAGTAACAGGATGCACAAATTGAATGGACACTGCATTTTCATCATGGTATAATGTCCTTATTCAAGGCAGGAAATGGGTTACTTTTCACGGGTAGGGGCCGCGAGGTGTTTTTGTGCGCTGTTTGCACAAAAACCCGAGACAGCATGCGCCAAAATGAACGCTTTTTGCTCATTTTGTGTGCATCATGTTGCTTTGAACGGCGAAGCCGTGAAAAGTAACGGAAATGGCCGGATGGCCATCTTACCGTAAATTGCGGAGCGATTTATGGTATACTTATTACATTGGGAGGTACAGGAATATGACTGACAGTGAAAAACTTAACCATATCTTAACAGAAATGCAAAGCATGAAGACAGAAATGCGGGATGTGAAGGCAGAAATGCAAAGCATGAAGGCAGAAATGCAGGATGTGAAGGCAGAAATGCAGGATATGAAGGCAGAAATGCAGGATGTGAAGGCAGAAATGTGTGATATGAAAGATGACATTCACGAAATCAAGCAAAAGGTCACAAAAACTGATTTGACCCTTGAAAACGAAATACGCGTCAATATCCAGCGTGTCGCCGAAGGGCATCTTGACTTATCAAGAAATCTTCATGACGCAATGAGACCCAGCAATGAAGTTGAAATGCTGGCAATCAAGGTCCGAATGCTCGAAACAGATGTCAAAGAATTGAAAACCAAATTGGCATAGCTGCAATTATACAGAACAGGATAAGAGTCCTTTTGAATTCCGTATTTTCCAATCCATAGAAAAAAGCGGTACTGTACATAGTATCGCTTTTGTATTCTCCCTCTTAAGCTTTTATACATCTTTCAAAAATGAGAATAGTTTGCTCTATAGTTGCATTGATACCAGATCCAAACCCAGCTATAGAAACCGAAGAAGAATCTTTGCCAATTTCATTACTGATGGCAGAGTGGAGCTTCCATCCGTTTTCTGCCCATTCATCCAATGCTTTTTGAACACCATCTCCATCGATTTGTCCATTTGGCAGATCATTGACGATAACAATTTTATATTCAAAGCGCGGATTTTTAGCTAACTGCAATTTTTTCTGTTCTTCTTTTAGTCTGGATTCTTCTAATGCCTTTTGTTGTTCTTCAATTTGTCTGTTTCGTTGTTTGGCAAGTTCCTCACTTGTGATTACTCGTCTATATCTGTAATCATATCTGCATTTAATACATACATCAACCGAATCACCTAATAGTTCTCCACAATTTGGACAAGTTTTCATAGCTATCTCCTTTTCTGTATATCATCAATTAGAATTTAAATCTTGTTCTGTTTTTATCCTTACCCAAAACAAAAAAGTCCAAAAACTCCGATTTCCCAAAGTTTTCTGGACTTCTTAAAGTAGCGAGAGGGGGATTTGAACCCTCGACACTGCGGGTATGAACCGCATGCTCTAGCCAACTGAGCTATCTCGCCATACCATTGCCCCCAAATTGAGAACAACACGGTTCAAAATCAACCGACTTGTTTAGTATACCTCGAAGGGCAGCATTTGTCAACCACATTTTTCTATTTTTGCGTTTAATTTTTGCGCCTTACTGCTCAACCGTTTTCTGCATTATGCTTCCTCTGCTTCGGTCTCACCGTCTACAATAGCAAAGGCAATATTGGTGGCATGGTCCGCTACTCTCTCCAATCCGGATACAATATCAGAAAAGATCATGCCGGCCTCCGGTGAACACTCTCCCCTCGTCAGGCGCTCTACATGGGCCTTTTGCAGCTTCTTTTCCATGGCATCCACCTGATCCTCCAGCCGGATAATGTCCTTCATATGGCTTTCGTCGCTTCTGGCAAACATATTGATTGCATACTGGATCAGCTGGTTTACCAGGTCCAGCATTTGGCCCAGCTCCTTTTGAGCCTCTTTGCTGAACGACATGCCCGTCTCTTGGCGCTGCTTTGCGGCATCCGCCACATTTTCCGCATGGTCGCCGATCCTTTCGATGTCGTTAACCACATGGAACAATGCGCCCAGGCTGTTTAGATCCTCTATGGGCAGCGTGGTCTGATTGATCTTCACGAGGTAATCCGTAATGGCATGATTCAGGAAATCAATGTTTTTTTCCACCTCATACACCTCCCGGATATCCTCCTCATCCAATGTGATCAGCGCGTTCATGGCCCGATTCAGGTTTTCATTGGCCAGGGACGCCATACGATCCAGCTCGCGCATGACCTCCACCACAGCCGTAGCCGGGTTGAATACCACCTTGTCACCTATGTATTTCAGCTGATAGCTCTCTCGGTAATTCACGTTTCTGTCCTCTCCCGGCACGCACAGACAGGACAGCCTGACAATCCACTTGGAGAATGGGAACAGAACGATCACCTGGAATATTTTGATCATCGTGTGTGCATTTGCCACGAATCTTCCGTTATCGGAGGAAACGGCCCAGATCAGCTTCATGACCGGTCCCTGGGCGGCAAACAGAATCACATACAGCACTGCCGTTCCGATCACATTAAACCAAAAATGAATCAGGGCAGCTCTCTTGGCATCCTTTTTTCCCGCCAGCGAGGCTAAAAGAGCCGTGGAACAGGCGCCGATATTACAGCCCAATATAATATACAGACAGATATTCAGCGCCAGCAGGTCCTGATTGGCCAGAAGCAGAACAATACTGACCGTCACAGAGGAGCTCTGAATCACGGTAGTCAGCACAAGTCCCACCAGAGTCGCCACCAAAGGATTCCGCAGAGAGCCCAGCAGATTTACCACCTCCGGCACATCTCTCATGCTGGCCATAGAAGCAGACATAGTGCTCAATCCCAGAAAAAGAATTCCGAAGCCGATAATAATCTCCGCAAATTTTTTTACCTTTTCTTTTTTGCAGAACATGACGGCCAGAACTCCGGCCAAAAGAATGACAGGAGCATAGGCGGACAGATTGAAGGAAACCAACTGGGAAGTGACAGTGGTACCGATATTGGCTCCGAAGATCACGCCGGCTGCCTGATACAAGTTCATCAGCCCCGCATTCACAAAGCTCACCACCATGGCCGTGCAGGCGGATGATGACTGAATAATGGCAGTAAATACAACGCCCACCACCATACCCGAGAAACGGTTTGTGGTAAAAATTTCCAGAATCCGGCGCAGCCTGGCGCCGGCCACCTTCTCGATGGAATCGCTCATCACGCGCATTCCAAACAGAAAAAGCCCCAGCCCTCCGGCCATTGACAAGAGTATATTGATATTCATCCTTTGTTTCCCTTCCAATCGGTTTATGGAATACTACATATTTATTTGGCGGCCTGCCCGGATATCCTCCTCCAGCTGCCGCTTCAAAGCTTCAACGCTTTCAAAACGTCGTTCCGGCCTGCGGAAGCTGTGGAGATAAACTTCAATGAACATATCATACATATCCCCGTCGTAATCGTAGAGAAATGACTCCACTCCCAGGACCCTCTCGCTGGTGACCGTAGGCTTATATCCCACATTGCTCACGGCCCGGTACAGCTTGTCTCCACAGCGCACCTGGGAAAAATACACTCCCGCCGGCGGCAGCAGCTTACCGGGACCAGGGATCATATTCACTGTGGGAAATCCAATGGTACGGCCTATCTGTTTTCCTCTTACCACTCTTCCGGCAACCATGTAGGGCATCCCAAGAAGCTGACCTGTCAGCTCCATGTTTCCCTCTTCTACCTGGGAACGCACATATGTGGAGCTGACCTCATGATTCTCCAGACACACCTTGTCAATAATCCCCACGCCAAACCCCAGCGCAGGCCCCATACGCCCCAGAAGCTCCGCGTTTCCCGCCCCCCGGGCTCCAAAGGACAAATCTTTTCCTGCAGCCAGAAACCTGACGTTCATCCGTCTGGCAAGCACCTCCGACACAAAATCCTCGGGAGCCATGGCGGCTGTTTCACGGGTCAAAGGAAATTCCACTAATATATCCACTCCCATACGCTCAAACAAAAGCCGTTTTTCCTCTTTTGTGGTCAGCTCTCTTCCGTCCGATCCTCCGAAAAGCACCGCCGGTGCAGGATCAAAAGTAAAAACACAGGCAGCCAGACCATCCTTCTTTTTGGATAATATCTCGTCCAGAAGCCTTCTGTGCCCGATATGTATCCCGTCAAACTTGCCGATAGCGGCTGCCGTTTCCTTTCTCAGATAAAAATCCAATGTGTTGGCAATGATTTCCAAATACGCTCACTCTTTCTCCAAAAACATTTTCACGGGCCGGTATTTCTCTGAAGTCAAATCGTAGGCATATATACCTGCGAAGCTTTCGTCCGGCCTGTAAAAGCGCACCCACCGCCCCGGGGGATAGAACTCCCCTTCCCGGGTCTGCTCCGGTCTCACGGGATTTCCGTTATCCAGAAGCCGCAGTTCCTCCCTTTTCACATGCAGCGCCGGACAATCCATAAAAACACTGTCCACCGGGCGGATGCATTGATGAATTCTGCCCTCATCCTTCATCTGCTGGAGCTGCCCCAGAGTCAGAGACTCTTCCAGCGCAAACTGTCCCACCCTGGTCCTTTTCAGACTCTGCATGGTGCCGCCGCAGCCTGCCCTTGCGCCGATATCGGCGCAAAGGGTGCGGATATAGGTGCCCTTGGAGCAGGATACCCGAAGGGTTACCACCGGCAGGCGGCAGTCCAGCACCTCCAGACTGTAAATCTGCACCGGACGCGCCCTGCGCTCCACCTCTTTTCCTTCTCTGGCCAGCTCATAAAGCTTTTTACCGTTCACCTTAAGGGCGGAATACATGGGCGGAATCTGTTCATATTCCCCCACGAAGCCCTGGCAGATCCTGCGGATTTCTTCCTCTTCAATCTTCACAGAGTGTTCTGCCGTCACACGGCCCGTGGTATCCTGCGTATCCGTCTCCACCCCCAGAAGAAGCTCCGCAACATATTCCTTATCCCGATCTGCCAGCAGATCGCACAGCCTTGTGGCAGTTCCCAGGCAGACAGGCAGCACGCCTACAGCCGCCGGATCCAGTGTTCCCGTATGTCCCACTTTTCTTTGACCGCAGATTCCGCGAAGCTTTGCCACCACGTCATGGGAGGTATAGCCTGCTTCCTTATTCACTATAATGATTCCGTTCATTCCCTTCACGCTTCCATTTGTTTCGAGATATGTAGCGACAGATTATTCACGCAATCATAAAAATTTCCTTTCATGGTGCAGCCCGCAGCCCGCGCATGACCGCCGCCTCCAAAATAGGCTGCCACCTCCGCCACATCCACCTTATCGCTGGAGCGCAGACTTACCTTATATTCCTGCACACCTGTCTGGTACATAAAAATAGCACAGTCCACACCCTTGATATTCCTCAACTGGCTTACAATGCCCTCGAAATCCTTGGGCTCAACATTATAAAAATCCATGGTTTTCTGATCCACCGCACTGACAATGCATCTCCCCTCCATGAACCGGATACTCTCCATGAGCGCCCTTCCCATGATCTGGGCCTGCAGATAGGTCCGCTGATAAAAGGTCTCCTGAATCAGCCGGGAAAAGTCAAAACCATAGCTGATCAGCCGGGCTCCCTTTTCCATGGTGGCCGGTGTGGTATTGGAATACTGGAATACACCGGTATCATGGATCATACCTGTGTAAATAGCCATGGCAATGTCACGGTCCACTTTGTCCTCTTCCATCAGATCGAAAAGAATCTCACAGGTGGATCCCACGGAAGGCAGAACCAGATTTACGTCACCGGTTCCCATATTGCTTATATGATGGTCTATATTAATTCTCTTACCCGCCGATTTAAAATACTTTTCCGCCCCGCCCAGTCTGTCTGCGGCAGTATCCAGCACAAAAAATATGTCAAAGGGCTCTTTATCCGTAAACTCGGAATCAATCTCTTCAAACCCCTTTATCTCATTGAAAATCTCCGCCGGCTTCTCCAGAAACACCTTCACCTCTGCCTCCGGCATGCACTTCCGAAGATATAGCTGCAATCCCAGAACCGCACCCACGCAGTCCCCGTCCGGCCTCACATGGCCGCTGATGCCGATCCTCTTTGCGTTACTGCACTCTTTTAACAAATCCATCTTCATAACCTGATGTCCTATTCCTCCTTGCTGTCTGCGACTTCCTCCCATTCGCCGTCACATTCTGACCGGCCTTTCTCATCCGCAGAAGCGCCTTCCGTCTCCGTGTTGACAAAGACAGCTTCATGTTCTTCCCTTGCAGGAACATCCCTGCCGGGAAAATCTTCATATGCTCCGGTTCCCATCACTTCATCGATCCGACGGGACATATTGACTCCATACTCGATGGACTGATCCATCACAAAGGTAATCTCCGGCGTGTTCCGCAGATTGATCGTTCTCGCCAGCTGCCTTCGGATAAATCCTTCCGCACTCTTCAATCCCTGCCAGGTATCCTCCCTGGCAGTCTCATCTCCCAGCACGCTGATCCATGCCTTGCAGCTCTTCAGATCCGGAGCCACCTGCACCGATACGACGCTTGTCCAGGGACTGATCCGGGGATCCTTGATCTCCCCCCGGATAATCTCGGCCAGAACACGCTGCACTTCCCCGTTAATACGGGTATTTTTTACACTGTTTTTTCTCATTTCTCCAGTCTGACTCCCTTTTGCCTGCCCGGGGCAGGCCCAAAATCAGGATTTTCACATGGAGCGCCCCGCCTTAACGGGGCACCTCCACCATGATATACGCCTCTACTACATCCAGCTCCTGTATCTGATCAAAGCCCTCAAATACAAGCCCGCACTCGAAGCCTTCCTTAACTTCCTTTACGTCATCCTTAAATCTCTTCAGTGAAGCCAGGGCGCCTTCATAAATCTGAGTACCCTCACGGCTGATACGCACCTTGCAGCCTCGCGAAAGCATGCCGTCCATCACATAGGAACCGGCGATATTACCGATCTGGGAAGCCTTGAAGATCTGGCGAACCTCCGCGTGGCCGATCACCTTCTCCTCAAAGACAGGATCCAGCATACCCTTCATGGCCGCCTCAACATCCTCGATGGCCTGATAGATCACTCGATACAGTCTCACGTCAACGCCCTCTCGCTCCGCCGTAGCCTTTGCCGTAGCATCAGGCCTTACATTGAAGCCGATAATGATGGCGTTGGATGCACTGGCCAGCGTCACGTCGGATTCATTGATAGCGCCCACGCCTCCGTGGATGCACTTTACTACTACTTCTTCATTTGACAGCTTCAGCAGGGACTGCTTCACCGCCTCCACGCTGCCCTGAACATCCGCCTTCACGATCAGATTCAGCTCCTTCAGATTGCCCTCCTTGATCTGGGAGAACAGATCGTCCAGAGACATCTTGGACTTTGTCTCCTCCAGCATCTTCTCCTTGTTCTGGGCAAGATAGGTCTCCGCATAGGATTTCGCGGTTTTGTCGCTGTCATGGGCCAGGAAGACCTCGCCTGCGCTGGGCACATCAGACAATCCCAGGATTTCCACGGGAGTGGAGGGATCCGCTTCCTTGACTCTCCTTCCCTTATCGTCGATCATGGCCCTGACTTTACCGTGGCAGGCTCCTGCGGAAATAAAATCGCCCACATGAAGAGTTCCCTTCTGTACCAGAACGGTAGCCACAGGTCCTCTTCCTTTGTCCAGCTCCGCCTCAATCACAAGACCTCTGGCTCGTCTTGCAGGATTGGCCTTCAGCTCCAGAATGTCCGCCGTCAGCAGAATGGTCTCCAAAAGATTTTCCACTCCCTCTCCGGACTTGGCGGACACAGGCACAAATTCCGTGCTTCCGCCCCAGTCCGTGGCGATCAGCTCGTATTCTGTCAGCTCCTGCTTTACCCGCTCGATGTTTGCTGAGGGCTTATCGATCTTATTCACGGCCACAACAATCTCAATGCCTGCCGCTTTGGCATGACTTATGGCCTCCACAGTCTGGGGCATCACGCCGTCGTCTGCCGCCACCACCAGAATTGCAATATCCGTGGAATTGGCTCCGCGCATACGCATGGCGGTAAAGGCTTCATGTCCCGGTGTATCCAGGAAGGTGATTTTCCTTCCACCCACATTTACAGTATACGCACCAATATGCTGTGTAATACCGCCGGCTTCTTTATCTGTAACATTTGTCTTTCTGATGGCATCCAGCAGAGAGGTCTTACCATGATCCACGTGTCCCATGACACAGATCACAGGAGGTCTCTCCACCAGAGCGCTTTCATCCTCCTCGTCCTCCTTCAGCAATTCCTCGATCACATCGACCTTGACCTCCCGCTCGCAGAGAATATCATATTCCATTGCAATATTCTCCGCATCCTCATAGGAAATCTCCTGATTCACGGTCACGATCTTTCCCTCCAGGAAAAGCTTCTTCACAATGACAGAGGGCTGAAGCTTCATTTTGTCTGCCAGATCCTTGATGGTGATCATCTCGGGAAGAACGATTACCTTGATCGCTTCCTCCGCGGTCTCTTCCTTCTTCTTTTCCGGCCTGATAAAGCGTCCGGGCCTGTTCTTTAACGCCTCGTCTTCCTCGTAAATATGGTCCTTCCTGGAACGTTTGTCTTTTTCCTGGCTGTTAGCGCGTCTCTTATCTTCATCACGCCTCTTTTCCAGGTCCTTGGCCGGAGCCTCTCCAGCAAAGCCCTTGCCTGATCTGTTATCTCCAAATCGATTTCCCGATCCAGCATTGCCACGGTTATCGCGCAATGCACCGTTAAACCCACGGCCACTGCCCTGACCGCCGCCCGGACCACGCCGATCACCCGAAGCGCCGTCAAAGCCCGGCCTGCCATTTCTCTGAAATCCATTTTGTCTGTCGCCCGAAGGTCTGCCATTTGCGCCGCTGCCTCCTCTTCCCTGGAACTGTCCACGCTGAGGTCTGTCGCCCGAAGGTCTGCCGTCCGAAGACCGTCCGCCCTGGGATCTGCCATCACGGTTCCGATTGTCCTGATAACGGCCCTCCTGTCCCCGTGCATCCTGCCCGCGTCCTTCCCGGAAGGGTCTGTCACCCGAGGATCTGCCATCCGAAGACCGTCCGCCCTGGGATCTGTAATCGGAGGATCTGGATCCCTGAGATCTGTTTTCCGAAGACCGTCCCTCCTGGAATCTGCCATCCTGACGCCTGGTGTCCTGGTTTCTGGCCTCCTGAGACCGTCCCTCCTGAGACCTTGTCTCCTGAGACCTGCCTTCCTGAAGCCTTCCCTCCGAGGCTTTTGTTTCCTGGGGCCTGGACTCCTGAGAATTCCCGGTCTGAGGCCTGGAATCGGCAGTCTGGCTTTGCGTCTGAGCCTGTACCGCCTCCTGGGCGATGGCTGCCTCCGGTTTTTCCACCTGTTCCGGACGCGGCTTAGGCTGAGGCCGGAAGGGCACCATCTGCACGCTGGGTGTAGGCGAAGGCGGCGTCAGAGGCTTGATGGGGCGCACGGGAGGCTGCGGTCTTCCTGAAACACGGTTTCCCAGATATCCGCTCTGCGTCCTTCCCTGGCCTCCCTGGCCCTGATTTCTCTGTCCCCCCTGATTTCCCTGGCCTCTCTGACCCTGCTGATTTCTTTGGTTTCCCTGATTTCCCTGGCTTCCCTGATTCCCCTGAGATCTGCCGCCGTTTCCGCCGGCACCCTGGCCGGAGCGCTGTCCCGGCATTTTGGAATTCTGAGGATTGCTCACAAAAATAATATTCTTTTTCTTCTTGGGGACAGGCGTTGTTCCTTTCCCGCTGTTTTTTTCCGATCCAGCCTTTTCTCCCGAAACAGGCTTCGGATTCTGTGCATCCGTTCTCACAGGTTTCTCTTTCCCCTCCCCTGACTCTTTCTCTGCTTTTGACCCGCTTTCCGCCTTTGGCTCCTTCCCCGCCGGCTTTTCAGCTTCTGATTCCTTCACCGCCTTCGGATCCTTATCCGCAGACTTCTCACCTCCGGATTCCTTCACCGCCTTCGGATCCTTATCCGCAGGCTTTTCGCCTCCGGATTCCTTCACCGCCTTCGGATCCTTATCCGCAGGCTTCTCACCTCCTGGTTTCTTTCCCGTATTTGACTCCTTTCCTGCCGCCGGGTCCTTCCCCGCCGGTTCATTTTCCTGCTTCGGTTTCTTTCCCGCCGCCGGCTCCCCGGAAGTCTGGGCGTCCTTTGCGCTCTTTCCAAACGCCTTCCGCACCAGCTGTGCCGCATCCTCCTCTATGGAACTTTGCGCCACCTTGGCTTCAATACCCTTTTCCTGTAAAAAACTCAATATATCTTTGCTTTGTTTATCCAGTTCCTTAGCAAGTTCATGTACCTTTATCTTCGCCATGCCTTCCTCCATTTCTGCCGCAAGCGGCTTTACTTCCCTTCCAATAGTCTGATAATTGCTTCCGCTAATCCTGCATTACATACGCCGATTGATGACCGCAAGTTTTTTCCGATGGCACTGCCCAGCTCCTCCTTCGTCCCAAAGCTGAATGACGGAACCTGATAAAAGGAACACTTATCGGTAAATAACTTTTTGGTATTGTCGGACGCATCCTCCGCAATGATCACCAGCATGGCGGAGCCTCTTTTGATCGCCTCCAGGGTCTGAAACTCACCACTGACCAGATTGCGCCCTTTCATGGCAATTCCCAAAAGCGAAAAAATCTTATTCTGCTTCAAGCTTCTCAAACTCCCCCTCTAAAGTATCATACACTTCACCGGGAATCTTCATTTTAAAAGAGCGCTCCAAACCTTTATTTTTTCTGGCCTGCTGCAGGCATTCCCTGCTCCTACAAACATATGCGCCTCTTCCGTTCTTTTTGCCTGTTATGTCCAGAGAAATATCGTTTTCGGCTGTTTTCAGGATCCTGAGCATATCCTTCTTCCCTTTCATCTCGCCACAGCCCACGCACTGTCTCAAAGGAATTTTTTTTGCCATTAATTTACCTCTCTGTCCTCCTGATATGTGCCCTCCGGATATTGATCCGTATCCTCATATCCGGGCTCCGCATAGACGCCGTCATCCGCATACCCGGGCTCTTCGTATGAACCGCCTTCATACCCGGCCTCCTCGTATGCGCCGTCTCCTTCATATCCGGCTTCCTCATATACCTCGCGGCCTTCATAGCCGGAATCTCCGAAATCATCCTCCTCGTAGCCCTCGTACTCTTCATACTCCTCTTCCATGTAATCCTCATACCGGAAGCCGGGAGCATCCTTTGCCTGGGTCTCGGATTTGATATCGATCTTGTAGCCCGTCAGCCTGGCCGCAAGCCTGGCGTTCTGACCTTCCTTTCCTATGGCCAGGGAAAGCTGATAATCGGGGACCACCACCTTTGCCGTCTTTTCATCCGGATCTGCGAAGACCGCCACAATCTTTGCAGGAGAAAGTGCATTCTGAATCAAATTGCCCGGATTGTCGTCCCAGTTCACAATATCGATCTTTTCTCCGCGCAGCTCCTCCACAATGGCATTGACCCTGGCGCCGTTCATACCCACGCAGGAGCCTACGGCATCCACATTGGGGTTGTTGCTCCACACGGCGATCTTGGTGCGGCTTCCCGCCTCTCTTGCAATGCTTCTGATCTCCACCGTACCGTCCTTGATCTCCGTCACCTCGGACTCAAACAGCCGCTTTACCAGCTCCGGATGGGTGCGGCTCACATTGATCCTGGGGCCCTTGGGCGTGTTCTTTACCTCCAGAATATATACCTTGATCCGCTCCGTGGGCCGGAAAATCTCGCCCTTTACCTGCTCGCTCTCATTGAGCATGGCGTCCGCCTTACCCAGATTGATGCTGATATTTTTTCCCACATAGCGCTGCACCACCCCGGTGACCACATCCTTTTCCTTTTCGAAATACTGGTTAAAGATAACGCTTCTCTCTTCCTCCCGGATTTTCTGAAGGATCACATTCTTGGCATTCTGGGTTGCGATACGTCCGAACTCCTTGGATCTGATCTCCACATGGAGCATGTCTCCCACCTGTGCTCTGGCAGAAACCTCCCTTGCATCCTCCAGCGCAATCTGTATGCAGGCATCCTCCACATCATCGGCAGTTTCCACCACCTCTTTTTCCGCATACACCAGAAAATCACAGCTCTCCCGATCTATTTCCACATGTACATTGTCCGCCTTGCCGAAGTGATTCTTGCAGGCAGTCAACAGCGAATTCTCTATAGCTTCAAACAGCGTTTCCTTGCTGATCTCCTTCTCCTTTTCCAAAATGTCCAGCGCTTCCATCAATTCCTTGTTCATCATTTCCTCCATTCCGGCCTTCTGCCATATTCTGTTTATCGGTTTTATCCGTTTATCCCGTCAATTCGCTTATTATAATATCCCTGTCAAAAATCCAGAGCCAGACGTATCAATGCCGCCTCTCCCCGTCGGAAAGACCTGACGCCCTGCTCCTGCGCGATGGTGACCTGCTCCGCATCAAAGCTCTCCAGAATCCCTGCAAATTCCTTGCACTGATCCACTGCCTTGAAAAGCCGGATCTCAACCTGCTGTCCCAGAGCAGCCTGAAGATGCTTATCCTTTTTCAGGGTGCGCCCCAGCCCCGGACTGCTGACCTCCAGAATATAGGCATCCGGAATAAAATCCTCCCGATCCAGTTCGTCGGAAAGAGCCCTGCTCACATTCTCGCAATCCTGTATCGTCACACCCCCGGGCTTGTCTATGTAGGCCCGAAGGTAATATTCACTGCCTTCTTTTACATATTCCACATCATAAATGGATACTCCCCAGCGCTGGGCTATGGGCTCCAGCAGCGCCTCCGTTTTCGATTCGTAGTCTGTCCTCCGGGACATTTTCTGCCTCCTCAAAACTCTCTAACATGCAAGTAAGAGTGGCCGTCAAGCCACTCTTACTCTAATCATCATTAACAAATGCAGTATACTCCCAAAAACAGGAAAAGTCAACAGATTTGCAACATTTTTTATAACATTACGCCTTCTGCCGCTCCGATCCGGCCTCCGTCCAGAATCACCCGCTTCGCCCTCTTCTGAAGACCGGTCTGTTCCGGCAGGTCCTGTGCCTTTGTATTTGGGGGAACTCTGAACAGCCACTCCATATAACCCAGATCTTCCCAGTGCTCCCGGACAATGCGGAAGCGGTCCTGAAACGCCCGTATATTGGAGCTCTCGGGCAGCAGAGGTCTCAGGGCCGGTGATAACAGCCAGGATTCACAGGTAAAGCTCCCGCCGGCATATTGGGGATAGTGTCTTTCCAGAAAAGCTCCGGCCCGCCTCAGAGAATCATCCACCGCTGCCCCGGAAAGATCCGCATCCGAAGGAATGTGGATGCCCATCGACGGACCGTTCCCCTCCAGCAGCTCATATTCCAGTTCCCCTATCCGAAAGATCCTCATGCTGATCTGCCGCCAGGTCCACCAGCCCCGGTCAAAAAACATGCGCCCGTTTTTTACCCTGCACTCTTCGAGGAATCTGGAAAAGCATTTCATGGTATCCGTAAAAATCTCCATGGATATCTGCTTCTCCCGATATTTTGCCGCAGTTCTTCCGGCACATTCCAGCTGGCAGTACAGCATTTTAATCTGATCCTCATCCTCCGAAAGACAGCTGCACAGCTCCTCATAAGCCTCCTGGGCCGTCTCTCTGTCCGTCAGCCGCTCCAGCAAAACGGATATTGGGCCCAAATCCAGTTCCCTGCCTGTCCGCTCCAGGATCATTACCATCTCCGGCTCCAGCCCGATCAACCGATACAATTCCTGCAATTCCATATTCCTCTCCTCCTCAAAAACCATTTTCGGCAGAATGCAGGCCATTACGCCCTGCGCGGCGCCGGTGCGGTAGACCCGCGCCGAATCAGCACGGGAAGCGTGGTCTGGGACTGCACCACCAGCTGAGGCTTCTTTATTCTACGCAGCACCAGCTTGGCCGCCTGCTCCCCCATATCATACATGTCCAGATTTACCACCGTAAGCTCCGGCTCCATAACCCTTGAAAAAGGGAAATCATCAAAGGTGATAACCGCCGTCTCCTCCGGTATCCTGACTCCGGATGCCTTCAATGCTCCCACGCATCCAAAAGCAATATACTGGTTGGCGCAGATAACCGCGTCGGGAGGCTCCGACAGACCAAGCAGCGCTTCCGCCTCCTGTCTGCCGCCTGCACTGTCAGCCCTTCCCACACGCAGATATTCCTCCGGCATCCTTCCGTTCAGGGCCGCCATGACGCCGCTTTTCCGGTGAGCCGAAATCCTGTCCTCCTCCGGTCCCCCGATAAAAGCGATACGCTCATATCCACACTGTAAAAGATGCCTCGCAGCGGTCTCTCCCGCCACGCTGTTATCCGTGTCGATCCAGCACAGATGATTGGCGAAATCAGGCATTCCCACAACAATATAAGGCACCTCCGATTCCGCCAGCAGCCCTGCGGCCTCCCGGGAGATCACCGACGCGTGCAGAATGGCGCCGTCCACGTATTCACTGCGCAAAAGCTCGTCAAAATGCCCGCACAGCTCCTCGGCACCGGCCTTTTTTATGATCAGCCCGTACCCCTTTTGAGACAGGGCGCTCTCAATTCCCGCCAGGATCTCGAAAAGATGAGGATTGTCAAATCCCACCCCATGCTGCATCTGAGCCAAAAACAATATGGTTTTCGTAGACCGGGAAGCAAAGCTCTGGGCCCGCCGGTTGGGCAGATATCCCATTTCCCTGATCACCTCGTTGACCCGGTCTGTGGTCTCCTTGGATATGGTGTAAGAATTATTTAAAACCTTGGAAACGGTAGCCTTGGATACCCCGGCGGCAGCCGCCACGTCCCGGATGGTCACACTCATGCTAAATCCTCCCCCTGTTTTCTTCCATGCTCTCTTACCCGTTTTTCTTCCGGACAACCAGAAATCCCATAGGCTCCAGCCGTTCTTCCCTCCAGCCCTTCTCCCAGAGTATTTCTCCGCAGGCCAAATCCCCGGGAACGGGCGCTGCAATATGCTGGTTGTTCAGAAACACCGCTATGCTCTCCCCTTCGTCCGCCCGACAGTATCCGTAAAGCCCCTGCCCGGGCCGGGCCCACAGAGTATGCCAGCCTCCCCGCCGCAGGGCACTGTAACGCCTGCGCAGACCTATGGCCTTTCTGTAAAAATCTCTCAAGGCTCCTGGCCGGTCCCTCCAGTCCATGGGACGACGGTACTCCTCCTCCAAAATCCCGCAAAGTCCCGCCTCATCCCCATAAAATATAGAAGGAATTCCCATAAAGGTCATCTGAAAAAGCACCGCCAGCTCCATTATATCACTATTCTCCCCGCAAAGGGAATAGAATCGGCTGACATCATGACTGTCCAGCACATTCAGCTGGGCATATAAAGCATTCAGCTTATACCGCATCCGCATATTGGTCACACGTCCGTCAAATTCCGCCGCATCTATGGACCCTTCCGCAAAGAAACGCCGACAGTGCTTTCTGAAATCATAGTTCATGGCGGAGTCAAAAATATTTTCATTGATCCAATGTCCGGCGCTCTCCCATACCTCGCCGATCAGCAGACAGTCCGGCGCTTCTTCCCTGACTGCCCTGCGAAAATCCCTCCAAAATCCGTCATTGATCTCGCTGGCCACGTCCAGCCTCCAGCCGTCAATATGAAATTCCCGCACCCAGTACCGTCCCACATTGCAAAAATATTCCGCCGTCTCCCGGTTCCGGGTATTGGTCTTCGGCATCATCCTCTCATAGCCAAAGCATTCGTAGGAAGGATACTCCTCCGGGTCCTTCGGCCTGACCACGGGAAACTGCAGGCCGTAAAACCAATCCTTGTAGGGGGAAGCCTCCCCCTTTTGCACTACATCCTCAAATGCAAAAAAATTCCATCCCACATGATTGAACACGCCGTCAATAATCACTCTGACGCCGGCCTTATGACAGGCCTCCACCAAATCGCGGAATTCCTCATCCGTTCCAAAGCAGGGATCCACATGGTAATAATCCAGAAGATCATATTTGTGATACTCTCCCGCGGCGAAAATGGGATTCAGGTAGATACAGTTGACTCCAAGCTCCGTGATATAATCCAGATTTTCCAAAATCCCCCGTATGGTTCCCCCAAGCCGACCCCGGGTCTTTTTCCCGCCCCACTCCTTCTCCGCAC
>CAMWUL010000079.1 GCA_947177445.1 uncultured Lachnospiraceae bacterium | reverse complement strand
ATGTTCACACTGTATCATTTATTTTCAAATTATGCAAGTAGTTTTTCAATATTTTTCAAAATAAATTTATTTTTTGTCACAAAAAGTGAATTTACCTCTTGAAACTGCAAAAAAACCGCCCCATTTTTCGCGGGGTTTTCGGGAATATTGCAAATATTTCATTTTTTTTCACAAATCATGGAAACTATTCATTTTCTGTCACTTTTTTATTTACATTTTTTGATTTTTTCGCTATAATATTTTATGAATAAACGCTTATGAGGAGGCTATTATGATACCTGCTATCAGACAGCAAACGATTATACATATGTTAAAAGAAGCCAATACCATTCTGTATCTGGAAGACCTTCAGGCGGCGCTGGGAATCTCCACTTCCACCCTGAGAAGAGATCTGAGGGAGCTGGAAACCAAAGGGCAGGTCAATCAGCTTCATGGGGGCGGTGTGAAGCTGACCCAGAATACCCCTGAGCTGAATATCACCGCCAAGCTGCTGTTAAACAAGGCCGCAAAAGAAAGACTGGCTGCGGCTGCGGCCGCCACCATAGAAGACGGAGACGCTGTTTTTCTGGATCCCTCCAGCACTACCCTGGAAATGATCCCCCACCTGGTGGGACGCCCCATTACAGTGATCACAAATGGAATTTTCCATATTAACCAGCTGGTTTCCAACCATATCCCCAGTATTATGGTTGGCGGAAATATCAAGATCGCCACCAACTCCTGCATCGGCCCCGTGGCCGAAAGCGACATGCGCAACTATCATTTTAACAAGTGCTTTCTGGGAGCTAACGGCTTCAGTAAAACCTCCGGGATCACAAATCATGACATCAATGAATGTCTGATCAAGCAGCTGGCTATTCAGAATTCCAGCAAATCCTTTTTCCTTCTGGATTCCAGCAAGTATAATGTAGTCACCATGATCAAGGTGGTGGACCTGAACGTCCCCACAGTGTTTACAGACAAGGCTTTTCCTGATTTAACCGACTACAATAATATAGTTATTGTATAAGTTTTCTCGCCGGGCGCAATCCTACGCTTCCGGGAAAAAATGCTCCTCCAGCATAGCACACCAGGTATGATAGATGGGCAGATGGTGCTCCTGAATATCCGCCGTGATCTGCAAGGGCACCGTCACGCACACATGGCCAAGCTCCCGCAGACACCCTCCGTCACGGCCTGTGAGACCGATCACCCGAAGCCCCTTTGCCCTGGCCACCCTGGCCGCCTTCACAACATTGTCGGAATTTCCGGAGGTGCTGATGGCCATTAATACGTCTCCCGGCCTTCCGTAGCCCATCACCTGCTGTGCGAATACCATGGAGGGTTCCACATCGTTTAAAAATGCGGTGGAAAGGGCGCTGTGCTGAGTCAGCGCTATGGCTGTCAGCGTTCCCTGAAGGAATTCTCCCAGCTCTCCGTATTTTGCCCTCTCCTCCTCCGGAAGTCTTCTCTGTTTATAAAAGCCCTTCATCAGCTCCCCCACAATGTGATCGCTGTCCGCCGCACTGCCTCCGTTGCCGCAGACTAAAAGCTTTCCTCCCCCGCTAAAAGCCTCTTCCATGATCTCATAGCCTTTTATTATTTCTTTTTCCAAAATTTTCAAGTCCGGGTATCTGGACCATAAACGTTCTAAATGATTCATTTTCACTCCCATCCGCTCTTTTTGATTTTCTGCATCCTATTGCATCCCAAATATAAAGCATCTCACAGCTTCATCATTTAAGTGTCCTCTTCCGGCCATTCCAGCAGATTTACCTGACTGTAATTGTCCGTACCGGCTTCCAGCTTCCAGGTAGTGATGGAATTGTGCCCCACTGTCACCTGGTACTTCTTTCCTGCATAATACAGGCTGCAAACCGTATCTTTTCCCTCCGTCTCCAGCAGACGGACTATCGTGTCCCGGTCATCCTCCGCCTTCTTCACGGCGCAGATCCGCACATTGGCAGCATCCGTGCTCATCAGGCTGCTGTGTACTTTTCCGGTTCCGCTTTTTCCTGCGGCTTCTTTGGCAGCCGTTTTTCCTGCCCCATGCAGACTGTCTGCCAGATATTCATAATCTCCCCCTGCCCGGTCCGCCAGACGGTAGAGAACGCTGTTCTCCACGGAGGCTCCATGAGGGTACAGCACCAATGTAAAATCCTGCTCCCCCATGTCGTGATACCGGTAATCCTCTTTCTCGTCGTACCAGTCCTTCCCGTTTCCCTGGGCATAAATAGCGCTTCTGGCCACAGTGATCTGTATGCGCCCTGCCGCCATATGGAAGGCATATTTTCCATTGTTGGCTATGGCAAGGCCTTTTCCCTCGCCGTCGGAGGCGTCCAGAAATCTCTGCATAGGATACTCCTGTTCATCGGATATATGCCGAAGCTGACAGCCGTAGGCCGTCTCTGATCTTACACAGCAGCACTGTTCTCCCACTGGCAGGGCAAATTTTAAAAGACTCCAGGGATGGGCAAAAAACAGCCGCGTCCTCACGGTGACTGCCCGATCTTTGGCTCCCAGAAGATAGATCTGCTGGATTTTCGTCCCGCCTGTGCGGATTATGACCCGAATGGCCTCACGAAGCTTCCCTTTTTCCACCTTCTCCAGGCTCTCCAGTTCAAATTCTGCCCCGCTGTCCTCAAAGGGGCGTCCCTGGAATCCTCCCCAGGAGTCACGCTCATCCCGAAACAGCACAAACCCTGCGCTTCCCCGGCAAGCGTCATAGCCTGTGCCCTTGTCCAGCAGCGATATCATCTGACCATTTGCCGGATCCAGCTCCAGACGGACATAAGCGTTTTCCAGCACGCATGTTTTTTCCTCCACGCAGGAACTTACCTGTGCGCAGGGTTCTTCCGGAACACAGCCCTCCAGGACACAGGAGCCTTCCGGCCCAAAGCCTGCATCCTCTGTCCATAGTCCGCTGGCCAGGGTGCTTTCCCTTTCACTGACCCGGTAGACCGCATAGCCCCAGGCGGGAATCCGTGCCCAAAACAGGATCCTTCTGCGTCCGCCGATATGATAATTTCTGGTTTTGGTTTCCGTATAGATCCGCTGATAAGCCACTTCCCTGCCCTCCGGATCCATCAGGCGCAGAGGCGCCTTACAGAACCAGTTCAGCTCTGCCTCCACATAGCCTTCCCAGTCTCCGTCCCCGCTGTGGAACAGGAACAGAGGAAATCCCTCCGCGCTGTTTTCCCGGGTATCTATGGTATTGACAATACGCTGAATTGCCAGAGCCTTAATGTGTTCCGCCTCTGCACAGGCTCCTTCCAGCTGGGCCAGCGCCTTCTCTCTGGCCTCATATATAACCGTGCCTCCCAGCGTGTCATGAAACTGATTGAACAGCACGGCCTTCCAGAGCCTTTCCATTGCTCCGGCCTCCGGCATCCACCGTCCCAGCCGCTCTTTGGCAAACGTCAGATAAAACTCTGCCTCTGCCAGCCGCTTTTCCGCCATCCGGTTTGCCTGCTTAAACCGGGAATCAATGGAATAACAGCCCACATTGATCCTTTCAAAGGGCCCCCTTCGAAGCGGCAGATCTGTTTTATCCAGCTCTTTCAGGAAATCCGTATAGGAAGAAAATATCAATTCCACATGCTCCATTTCCCGGGAAAGCCGGTGGATGCTGTGAATATTCTCTTTTGTAGGCCCTCCTCCATGATTTCCCACCCCATAGCAGCACACCATTTTATCAAAATCGGATGAGGCCTCCAGCGTTTTCTCTATGTTCTCCCTGGTGGGCTCGTAAAACCAGGTGGTATACTCCCCCGGAAGTGAAATGGCGCAGATGCTGCTTCCGTCAAGTCCCTCCCATCGGAATACGGGCGTATCAAGCCGCGGACGCATAAACACATAGGCTTCCATACCGCTTTTTTTCAGGATCTGAGGAAGGGAGGAATTGTGTCCGAAGCTGTCCACGTTGGAACCAATCCGGCAGGTTCTTCCAAACCTTTTCTTCAGCCAGCGCTGGCCATAAAGCCCCTGTCTGACGAATGCCTCTCCTCCGGGCAGGAGACAGTCCGGCTCAATAAACCAGCCTCCCGTAAGCTCCCACCTCCCCTCTTCCACACGCTGTCTGATTTCCTCAAACATGTCGGGAAGAATTTCTTCGATCCATTCGAAGAAGGCCGTGGAGGTAGAGGTAAACCGGAAATCTGGAAATTCCTTCATTCTGTCCAGCACGGAGGCATAGGTGGCCTTCACCTCCTGCATTCCCTCTTCCCAGCTCCAGAACCAGACCGGATCGATATGAGAATTTCCTATCATGTACAATCTCTTTTTCTTCATTTTATATCTCCCTGTCCCGCCTTACTGCTATTGATTCCATACAAAATCCGTATCCAGATCCAAAGCTGCCTTAATTCCCTGCTCATCCAGATAGGTGACTGTGAAAGCATGGCTCTTCAGATCCGCCCAAAGCACGGCCTCCAATTCACCGTCCCTCCAGGCAATCTGCAGAATATTCGCCGGCGTATCCATTACTTCCATAGCACCGTCAAATACCGGATATAAATTACGGAACTGCATCAGCCGACACAGGTGCTGCACCACCGGCCTCTCCACCTCCCGTCGGATCTCTTCCACGGTATAGTTATGGCGGCTGATATTCCGCGGGTAATTGGTGCGCTCCATCAGCTCATAATCATTGGCTCCTGCCATCAGCCCCATATAATAAACCTGGGGGATCCCGGGGCTGAAGAACTGAATTGCTCTGGCCAGCAGATAGCTTTGGTCCCGCTCTCCCAAAGCAGAATAATAGGTACAATTGATCTGGTATACCACCTGCTTTCCCACGGTATCCTGGCTGTAATGCCACTTAAAATTTGCTCCCTGACGCTGGGTCTCCTGAATAACCCTGTCCAGCTCTTCCTTTGTAAGAAGCCCTTCCACATCCACTGTCCCCAGCCCATCATGGGTATCCAGAGTGGTCTGCTGGTTTCGGGGACAGATATCCAGCCAATGGCGCAGCCTTGTGCCGTCGCCGGAGTACAGGGTATGAAGCACCATTACCGGCAGTACAAAATCATAGACACAGTAACCATGCTCTGCTATTTTCTGCTGTACCGTATAATGATCGTGGATCTCCGGCAGCATGGGAATCTGACGCTCATCCAGAATTTCCTGCACCCGCTCCATCAGCTTCCAGATCTCCGGCTCCAGAAAGAAGCAGGAGGTATCCGGCTTTTTGGTGGCAAAGGCGAAGGCATCCAGTCGAATCATGGCCGCACTGTGATCCATCAGACTGCGCAGGGTTTTTGCCACATAATTCCAGGCAGTCTCGCTGTTAAGATCCAGATCCATCTGCTCACTGTCAAAGGTACACCAGACCTTCTCCTGTGTGCCGTCCGCAAAATCAACCACCTCACAGGGAGCGCCGGGCTTTCTTCTGTTCAGCTTTTCAATTTGTTCCTCCGAAGGCTCTCCCCCCGGCCAGAATCTGGAAAAACGCAGAAACATATCCGCATAGGGAGAGGCGTCATGTTTTTCCACAAAATCCCGAAATTCCGGCGAGCGTCTGGACAGATGATTGATCATAAAATCAAACATCAGCTCATATTCTCTGCCCAGCGCCTCCACATCCTCCCAGGTTCCAAACTCCTCCGACACCTTGCTGTAATCGATGGGCGCAAATCCCCTGTCCCCGGAAGAAGGATAAAATGGAAGAATGTGTACGGCTCCGATCTCCCTTTTAAAATAGGTATCCAGCACCTGCTTTACTTCCTTCAGGTTTTTTCCGAAGCTGTCGGAATAAGTGATCAGCATAATTTTATTCTTCATGTCTCTACCCCCGTGTCTGCCTGCCTTTTCTCAAGCGTTGTGTTCAAATTTTATCACAAATTATTAACTTGTACAATGTATAAATGAAATATTTTGACTTATAAATGAAATAATTTGACATTTAAAATACCGTTTCATGAGCAAAAGCAGCTGCGAAGCATCGAAGGTTCTTGTATTGCTGTCTCAATTGTGATATTATTTGAAATATATTGAAACTATTTGATTCCGCTCAGAGATTTCAACAAGACTTTGACGGGCATGCCCTTTGGGCAGGGAGGTATGCATGGATCAGCTCACAAACCACATTTATCTGTATTCCGATACCTGTAACGTTTATATTATTCGGGAGGGAGACCATGCTGTACTGATCGATTTTGGATCCGGCGCAATTCTTCAGGCGCTGCAGGAGGCAGGGATCCGGGCCGAAGCCATCCTCGTGACCCATCATCACAGAGATCAGATACAGGGACTGCAGCTGGCGGCAGAGGCGGGAATTCCCATCTTCGTTCCCCACTCGGAGCAGGATCTGGTGTCGGAAGCCGGCCAGATGTGGCAGGCCAGAGAAATCTATAACAATTACAATAACCGCCAGGACCGCTTTTCCATCCTGGAATCCGTACCAATCGCCGGTACATTGAAGGATTACTCATGCATGAAAGCCGGCCCGTTTTCCTTTGAAGTGCTTCCCACTCCGGGTCACACCGTCGGTTCCGTGTCTCTTTTGCTGCACCTGGAAAATGCCGTCTACGCCTTTACCGGGGATCTGATCTATGGGCCGGGCAAGGTCTGGTCCCTGGCCGCCACCCAGTGGAGCTATAACGGCGGAGAGGGAATCGCCTTCAGCATCCTCTCCCTTTTATCCCTGGAGGAAAAAAATCCTAAAATGCTGCTCCCCTCTCACGGAGCCCCCATGGATGTGTCGGCCATTCCCGCTACGGTAGAGAACCTGCGCAGTCTTTTATCCTTCCGCAGACATAATCCCAGACTGTTTTTGCTGCGGGAAACTCCCTATGAGGCGCTGACTCCTCATCTGCTGTTCAACCGTACCAGCATGTCCAATTCCTATGTGCTGATTTCGGAAAGCAAAAAAGCCCTGGTGCTGGACCTGGGCTATGACTTTATGGCAGGGTGCGCCTCCGGAACGGACCGAAGTTCCCGGCGGCCCTGGCTCTATACCTTTCCCTTCCTGTTCCGGGAATATGGGATTCAGCAAATTGACGCCTGTATCTGCACCCATTACCACGATGATCACGTGGCCGGCTTTAACCTTCTCAGAGATACTTATGGAGCGGAAGTCTGGTGTGCGGAAACCTTTGCTGATCTGCTGGAGCATCCGGACCACTATGATCTTCCCTGCCTGTGGTACGACCCCATTTCGGTGGACAGAAGACTTCCGCTGGAGGTCCCTGTGGTGTGGGAAGAATATACCCTGATCCTTCATCCTCTCTCCGGACATACCAGATACAGCGCAGCCATAGAATTCCAGGCGGACGGAAAGAAAATACTGTGCGGCGGAGACCAGTATGCCGACGAGGACGGACTTGCATGTAACTATGTGTATAAAAATATGTTTGAGCATACCGATTTTGAAGAAAGCGCCGCGCTTTACCAAAGGATCAAGCCGGACTTGATCATCACCGGGCACTGGATGGGCTTTACAAAGGATAAGGATTACCTGGATCAGATTACCCGGCGGGGCTCACAGCTGGCCCGGCTGCATCAGGCATTGCTGCCTTACGGGGAATACAAGGCTCCTTCCTCGGATTTTTGTATTCAAATGCATCCCTATCAGGCCTTTGCCGCGCCGGGCGAAACGGTGGATGTCACCGTTGAAGCGGTAAATCCTCTTCCAAAAGAGTGCGTGCTGACCTGCTCGCTGGTGCTTTCTGCAGACTGTATCTGTGATACAACGGTACAGTCACAGATGACGCCTGCCCATGGAACCGCCCTGTTTTCCTTCCGGATTCAGGCGCCGGAGACTCCCGCCCGCCGTATCCGGATCGGCTGTGATCTCACCGCAGGAGACCGCCGCCTGGGACAGCAGGGGGAAATGCTTCTCACGGTTCGCTGATCCGTCTCCAGATCCGGGCCTCATAGCCCGCAAGCATTTTTGTATCCCGGGATCCATTTCCCTTCGGATCCGGATCTCCTGTTTTTCCCGATCTGTAGACCAACTCCCACTGTCCCTGCGGCGTAAAAGCCCTGCAGGGACGGGGACCTAAGTTGCAGTCTATGACATAAGCCGTTTTCTTTCCCGTCCGCTGGTACACAAACCGGTTTTTCCTGCGATTTAAAACGCGAAAATCTCCGTAGACAAAGGTTTCATCCTGACGACGAAGCTTCAGCAGCTGTCGATAAGCCTCAAGCACTTCCTCCCTGGGCTTTTGACGAAGTCCCTCATGGCAGGGAGGCAGATGCTCATTCCAGGGCAGCAGCACTCTGGCATGCTCCCTTGTTCCTGCCAGAATCACGGCAAATACCTGCTCCGGGGACTCCTTTCGGATGTGCTCCTCATAGTACCCCTTTGCCTCCACATCCGTGATCTGCTCCATGGATGTGAAGCTGTAATTGGCAAGCCCCATCTCGTCCCCCTGGTAGATAAAGGGAGTTCCTCTCAGAGTAAGCTGCATCACCGCCAGCAGTCTGGCCAGATCGGCATGGTGCCGGGTATCCTTCGTGATCTTGCTGATCATCCGCGGGTTGTCGTGATTGTTGTAAAACAGAGACATCCAGCAGCTGCTTCCATAATGCTCCATCCAGTCTATCATGTAATCCCGGAGATAATTCAGATCGTATTCGTAGTCCTCCATCCGCACATGGCCGGGTGTTTCCAGGTGATCAAAGGAAAATACCATATCCAGCTCCCGGCGGTCTTCACCGGTAAGAAGCTGACACATTTTCATACCAAGTCCCGGTGTCTCTCCCACGGAAAATGCGCCGTAGGGCTCAAAGGCCTTCTCCCGAATCTCTCTCAGATACTGATGCAGTCTTGGACCGTAATAATAATGTTCAATACCAGGATACCCCATCAGCGTCCCGATGGTCTCGTTTCCCTGGGGAAGCCCCTCCTCCTTGGAAATGTAATTGATCACATCCATGCGGAAGCCGTCCACACCCTTGTCCAGCCATCGTCGGATCATGGCGGTCACATCCTCCCGCACCGCCGGGTTATCCCAGTTCAGATCCATCTGCTTTTTGGAAAAAAGATGCAGCGACCAGCAATCCGACGCCTGGTCATAATTCCAGGCGGAGCCGGAAAAGAAGGAACTCCAGTTGTTGGGAGGCCGGCGGCTGCCGTCGTCCCTGCGGAAAAAATAGTAGTCCCGGTAAGGAGAATTGGGATCCGCCAGCGCCTGCCTGTACCAGGTATGCTCATCGGAGGTATGGTTGACCACCAGGTCCATGATCAGGCGCATTCCCCGTTTATGTGTCTCGGACAGAAGCCTGTCAAAATCCTCCATGGTGCCGAATTCCTCCATGATCCTGTCATAGTCACGGATATCATATCCGTTGTCATCATTGGGGGAATCATAAATGGGCGACAGCCATAAGGCGTCCACTCCCAGCTCCTTTAAATAATCCAGCTTACCTATGATGCCAGGCAGATCACCTATGCCATCCCCGTTGCTGTCGCAAAAGCTGCGGGGGTAGATCTGATAAAATACCGCTTCCTTCCACCACCTTGGCGTGATTTCTCCATGAGAAACGGCGGGCTTATCCTTTTCGCTGTTTACCAGATGCAAAAGGGCGTCAAAAAAATCCAGTCCCAGCCTTTTACGTGTCAGGCGGGCCACAGTCTTAAGCTTCAGACCGGATACGATTTTGTTTGTAATCACCTGCTCCGGAAGCCCCAGCTGGAGAAGCACCCTGGCCAGGGCGTCATGCCCCACCGGATTACGGTACAGCTCCCCGATGGAGCTGTCATAGGTAAGTCTTTCACTTAAATTATCAATCTTCATATCATGTCCCTGGCGGCATCGCCATGTGAAATTTGCTCTACAATTGATTTCTCTGATCCCTCTTCTTCAGCAGTGACGAGGTATCCAGCGCCTGCGCCGTCTGCTTTGCCGCAGACCTCTTCTCTTTTCCTCCGGCGGCCTTCTTCTGGGCTTTTCCGGAATTGTCTGTGTCAGAGATCATTTGTGCATGGTCTCCGGCGGTGCTGCCCATTCCGTCCTGCCCCTCCGCTTCCGGGATCTTTTTCTCCCTGGTCCTCCCGGGCAGAACCAGACGGCCTCCTTTTATCCTTTCCTTCAGGGTGCTCCTCACCCTGCGGTAAAGCCTGGTATCCTGGGGCAAAAAGCATAGCCTGCGCAGGGCGATATCCAGAACAAACCATACAATAGCCATTAGAATCAGCCATTTTGTCAGCTCAAGTCTCTGTCTGGCTTCGCTTTTTCTCTGCTGCCAGAAGCTTTCGCCGGGCTCCAGGATTCTGCCGAAGCGCTCAACAAAAGAGAGAAAAGGCGCCGTGCTCACATCAAATTTATATTCGTCCGAGTACTGCACTGCCACTGCGGTAGTCACAGCGTTAGAGATCGATTCCCCCTCCAGACGCCGGATGCTGAGACTGTACAGCCCGGTGACATCCGTGTCCAGCCGCGCCTCAAATCTGCCCGGCGCCACAGCCTGCAGAGGCTCTGTATAAGTATTGCCCTCCGGGTCCGTGTACACGGCTTCCACCCGGGTATCCTGGCCGTAATCCAGGGCGTGGTAAAGCACATCCGTGTATCCTCCTGCCGTGATAACCTCCAGCGAATCCTCTCCGATGGAGCCGTGGCCTGCGCTGTAATCGATGATTCGTTTCCAGAGCTGGACATAATCCTCCTGTCCGGCATACTCCGCTGTCCACCTGTTTGTCACATCCGTGTTCCAGGCCACAGTGTGGCCCAGGCCATACTGCATTACCGTGAGCACCGGGTCGTCCTTTTCCGAAGCAATCAGCACCTGGGAAATATTTTTTGGAGTGGCGCTGACATAGCCGTAGATCATCGGCCAGCCGCCCTCAAAAAGGCCTCGGGTAATCTCGCTGCTTCCATTGACTGCCAGGGCAAATACTCCGTTCTGCAGATAAGTGTCTCCGCTGAGAAAGACCTCCTGAGCAAAAATTTTCGGAATGTCCGCGGCAGTATCGGAATAATAGTATCGGCCCCCGCAGTCCTTGGCCAGTCTTTCCAGAAGCTTCGTGTCCGATCCGCTTCCCACTGCTACGGTGGACAGGGTTACGGAAGCGCTCTGATAGGAGGCTGTAATATTGCTGTAGCTTCTGCTCTCACCCTGGCCGTCTGTGAGCAATATCACATGACGGATACCGGCTTCACATTTCAGGACTCCGTCCAGAGCCGCATTCAGCGCCGGCTGGATAGTGGTTCCGCCTCCCTCCGCTATGGTTTCTATTTTTTCCTTTATGGTCTCCTTATCGGAAGCCTGCACGGGCTCCACCACCCAGCTGAAGGTGTCGTCAAAGCTGACAACCCCCACATAATCCGTGCTTCTCAGCTGATCCACGGCGGTTTTTGCAGCAGTTATGGCCAGATCCAGATTGGTGGCTCCGCTTCCCGAATCCATAATCATACTGCCGGAGTGGTCGATTACCATGATCATGGCCGTAACAGGAATCTCATCCACTCCCCTCAGCTCCATATCTACCGGAAGGATCGTCTCCAGAACGCTTTCCCGATAGCCGCCCAGGGCAAAGCTGTCCTCACCTCCGCAGCTGACCAGTCCGCAGCCGTAGTCCTTCACATAGGTTTCGATGTTCTCCAAAAAGCCGGAGGGCAGATCCGACAAATACACATTATTCAGAATGATACTCCGAAACTCCAGCATCTGATCCAGCGTGGACGGCGCATTAAGGGCAGACACGGTGCTGTAGCTGCAGTTGGCGCTGCGCAGCACCTCCTGAAATTGTCCGCTGTCCTCGCCCATGCCGGATACAAGCAGTATCCTGGGCGCGGAATCCACCACTGAATAAGCGTGATAGCTGTCATTTTCCCGGCAGGTATCACCGGGGGCCGCCACCCGCACCTCGAAGCTTTCTATATTTTCCCCCATGACCTGCTGGCGAAACCGAAACTGGTTCGTGCCGGAATGAAGGTGAACCTCATAGCTCTGGATCTGTATGCTTCCCATCCAGATCTGAATTTGCGCATCGGTGTCATAATTGCTCTCCACCGTCACAGTCATGGAATAGGCATCTCCCTGGTAGAGATAGCCGGGAAGCTCCACGTTTTCCACATAAGCGTCCTGTCCCTGCTCCGTTCCATAGACAAAGGCCAGAAGATCTGTCTGTGTCGATGTAAGTCCGGCAGCAGTGTTGGTCAGGTCTCCCTTCGTCTGTCTGCCGTCGGTAAGCACCACCAGCCTTCCGGCTCCTTCCCCGGGAAGCATTGCCAGCGCCCTGGAGACAGCATCCTCAAAATTGGTGGCTGTCTTGTCCGGAAGAGACATGATTCCGGAAAAATGGTCCTCCTTTGTAAGGAATTGCTCCACCATTGAATTTTTTCCAAAGGTCACAATGCCATATTGATTCTTTCCCGGCATTTCTCCAAGCGCCTGATTCAGATATTCTTCCATGGCAGCCAGATTCTCCCGGTTGCTGTTGGAAATATCCACCAAAAAAATCGTGGTATTCAAATTACTCCGGCGGGTGATTCCCATTCCCGTCATTGCCAGAAGGAGCATGACGGCAGTCATGATACGCACTGCAAGGTAAAACCGGTTTCCCCGCCCCATCTGACGTACATACAGAAACCATTCTGCCGCCAGCATAATCAGAGCCGCCGCCAGCAGGCCGTTTCTCAAATGCCTTTTTACAAGACCATTTCCCGCGGAAGCGCCGAAATCCCCTCCAGTGGCCATGATCCGGCCGTCGGACTGACTGTCTGTGGCGAAGCGGACCACATAGGCTTCGCTTCTGTCCCCGGCCTCCGCCTGATACAATCCCGCCTTGCGGGTCTGAACCGAAAGCGCTCCCGTATCCAGATCCGGCTGGGGGTGAAAGATCACAGAATCTCCTGCCTTATATACATTTTCCGCCAGAAGAGAGGTCTCGCTCAAAAAGCGGAGGGCATTGGAAATGAACACGGGAAATTCCGCCTTCAGGGGAAAATCCGATTCCCGGATATCAAAGCCCACCACCACCTTCCGGATTCCGTCTTGATCACCATAGTAGCCGGCACACTGATCCCCTGCCCATAAAAATCCGGTTCCCCATTCCGGAACCTCATATACATTTGTTTCATTGACTCCGATGGAAAAGGAAGCCAGTCCCGCAGTCAGATCGCAGCCCGATACCGTAAGCAGCACGCCTTTCACCGTATCCACCGCATGTGTATTATCCCGAAACACCAGTCTTCCGGCCTTGTCGTCAGGATCTGCCTCTGTCCCTGCGTCGTAAATATGCACCCACTCGGCCGCCTCCGGAAGGAGCTGCAGATCCGTTACTCTGGCCAGGCTGTTTCCCGTGGCCGCCTGGTAGGCCTTTTCGATAAAGGTGTTGCCCTCTCCTGCCAAAACCGCCTTGATCTGGCTGCTCTGCCCCGGAAGGGCGTAGGCGGTATTATCCTGGGGAAGGGAATCCTCCTGACCGCTTCCGGCAAAACTTATGGAGCTGATCTGGCTTTTCAAGGGCTCTCCCTGCCAGGAAAAAGCGTCAAAAAAGCAAAGGGATGTCTCGCCTGCCCCCAGAGTCACCTGCCGGATTTCCAGAAGCCGGTTTCCCTCATACAGGCCAATCTCCATAGATGCCTCGGTATCGCTGTAATTGGTAAGGCTGGAGGCACAGATCAGGAAACGGTTGTTCTCCTGGTCTGCATCCGCGTCTGTCCCTTCCTCTGCATCCGCCCAGGAGAGAAAATGATTTGCCACATTACTGACCTCTTCCCCAAAGGTCAATACCTGGGCTCCGAAACGCTGTACCAGGCCTTCCGCCTCCTCCGCGCCGATACCGTCGGTAAACAGAAGCACCTCCGCAGGAGAAGTCTCTCCGTCTCCGTCCGCTCTGCACAAGGCCTCCACCAGGCCTTCCGCCTCCTGCAGGCCGCCCTCTCCGTCGCAGCACTGCAGCTGGTCCAATATTCGATAGAGTCTGTCCTTGTCCTTCACCCCTGCCGCCAGCAGCTCCGCGCCTGTACAGTCCGCAGACACCACAGAAAAGGAGGTGTCCTCCGAAGCCGCGATCAAATCCTTAGCCTGTGCCGCCGCTTCCTCCAGGCGGCTTCTCCCCTTACCGGCATCATGCTGCATACTCCCGCTGGTATCCAGCACCAGGATCACGTTTCCCCGATTCCTTCCCTGTCCCTGAAGATAGGGCGACATCAGGGACAGTACCAGTAAAATCAGAATGAGGATTTGAAGGTACATAAGGATATTGTGGACAAACCTCTCCCAAAAGGTTTTGGACTGCTGATTGCGAAAAAGACGTTCCCACAGCAAAATGGAAGAAATTTTGTGATCCTTTCCTCTAGGTTTCAGCAAATATAAAATAATCACTGCCGGCACCGACGCCGCCAACAGCGCCAGGGGCCATAAACTCTCAAATATCATAGATCACCCTTAAATCCTGAAACACCAGCTGCCGAATGTCCCTTCCGGTATCACAGAGCACATAGGCTCCCTGAGCGGCCCTGCATCCGGCTTTCATGCGTTCCGTAAGCAGGCTCAGCTGATTTTGGTAGCTTTCCAGCGCTTTGGCGTCCACTGTCAGCCGAAGCTGTGAACCGGTTTCAGAATCGATCAGATTCACCGCTCCTGTCAATGTGACCCGAAGCTCCTCCTCCGCCAGGGTATGCAGAATCACCGGGCGCTGCCTGCAAAACCGCAGATACCCGAGAAGTCTTTCATAGCCCATGACGGCCCTCTCCGCCTTTTCCGGGGAGACGTCCTTTACGCTTCCGGCTTTTTTTTCCGTTTTCTTTTCCAGCATGTCAGGATGCAGGAAATCACTGATGATCACAGTGACTCCCGGCCCCCGAAACTGTATCTTTGCTGCCGCGGAAAGTATATCGGCCTTCCCAGAAAACTCCAGTCCCTCCAGCCAGCGAAGCACCTTTGTAAAAGCATTCCTCCCGCCTCTTACAGAGACACATCTTCCCATATTCCCGGCGTCCCAAAGCATCAGCCTGTCCATATTGTTCAGCGCCAGAAACCCTATTACAGCCGCCAGCTCCTTTGCCAGCCGTGCTTTGCCGCGCTCCCCGTAATCCATGGATGCGCTGGTATCCACCAGGACAGTGACCGACGCTTCCTTTTCCTCCATGTACTCCCGGATGTACAGCTTATCCAGCCTGGCATATACGTTCCAATCCATCCGGCGCAGGTCGTCTCCGGGCATATACTCCCGAAAGTCCGAAAACTCTGCGGAAGTCCCCTTTTGTACTGATTTACGGCTGCCGGACATGATCAGGCTGCTTTTGTGGGACATCTGAAGCTGAAGGCGGGTCAGCGTATCATAAAATTTTTCATCAAACATACAGGCTCTTTTCTCTTGCTTCCAGAATCTGACCAATCACCGCATCCTCGGTAATTCCTTCCGAAACAGCATCGAAATTCAGCAAAATCCGATGACGGAACACAGGATAGGCTGCCGCCTTCACATCCTCAAAGGATACGTTCAGCCGTCCTTCCATAAAGGCTCTGGCTCTGGAAGCGCGTATCAGTGCCTGGGCCGCCCGGGGGCTGGCGCCCTCCCGGATATAGGAATTTGGTTCATGGGTGGCCATTACCAGATCCAGAATATAATCCATCACCGCGTCCGCCACCGGAATCCGGGATACCAGCCTTCTGGCTTCCAGAAGCTCACTGCCATTCATCAGTCCACGAATCGCCGGGGGCTCCTGTGACTCGGTGAGCTCCAAGATGCCCTTCAGCTCCTCCCGGGCCGGAAATTTTACCAGAACCTTAAACAGAAAACGATCCAACTGGGCCTCAGGAAGGGGATAGGTTCCCTCCTGCTCAATGGGATTCTGGGTGGCCAGCACCAAAAAGGGCTCCTCCAGACAATGGCACTGGGTTCCCACTGTCACCGTATGCTCCTGCATGGCCTCCAGCAGGGCCGACTGGGTTTTCGGAGTGGCCCGGTTGATCTCGTCTGCCAGAACCAGATTGGCAAAAACAGGTCCCCGTTCAAAGCGAAAGCTGCTTTTCCCTTCTTCCTTTACCATGATGTTAGTCCCCGTCACATCGCTGGGCATCAGATCAGGCGTAAACTGGATCCGCTTAAAGGACAACAGAAACACCTGACTGATCGTGCGCACCAGCATGGTCTTTCCCAGCCCCGGCATCCCCTCCAGCAGTACGTTTCCGCCGGAAAGCAGCGCCAGCATCACCTGACGGATGATCTCCCTCTGGCCGATGATCCCTTTGCCGATTTCTTCTTCACATTCCATCATTCTGCGCTGATATGATTCGATCTCTGACATGCTATTCTCCTTTACCATAGATCCTTTTCCAGGTATATGCGTATTATACTGTCATTTGTTCAGACTTTCGAAGTAGTCCCGGATCACTGATTCCATACCGCTGGGATATCTGCCGCTTGTAAGACCTTCATATGCATTATCCGTATACTCTCCAATCACGGAATTGTGGTCCACATGCTCTCCCTCCCAGGCAAGGCCGTTCTGCTGACGAATATAATCCGAATCCGGATCGCCGGTTTTCTGGCCTGTGAGAGAAGGATCCTCCCCGGAGGCGTTAGGGATGCTCACATAGTCATGAAGCGCATTGCTGCTTCCGGTTCCACGGCCCATTCCCGCACCGCCTCCGCTTCCGCCGCCCTGACCGTTTCCGCCGTTTCCCTGACCATTTTCTCCGCCCTGACCGCTTCCGTCACCCTGACCGTTTCCGACTTTGGCTAGGCGGAGGTGTCCGGCCACGCCATCGGGGGATACGTGGCCGCAGAGGCGTGTTCCCGTAGTTTGACACGTTGATAGGCGGGCGA
>CAMWUL010000078.1 GCA_947177445.1 uncultured Lachnospiraceae bacterium | reverse complement strand
CTTCTTTAATCTGCTAGTATAGGTTTCCAGAGTTTCCCTTCTAGCTCCCGGTCTCGCGGCAGATATGGTATCCGCAGCTTGTACAATACATGCGACCAGGGAATTGGCTTCCACATCACCATGATGGGATTCCACAGCGTTGATGACAGTAGCGTTCTCTCTGTATTTTCTGCAGAGCTCCGCTCCCAGCTGAATATGGGAGCCTTCCATTTCATGATCAACAGATTTGCCGATATCATGAAGCAGTCCCGCTCTCTTTGCCAACCTCACATCCAGTCCCATTTCGGCGGCCAGCAGTCCGGAAAGCTGTGCTACCTCGATAGAATGCTTCAACGCATTCTGTCCATAGCTGGTCCGGAATTTCATTTTACCCAAAAGCTTTACAAGCTCCGGGTGAATGCCATGAACCCCCACCTCCAGGGTAGCGGCTTCGCCCTCCTCCTTCATCATCAACTCAACTTCACGCTGCGCCTTTTCCACCATCTCCTCGATTCTGGCAGGATGGATCCTCCCATCGATGATCAGCTTTTCCAGCGCAATCCTTGCCACCTCCCGTCGGACGGGATCAAATCCGGAAAGAATAACTGCTTCCGGTGTGTCGTCTATGATCAAATCCACACCTGTCATGGTCTCAAGGGTACGTATATTGCGTCCCTCCCGGCCAATAATTCTTCCCTTCATCTCATCGTTCGGAAGCTGCACTACAGAAATCGTAGTCTCAGAGACATGGTCTGCCGCACATCTCTGGATTGCGGACACCACATACTCCTTCGCTTTTTTGTCTGCTTCTTCCTTGGCGCGACTCTCCATTTCCTTGATCATCACGGCCGTTTCATGCTTTACTTCATCTTCAACAATTTTCAACAAGTAGTCTTTTGCCTGTTCAGAGGTAAGACCGGAAATCCGTTCCAGTTCCTGTACTCGCTGCTCGTTCAGCCGGGAAACCTCATCCTTGATCTTGTTCAGGGATTCTTCCTTGGCCGCCAAGCTGGCTTCACGCTTTTCAATCGCATCTGCTTTCTTATCGATGTTCTCTTCCTTCTGCTGGACTCTGCGCTCATATCTCTGCGCCTCTGCTCTGCGTTCCTTGATCTCCTTGTCCAGTTCGTTTTTGGTGCGGATAGACTCTTCCTTCACCTCAAGGAGTGATTCACGCTTTTTTGTCTCTGCAGTCTTCAAAGCCTCATCAATAATCTCTCTCGCCTTATCCTGCGCGTTACCTATAGTAGCTTCTGATGTCTTCTTCTGATAATTGGAGACAATCAGTGCTGTAGCTACTGCGGTGACCGGCACAGCTACGATGACAGTGACTATGATCGTCAGCATCTACAGGAGCACCTCCTTTATTGAATTTTCATTGTACACTTGACCGCAAAACCGTATTGCGCCCTGCGGACTATCATAGAATGTATGTACATGCCCCTGCCGGAGCGCTGAAAACATTCTAACAAGCAATTTACAACAGTTAAATTTTAAACTTAAATCAACGTAATGTCAAGCATAAGTCTGAATATCTTCAAACGAGCATTAAACGAACAGCTAAAATTCCGCGCCATTCACCGCTTTTCTCGCCAGTTCCCCCGAAAAGCCCTTACGCAGGAGAAATCCATATATCCGGAGCTTTTCCTTTTCATCGGCACACTCGGGATCAAATTTTTTCTTTTGGAGCAGTTCCCTTATCATGGCCTCTTCATCCTGCCGGCCTCCCTGCTCCTCCCATTCCGTCCATGCCCTCTCCAGAGTCTCTCTGTCGATCCCTCTGCGCATCAGGTCCTGTTCTATCCGTCTGCGGCTTCTGGTGTCCTCATGGCCGGCCATAAAGCTTACCGCATATCGAAGGTCGTCTGTATAATGAAAGCTTTCCACATAAGCCAGGGCTTCTTCTGCCACGGCTTCCGGATATCCTCCCTGCTCCAGCTTTTGTCTCAGCTGACTCACGGTGTAGTCCCTGCTCTTCAGCAGATTCATGGCCCGAAGCTTCGCTCTTTTGGGCAGAACCTCTCCCAGAATGGTTTCATAATCCTGAAGCGCTATTTCTTCGCCTTCCCTCAGATGATATAAACGCAATTCGCCCTTGTATAACACAAAGGCAAATTGGTCATCGATATAAATTCTGCTCCGGGATCTGGATAATTCTTCTATCCGTGTCACTGTCATGGTTTACTTCTCCGCAATGCCCGGCTCATCCCTGGTCGGCATCGGCCTTGGACCTGGAGCCTTTCCTGCCGGGGGCTTTCTCGCTTTCCTTCTCCTCAGACTTTCCTTCAGTCTTTGCCTCAGCTTTTCCTCCGCTCTTTGCATCCGCCTTTGCATCGGCTTCGGCTTCCTCTTTCTTCCCTGCGCCGTCAAAACCGTAATGCTCCCGGACCTTGGCGCTGATCTGCTCGCAGATTTCCGGGTTATCCTTCAGATACTGCTTCGCATTCTCCCGTCCCTGGCCGATCTTATTGCCCTCGTAGGCGTACCAGGCGCCGGATTTCACCACCACGTTAAGCCCTGCCGCCAGATCCAGTATGTCTCCCACTCTGGATATTCCTTCTCCGAACATAATATCAAATTCTGCCTCTTTAAAAGGAGGCGCAATCTTGTTCTTCACCACCTTCACCCGGGTTCGGTTGCCGATAACCTCTCCGCCCTGCTTCAGGGATTCGATCCTGCGCACATCCAGCCGCACGGAAGAATAGAACTTCAGGGCGCGTCCTCCCGTGGTGGTCTCAGGACTGCCGAACATAACCCCCACCTTCTCGCGGAGCTGATTGATGAACACCACCGTACAATTGGATCTGCTGATCACGCCGGTCAGCTTTCTCAAAGCCTGAGACATCAGTCTGGCCTGCAGTCCCACATGGCTGTCCCCCATATCTCCTTCAATCTCCGCCTTGGGTACCAGCGCCGCAACGGAGTCCACCACTACGATGTCCACGGCGCCCGAACGCACCATGGTTTCCGTGATCTCCAGAGCCTGCTCTCCGTTGTCCGGCTGAGATATGTACAGGTTGTCAATATCCACGCCGATATTTTTGGCATAAACCGGATCCAGCGCGTGCTCCGCATCTATAAATCCCGCGATACCGCCTCTCTTCTGCACCTCGGCTATCATATGCAAAGTGACGGTAGTCTTACCGCTGGACTCCGGACCATATATTTCCACAATTCTTCCCTTGGGAATTCCTCCCAGCCCCAGCGCGATATCCAGGCTCAGGGCCCCTGTGGGAATCGTCTCCACGTTCATCTGTGCGGAAGGGTCGCCCAGCTTCATCACCGCCCCTTTTCCGTACTGCTTCTCAATCTGGCCAATGGCCGCTTCCAATGCTTTCAGCTTTTCATCTTTTTCCATCTGGAATCTCCTTTTGCCCGGAACAAATGTTCACAGCATCATTATAATAAAACATTTGTTCGCATTTGTCAACCATTATTTCAAATAAATCCTTTACGTCCCCTTCACCGGTAAGACCCGTATTACCGCCGGAACTGATGTTACTATAACGCATTTCGAGTCCAATAAAACTCCCTCAAAGGCATCTCACCTCCTGTTTTTTTATTTTTTCTGAAACCTGTGGCGAAATGCCAGATAATCCGCGCGGAAAAGCATTCCCCGCGGGTATACAGACCGGCTCTCGAAAAGTGCCCTGTATCAAGAAGTATCAGATGTAAAGAGTGTAGCACATTTTTTTCTTTCAGGCAAGAAAAAAAGAAAACGCCGTTCAAAGCGTTTCCTCAGAGGTTACTTTTCACGGGTAGGGGCCGCGAGGATCCCGGGTCCAGCACCTGGACCTGGCAGGAATGGACCTTGGTCTTTCGGTCATAGCTGATCCCCACTCCCAGGATCCTTCCGGTCATTTTTGCTTTCTCACCGATTTTTCCCCGGAAGCGAAGCGCATACTCCTTCTCTTTGATCTGCCGGATTGCTTCTTCCGGTGTGTTGTCGATTTTCAGCTCAAGAATCAACGCATCCGCATCTCTTTTGTCCGGATAAAAGATAAAGTCCACATATCCTTGTCCTGCCTTGTCTTCCCTTTCTACACGATATTTATCCCGCGCGGCAAGATAGACCAGATTGACCAGAGCGGCCAATTCAGCCTCGCTATTATAGGAAAGGATAGGCGTCTCCGTATTATGGGCATACTCCAAAATGTCCGTCATGGTTTGGGTATCACCATTTAAAGTAGCCTTCAGCATTCGGGCAGACTCCCTTGCAAGCCTGTGGACATATCCCAGACTTTCGTTGGACATCAGCAATTCCTTAAATTTCAGCATCAGCTCCCTGTTTGGAATGTACACCTCGCCGGCTTCCTCTTCGTAAGTCAGCAGACCATACACCACCATGGCAGAATATATTTGATTTCTGGTATTCAGCTGATCACTGACAGCGCCGTATCCCTCCAGCCTTATTTCCACATGCTCTCCTGATACCATCAGCGCAATATCTGTCTTAACATCTTCCACATTGTTCTGAATATAGTAAAAAATCTCATCGTAAGGTCCCGAGCTTGTCCAGTAATTACTGATCTGGCCGTCTGTCAAGGCACATACTACAGACCGCGGATTGTATATTCTGTCCCCGCACGCCGTATGATACCCATCATACCATATTGCCAGATCCTCCCTGGCAACCCGGCAGTCCCTTGTACTGCCGCGGTAAATCCCATACAGTCTGTCAACCTCCTTGTCGTTAAATCCAAAATATTCGCTGAACTTCACCTTGGTCGCCATATCATATTCCAGAAACATATTGATCTCCGACCCGCTGGAATATTTTGTGACCGGGAGAATCCCTGTCATATACGCAAGCTCTGCATATACCTTTCCCTTCAGCAATGATTTTAAAAACAACAGATAGGACCTTTTTTCCCCTTCCTTCATAAAGGGCATATGAAATACGGCGTCCCACTCATCGATCACAAAAACAAATTTGTCGCCTTTTTTTTGAAATATGTCTGTAAGAATATCCCAGACTGCGCCTGACATGTCAATGTTTAAATCCGGATACGCCTCCGCCAGATCCCTGTTTATTCCATCCTGAATTCTGCTGATATATGGAAGATATCCTCCACAGTCTCTCGGCACCTCGCTGAAGTCAATATAAATCACATTGTGTCTGTTTAAATGCCTGTGGTAATCTGCGTACTGCGCAATCTGCAAATCACAGAACACTTCTCCCGCATCTGCGGCTTTTCCCAAAAAGGCTCCTATCATATTGGCCATGATGCTCTTTCCGAAACGCCGGGGTCTTGTGACGCAGAAAAACCGTTCCTCCGTCCCCAGGGCCGGAAGCAGCTCCTCCAACAGTCTCGATTTGTCCACGAAATATTTTCCCGATGCCGCCGCCTTATAAGCTTCAAAGGGCATCTTACTGTTCAAAAACATTCCCACGAAGAACCTCCTCCCCAAAGTCCCGGTTACAGATCCGGTCGGCTGCGGATCACTTTCCGAAGGTTACCTTGCTGAAGTATTCCAGAATACAGCTGCGCAGCAGAGTCAGTGCGGCGGCAGCGGCAGATTCCCTGATCTTGCCCCGATTACCGGAAAACCGATATTTTTTTACGGTGACCTCTCCCTTCACACTGCAGGCAATATACACCAGACCCACGGGCTTTTCCTCCGTGCCGCCGTCGGGCCCCGCGATGCCCGTCACAGCCACGGCCACATCCGCTTTGGCAAACTGCGCCGCTCCCTTAGCCATTTCCTCTGCAGTCTTCGAACTGACCGCGCCGTGCTTGTGCAGAGTACTTTTCTTTACATTCAAAATTTTCCGTTTGGCTTTGTTGGAATAGGTTACAAGCCCTGCCTTGTACACCTGGGACACTCCCGGCACATTCACCAGTCTGGCGGAAAGCATTCCCCCGGTACAGGACTCTGCACAGGTCACCGTAAGGTGGTTCGCCTGCAGCAGATCCGCCACCGCCTTCTCCAGGGTCGTCTCCTCCTCCGTGCTGTAAATATCGTTTCCGAACCGGGCCTTCAGCTCCTTTACCAGAGGCTTGGTCAGCTTCATGGCGGCCTTCCTGCTCTCTGCGGATGCCGTGACCCGGATGTGCACCTCGCCGGTCTTGGCATAGGTGGCCAGGGTGGGATTGGTCTGGGCGTCGATCAGATCCTGGATCTGGGTTTCCACCCTGCTCTCTCCCACGCCGCAGATCTTCACCGTCTGGGAGCAGATTACCTGAGAGGTAAGCCCCTCCAGATAGGGAACCACGCTTTCCTCAAACATGGGGTACAGCTCATTGGGCGGTCCGGGAAGAAGAATCACCCTGGCCTGCTGTGTCTCCAGGATCACTCCCGGAGCAGTTCCGTTGTGATTGACCAGAACAATGGCTCCTTCGGGAATCATGGCCTGTTTCCAGTTATTGTCCGTTAATGTGAGCCCTCTGTCCGCAAAATATTTCTCCAGCGCCTGTCTGCTGGGCTCGTGCATCTCCAGCGCCCTGCCGCAGACCTTTGCCGCCGTCTCCTTGGTCAGATCGTCCTCCGTAGGACCAAGCCCTCCGGACAAAATAATAATGTCGGACCGTTCAAGCGCCGTCCTGATGGTCTGTGCCAGACGCTCCTCATTGTCCCCCACCACCGTCTGAAAATAGCAGGAAAAACCCAGACCCGCACATTTTTCCGCCAGGTAAGCAGCATTGGTATTTACAATATTTCCCAAAAGCAGTTCCGTTCCCACACATATCAATTCCACTGTCATATTCATTTCCTCCAGGCCCGCCAAAGCCTTCCTCTACGCCTTCATTACATCCTTATTTTTGATCAGATAATCCACCAGCGACACCACCGTGAGAATCACCGCAATCCACATAACAATGTCGATGAAAAGCCCCGGAATCGGATCTCCCACGATCATCAGACACACCATGACCATCTGAAAGGTGGTCTTGAACTTTCCCCAGTAGCTGGCTGCGATCACCACGCCATTATCGGAAGCCACCAGCCGGAACCCGCTGATAATAAACTCCCTGGCGATGATCACGATCACCACAAGAGAAGGAATCCTTCCCATCTCAATCAGGGCGATCAGCGCCGAGCACACCAGCAGCTTATCCGCCAGAGGATCCATAAACTTTCCGAAATTTGTCACCAGATTATATTTCCTGGCAATTTTGCCGTCCAGAAGGTCCGTGAGACTTGCGATGATAAAGATCGCCAGCGCCCCCAGATTAGCGGCCATTGCGTTGTCCCCAAACCACCCCGCATTGCCTCCCAGAAGCAGTATCAGAAAGGGAACGATCAGTATCACTCTGAAAATCGTAAGCTTATTCGGCAGATTCATTTTACTCATGGTACACCTCCCCAACCAAATCATATTCATTAGAATCTATGACCCGAACCTTCACAAAATCACCCGTCATGAACTGCCGCTGCGTTTTCAAAAACAGATATCCGTCCACATTGGGCGCGTCCCGATAGGATCTGGCCACATACACATCCTCCTCCGCTCTGCCCTCTATCATCACTGTGAGAATCCGGCCCTTCATTTCCTCCGCCTTCTCAAAGGCAATGGCCTGCTGGAGCTCCATCAGTTCGTCCCGGCGCTCCTCCTTCACCGCCTCCGGAACCTGATCAGGCATCCGGGCCGCCGGCGTATCCTCCTCCTGAGAATAGCAAAACACGCCCAGCCGGTCAAACTCCATTTCATTTACAAAGCGGTACAGCTCCTCAAAATCCTCCTGGGTCTCCCCGGGAAAGCCGCTGATCAATGTGGTCCGCAGGCAGATATCGGGTATCCGTTCCCGCAGCTCTTCAATCCGGCGGCGCAGCTCCTCCTTACCGGTACGCCTGCCCATCCGTCTCAAAACCGCATCCGAGGCATGCTGGATGGGAATATCCAGATAGTGACATACCTTGGGCTCGGAAGCGATTGCCTCGATCAGCTCCTCTGTAATTTCTTCCGGATAGCAGTACAGAAGACGGATCCATCGGATGCCTTCCACCCGGGCCAGTCTGCCAAGCAGCCGGGGAAGACTCTTTCTTCCATACAGATCCACACCGTACAGGGTAGTCTCCTGGGCCACCAGAATCAGCTCCTTCACCCCTCTCCGGGCCAGATATTCCGCCTGGGAGACAAGCTCCTCCTCAGGCACGCTTCTGTAGCTCCCCCGGACCTTCGGAATAATGCAGTAGCTGCAGCGTTTATCGCAGCCCTCCGCAATCTTCAGATATGCGAAATGACCGCCGGTGGTAATCACCCTCCTGCGGGATACCGCCGGGGGCCGGTCCGTTTCCTGGAAATGATCCGTTCTCCGGTTTTCAAGCGCGTCCTCCACCGCGGAAACGATCTCGTCCATGGCCGTGGTGCCCACCAGAACATCCACCTCCGGAATTTCCCGGCGGATCTCCTCCCGGTACCGCTGAGCCAGACAGCCTGCAGCCACCAGCGCCTGCAGCCGTCCCTCTTTTTTCAGCGCACCAAACTCCAGAAGGGTATTGATGCTCTCCTCCTTGGCATCTCCGATAAAGCAGCAGGTGTTCACCACCACAATATCCGCCAGGGTCTCGTCGTCGGTAAAGGTATATCCCTTCTCCCGCAGCAGCTCCATCATCAATTCCGTATCTGCCAGATTCTTGTCACAGCCCAGGGACACAAACAATATGTTCATTCGTACACTCCTTGTCCGCCGAAACGGTCATTTTCCACACGCGCATAAAAGTTGTACCAAAGCGGCTCTTTGCCGCCTTGGTACAACCTGCGTCCCCATGTCTGCCCTCCGCAGACAATCACTCTTCGTCACTCAAAATCTTGATCCGGCCCTGGTTTAACTCTTCCACCGCCAGAGACAGGGGCTTGTCGTCCCTGCCTGCCACCAGGGGATCCTCCCCTGCGATAATCTGCCTGGCTCTTTTGGAGGTGGCCATCACTATGGAGTAACGGCTGTTCACCACCGGCGCCTCGCCGGGCTCCACCTCGCTGTTTACTACTTTCATCAAATCAGAATAAGACGGATGTAACATTATTTTTCTCCTTTCACAAAGCCCTTCAGCTCTTCCCTGATTTCCCGGATCCATGCGCCGCACCTGACAGGGGCCCTGCGGGCCGCCTCCACCAGCTGCTCCAGCTCTTCCACGCAGGTTTCCAGCTTATCATTCACCACCACATAATCATAGTTTTCAATGCCCTCGGCTTCCTCATAGGCCCGGGACAGTCTCCGGGCGATCACCTCAGGACTTTCAGTGCCCCGCCGCTCCAGCCTGGCCTTCAGCTCCGTCCCGCTGGGCGGTGTCACAAAAATCAGAAGGCTCTCCGGGAACCGCTCCTTGATTTTCAGTGCCCCCTGAATCTCGATCTCCAGAATTACATTATTTCCTGCCGCCAGCTGTTCCTCTACATAGGCTCTGGGCGTTCCGTAATAATTTCCGCAGTAGGAGGCGTACTCCAGAAGCCCGTCCCGGCGGATGGTCTCTTCAAAATGTTCCCTGTCCGTGAAGAAATATTCAATTCCCTCCCGCTCTCCCTCCCGGGGACTGCGGGTAGTCATGGAAACCGACAGCGCGTAATGATCATATTTCTTCAGCAGTTCCTTTATCAGCGTTCCCTTCCCCGCCCCGGAGAAGCCGGACAAAACCATCAGAATTCCTTTCTGCTCCATACCTGTCCTCCTGTGTGCATGCAGCTGCCTGCCAAATCTTATCCCCCTGTACCTGCGTCGTCCTCCGCCGTATCCTCTCCGTCCTGGCCCGCCTGAACCCTGCCCGCGATGGTCTCCGGCAGCAGAGCGGACAATACCACCTGGCTGTTTTCCATCACCAGCACGGATTTCGTCTTCCGTCCCTGGGTGGCGTCTATGGCCATCCCCTTCTCCCGGGCGCTCTGCACCAGCCTCTTTACAGGCGCCGATTCCGGGCTGACGATGGCGATGATCTTGGACGTGTTCACTATGTTTCCGAATCCGATGTGGATAAGCATCCATACCCTCCGTTCCGGAGCCGCCGGTACCAGTTCATTCCCGTATCATGCCCGGACGCTTCCTTATCATACTATTCTATATTCTGAATCTGCTCCCGGATCTTTTCGATCTCTGTCTTCAGTTCAATGGCACAGCCCGTGATCTCCAGGTCTCCTGACTTGGAAAGGATGGTGTTGGCCTCCCGGTTCATCTCCTGTACGATAAAATCCAGCTTCCGCCCCACCGGCGCCTCCTCCCGGAGGGCTTTCTCCACAGCCTCAATGTGGCTTTTCAGCCGGACGACCTCCTCGTCCACGCAGATCCGGTCCGCAAACAGAGTGACCTCCGTGAGAATCCTGTTTTCGTCGATCTCCGAGCTGCCCAAAAGCTCCCGTACCTTTTCCTCCAGTCTCCGGCGGTAGGCGCTTACCACCTCCGGGAAACGGCCTTCAATGAAATCCGTCCTCCGGCGGATGCCCGCCAGCTTTTCCTCCAGGTCCTCCCAAAGCTGCCGCCCTTCCAGAACGCGGCTCTCCACAAATTTTTCCGCCGCCTTCAGAAGCGCTCCTCTCAGCTCCTGCCAGAGCCTTTCCTCATCCACTCCCGTCTCCTCCAGGGTGAATACCTCCGGATACCCGGACAGAACCGACACGCTGATATCGTCCGCCAGCCCGAAATCCTCCGCCATCCGGCGCAGATGTGTCAGGTACTCCCTGGCCGTCTCCCGGTTGCAGCGCACCGCACCGGCGTGCTCGGACAGATCCTCATAGCTGATATACACATCCACCTTTCCCCGGGAAATACAGCTTTTCAGTTCTCCCCGCACAGTGTTTTCAAGGAAACTCATCTTCTTCGGCGTTCTGATGTTCATGTCCAGATACCGGTGGTTCACCGATTTTATCTCCACGGTAAATCTGCCGTTTTCACCGGCACTCTCACATCTGCCAAACCCTGTCATACTCTTAATCACGAAAAGCTCCTCACCCGGACAAGCCGGAACCACAATTCTTTCGTTGGCGCATATGCGCTCTTCATTACATACTTCACTTTATTATAGAATAAGTTTCCATAAGCGTCAAGGGCGGAAAAAATGCTTTTCTTGCAAAGCGTCTCCGGCTGTGTCATAATAAAATTAATAAAATCATAAAAGCATCTGCAGGAGGAATTTATCATGGCCTTTGACGGCGTTACCATAGCAGGCATCGTATCGGAACTGAAAAAGGAATTAACGGGAGGCAGGCTGTATAAAATTGCCCAGCCGGAGGCAGACGAGCTGCTGTTGACCATAAAGCAGCCTGACCGCCAGAGGCGGCTGCTGCTCTCCGCCAACGCCTCTCTTCCCCTGATTTATCTGACGGAGGGCACCAAGCCCAGCCCCATGACCGCCCCCAGCTTCTGCATGCTCCTGCGTAAGCATCTTCAGAACGGGCGCATCACGGAAATCTCTCAGCCCGGGCTGGAACGGATCGTGCACATTAAGGTGGAGCATCTGGACGAGATGGGCGATCTGCGCTCCAAAACCCTGGTAATGGAAATCATGGGAAAGCACAGCAACATTATATTTCTCGACGAAAACGGCGTGATTATTGACAGCATCAAACGAATCTCCGCCGCTGTCAGCTCCCTCAGGGAGGTACTTCCGGGCAAACCCTATTTTGTGCCTCAAACCCAGGAAAAGCTGAACGCCCTGACCGCGGATGCCCAAACCCTTCAAAGGGCGCTGGCCGCCAAACCCCAGCCGGTCTTTAAAGCCCTCTATGGCAGCTTTACAGGCATCTCCCCCATCCTGGCCCAGGAGCTTTGTTACGAAGCCGGCGTGGACGGAGAACGCCCTGCCGCCGCTTTGAAGGACGCGGAATATAAGGCTCTGTTTGAAGCGCTGTCCCGTATGGCCACAGCCGTCCTGGAGGAACGGTTTGCACCCAATATTGCCTACGTAAACCGCAGGCCTGTGGAATTCTGTGCTCTTCCTCTGACCATATACGGATTCGGAAACGTTTCCTATGACTCCATGTCCGCGCTTTTGGAAGCCTACTACGCCGAAAAAAGCTCCGTCACACGCATCCGTCAGAAGTCCTCGGACCTTCGGCGGATCGTTCAGACCGCCCTGGAGCGCAATATCAAAAAATATGACCTGCAGCTGCGCCAGATGAAGGACACCGAAAAAAAGGATACCTTCCGGGTCTACGGAGAACTGCTGAATACCTATGGATATGAAGCGGCTCCCGGGGCAAAGTCGCTGGACGCCCAAAACTACTATACCGGTGAAACCGTGACAATTCCCCTGGATCCCACTCTCAGCGCCACGGAAAACGCGAAAAAATATTTTGAGAAATACGGGAAAATGAAACGTACCTATGAAGCGCTCTCTGAGCTGACCAGGGAGGTTAAATCCGAAATCGATCATCTGGAAACCATTTCCGCTTCCCTTGAGATCGCCCAGCAGGAGGAGGATCTGACACAGATCAAGGAGGAGCTTATCGAAAGCGGCTATATCCGCAGAAAGGGCGGTACAAAAAAGCAGAAAATCACCAGCCGGCCCTTCCATTATATCAGCAGCGACGGCTTTCACATTTATGTGGGAAAAAACAACTATCAGAACGATGAGCTGACCTTCCGCCTGGCCTCCGGAAACGACTGGTGGTTTCATGCAAAGAAGCTCCCCGGTTCCCATGTGATCGTAAAGCTGGACGGCGCCGAGGAGCTGCCGGACCGCACCTTTGAGGAAGCCGCCCGTCTGGCCGCCTACTATTCCAGAGGCCGGGATCAGGAAAAGGTGGAGATCGATTATATCCAGAAAAAGCACGTTAAAAAGCCCGGCGGCGCCAGGCCGGGCTTTGTGGTCTATTACACCAATTACTCCATGTCCATCGACAGCGATATCTCCGGAATCCGGCCTGCAGAGGACTGATACTTCACATCAGATGGAACCTTTTGGCCAGCTTCACCAGCGCAGGCCCCTTTGGAAAGCTGCTCAGCTCCTCCTCGGATACCGCCCGGAACACCAGCAGAACCACAAAGTAAAACAGGGCCGCCAGTATCACAGCCGGAATCACTGAAATTCTGGGAGAAGCCGTCACCATCAAAAGCGATTCATAAACCGCCCAGGCAAAGGCTGCCATCAGAGCAGAAACTATCGAAGGGACCACGAAGGTTTTAAAGATCTCCTGCCGATAGCCCACCGCCTTTCGCACGGCCCTCTGGTTCAGCACACAGAGAATCCCGGAGTAAAGGGTGTTGGCTATGGCGATGCCATAGAGATCCAGATCGGTAAAAAACAAAAGCAGTATCGCAGCCGCCGTCTGCACCGCCAGGGCCACGCCCGCATGAATGATGGGCGCATTTACTTTTCCGATGCCCTGGAGAATCGAACTGTTTAAGGTAGACAGCGCATAAAAAATCACCGACAGAGATAGGGCCATCAAAAGCCTGGCCGCCAGCTCTTCTACCTCCGGCGTGTTGGAAAAGAGCAGACAGGTCACAGGCCTGGCCAGCACGCAAAGCCCGGCGGCGCAGGGAATGGAAATCAGCATGGTGGTTTTCACCGCCGTCCCGATCCGCTCCTTCGCCCCCTCTATATTCCAGGACGCCACCAGCTGAGCCACAGACGGAATCATGGCAGAAGCCATTGCCGTGGCAAAGGCAATGGGAATGTTGGAGATGGTTTGCGCCTGACCCGAGAAAACACCCATCCGCTCATAAAACTGCGACGGATCCAGTCCGCGTATATCGGGAAACAGCTTTGTATATACGCTGTTATTGACGGTTCCGCTCAAATTATTGATGGCCGTGCTTAAGATAAACGGCGTTACGATCATGGTGATCGTTTTAAATATCTGGCCGAAGGGTTCCGCATTTTCATGCCGGTCTCGCTGAATCCGCCGCCTGATCAGCCTTACGTTCAGGAAATAAATTGCCAGCATAAACAATAGCGCCGCCGCCACTCCGGCTCCGGTTCCCAGGGCGCTTCCCACGGCGCCGTAGACCGCCCTGGTCTTCTGCCCCGCCTCATCCGCCGGAATCTCAAGCGTTCCGAAAACATTATGAATCAGCAGCCAGGCTGCCCCCACACTGACCAACGCATTGGCAATCTGCTCCAGGATCTGGGACACAGAGGTCTGTACCATGCTCCTGTGGGCCTGGAAATATCCCCGCATTACTCCCAGAATGCCATACAAAAAAATCGTCGGAGCAAAGGCCTGCAGCACCGGAATCACCTCCGGCGCCACAAACAGTCCCGCCCCGAAAAATAAAAACAGGCTTGCCGCCACTCCCACTACCAGCACATAAGCCAGGGCACACAAAAACACCCTGTGCGCATTCCGAAATTCCTTCACCGCCAGCTTCTGGGCAATGACCTTGGATATGGCGGAAGGAATACTGTAGGACGAGATCAGGAGTATGATCAGATAATAGCTGTAGGCCACCTGATAATAGCCCAGACCCAAATCCCCGATCACACGATGCATAGGGCTCCTGTACAGAAGCCCTATGATCCTGCTCACAATCCCGGCTGCCGCCAGAATTCCGGCCTGCATGATAAAATTATTTTTTGTGCTGTTGTCTCTCATATACATCCACCCGTGGGAAATGCCGCGCCGGGAATGCTTTTTCATCTTCCAATGAGCCAGTCATACATTTCCTGGTACTTTTTTGCGGAGACATCCCAGGAAAAGTCCGCTGCCATGGCCCTGTCGATCATTTTGTTCCACTCACGCTTCTTATCATAATAAATATGCTCAGCATAGCGGATCGTATTCAACATTTCATGGGCATTGTAATTTTTGAAGCTAAAGCCCGTGCCCGTGCTCTCATATTTGTTGTAGGGCTCAACCGTATCCTTCAGTCCTCCTGTCTCTCTCACGATAGGAATGGTACCGTAGCGAAGCGCCATCAGCTGGCTTAAGCCGCAGGGCTCGAACAGAGACGGCATCAGGAAGGCATCGCAGGAAGCGTAAATCTTATGGGACAGCGGATCGGAATAGTAGATATTTGCGGAAACCTTGTCGCCGTACTTCCAGTCAAAATGCCGGAACATATTCTCATACCGGTCCTCTCCTGTACCCAGTACCACCAGCTGGATGTCATCCTGACACAGCTCATCCATCACGTAGGCTACCAGATCAAGCCCCTTTTGGTCGGTCAGCCTGGACACCAGACCGATCATCATCTTTCGTTCATCCTCCCGCAGTCCCAGCTCATGCTGCAGATCACGCTTGTTTTTCACCTTTTCCTTGCGGAAATTCACCGCATCGTAGGTATTGACAATATGCCTGTCTGTGGCCGGATTAAAATCTGTATAGTCAATGCCGTTTACGATTCCCCGAAGGTCGCCGCTCCTGGCCCGCAGGAGCCCGTCCAGACCCTCTCCGTAGAAGGGAGTCTTGATCTCCTCCGCATAAGTGGCGCTCACGGTGGTCACCGCGTCCGCGTAGACGATCCCGCCCTTCAGCAGATTGGCATCCTTATAGGCCTCCAGCTTGTCTGGAGAAAAATAATACTCCGGCAGCCCTGTGATATTCTGCACCGTCTTGGTGTCCCACTTGCCCTGGAATTTCAGATTGTGTATGGTAATAACCGATTTCATACCCCGGAAAAAGTCCCCGTCGTGGAAACGCTCCTTCAGATAAACCGGAATCAGACCCGTCTGCCAGTCATGGCAATGCACCACATCAGGCTGGAAGCCCACCACAGGCAGAATGGAAAGCGCCGCCTTGGAGAAATAAGCATACCGTTCGATCTCCCACCTGGGATCGTCGCTGTATACCTTGGGGCCTCCGAAATAATACTCATTGTCGATAAAATAGTAATGTACTCCGTCTTCCTCCGCCTCCATGATACCCACATACACGCTCTTCCAGTTGAAGTCCATGTAAAAATGGGATACATACCTCATCTTATCCTTCAGCTCCTGCCTCATGCAGGTATACTTGGGAATAACCACGCGGACGTCAAAATACTGCTTGTCAATGCATTTCGGCAGGGAGCCCACCACATCAGCCAGTCCCCCTGTCTTGATAAAAGGCACGCCTTCCGACGCCGCAAACAAAATTTTTTTCATGTGAAACCCTCCACCGATAATTTTTTAACCTGCTTAGATTATACACCATTATTATTACAGTGGAAAGTATTTTCTTTCTTAAGAAAGATGTCAGCCCCGGTAGGACAATCGGATTCGGTCAGCGATCAGCGCGATAAACTCGGAATTAGTGGGCTTACCCTTTCCCGTATCGATGGTATAGCCAAAAAGCGCGTCCAGAGTTTCCATGCGACCTCTGCTCCAGGCCACCTCAATTGCGTGCCGGATGGCCCTTTCCACCCTGCTGGGCGTGGTCTGGAACCGCTTTGCAATCGTGGGGTACAAAATTTTTGTGATGGAGCTGATCATACCCGGATCCTCCACAGACATCATGATCGCCTCCCGAAGGTACTGATAGCCCTTGATATGGGCAGGCACACCGATCTCATGAATCATATCCGTCACATCCTGCTCCAGATCCCTGGCCGGCTTCTTTTGAACCGTTGTCTCCCTGACCGGACCTGCACCCTCTCCCTTTACCGAGGGAACGGTAATCATGATCTGAAACTCCTTGTTGGCACTCATCAGATCTCCCAAAATCTTGTATATTTTCTCATTATCCTTCGCAGTCGTAATGTTCAGTTGTTCCATAAACACGCACCTCCACACCAAAATTTGCGCTGCCTGGTCAAATTTTCCCGCGGCGCCCCAGCGCCGCAAGGCGCATCCCGTTGCAAATTGTCTAAATAAGCACTTTTCCATTATAAAAGAGAAATGTTTGATACAGCAACCGAAACCCGCCGCGGTATTCTTCCTTTGACGTCAGGATGGACCATAATCCCTTCCCATACAGCGGGCTTTTGCATTATTCTTTTAAAAAAACTATATTTCGGCACAGGCAGTCTCGGGTTTTGCGCACAAAGTTACTTTTCACGGCTTCGCCGTTCAAAGCAACATGATGCCCAGCGCGTGCGGTCTCGGGTTTTTGTGCAAACAGCGCACAAAAACACCTCGCGGCCCCTACCCGTGAAGCAATGTCATTAAGTTAGCACCAGCAACATAAGGCTTACTGCGGGAAAGATGACAA
>CAMWUL010000077.1 GCA_947177445.1 uncultured Lachnospiraceae bacterium | reverse complement strand
GCAGTCTGTAAGCCCGCATTTTGGACAGCATTCATCGTCCTGTAATGGGTGCCCGACAGTATCTGTGATCTCAGATTCCTCCGGCGCTTCAAGGGCTGCTTTGGGGTGTCCAGGCTGTCCGCCTTTCTTCCTGCCTGAACTGCGGCGGGAGTTTGGGATAACCTTGTTTTTATTTATCGGTGTCTGCGATGTTGGGGTACCGGTATTGCTGCCATCATGGTTAAGGAGAGCCTCCGCATGGGCAAGACGGTTCTGCAGTTCCTTGATAATGGCATCTTTTTCAGCGAGGGATTCCTGATAATTCTTTTTATGGAAATCGTTGGACTGCTTAAGGCTCTTAACTGAGGCCCGCAGTGAAGCTATCTGCTCCTGGTACCCCAGGATACGGTCTTTGAGTTTCGTGATTTCTGCTGTTGCTTTTTCAAAGTCACAGCGCAGATCGCCGGTATATTTAATCATAGATCACAGGGGCCTTTCTTAAAGTATTGGAGATGGAAGTGCATACTTTTTCATATGCCCTGATAGTAGCTTTTAGGGTTTTCACTTCAGACTGTAAAGAAGCGATTTCTGTTTCTTTCTCGGAAATGATTTTTTGAAAATCTCTGTTCCTTGCAGAAGTAGTATCTTCTTCCGTGGTGGTAACATTTTTCGAAGATGCTGTTCTGCCCCTGTGACCGGAAGACGGGATCAATTCCTCTGTTTCGGGATCGAGAGTACCAAGATATTTCCTCTTCGGTCTTGATTGCTTGGTAACAGGGTCATAGTGGGGAGTAGATTCGTAAACCCGGGTCTTTCCTGATTTTTTATCGAAGTGTTTAACAATAGTAGGCATAACGTTTTCTCCTTTCAATAGTGGATATATATACATTATATTACAACCACTATAAAAAGTCAATATATAGTGGTTGTATTTATTAATAAATACAACCACCAAAAGCAGTGCATTATGCCAATAAAAAAGCCCCAATGGGAATTCATTAAACATCAGAAATTAAAATGGCTGTGAATGGTAACAATAAGGAAGCTGAAAACGAATACGGAATGCTTCTGTATCTCCAGGGAAGGCTGCCGGTTCCCCAAGTGTACGCTTGGGAAAAGGAAAACGGCACAGCTTATTTGTTAATGGAGAAGTGTGCAGGTGAAATGGCATGCTCCGAAAAATATATGGCAGATCCCGCCGGACAATGTAAGCTGCTGGCAGCAGGACTGAAAAAAATGTGGAATACGGATATTTCGGATTGTACCTTTGATCAGAGCCTTTCCTATAAGCTTTCTCAGGCAGAATATAATGTGAAAAACGGATTGGTGGATCTGGATAATGTAGAGCCGGAGACATTCGGAGAAAATGGCTTTAGAGATCCATATGAACTGCTGGAATGGCTTTGCAGGAACAGGCCTGTGGAGGAACCTGTATTATCCCATGGAGACTATTGCCTGCCAAATATATTCGGAATCGGAGAAAATGTCACAGGCTATATTGATCTGGGAAGATCAGGAGTAGGCGACAAATGGTGCGATATTGCCCTTTGTTACAGAAGTTTATCGCACAATTACAGTGGGAAATATCAAAAAAATAATAAAAACAATTTCTGTTCAGAGTATGATGAAATGCTTTTATTTCATGAATTGGGAATAAAGCCGAATTGGGAAAAGATCAGATATTACATTTTACTGGATGAATTATTCTAAATGAAATGACTCTTGCAATGGATATGTTTTTGTGATATCCTCTTTTTGTTAATTTAATACCGTCACAGGTGCCGGAGAGCAGTTTATCTGTTTGGTCCGGTGAAAAGGGAAGCAGGTGAGAGACCTGCGCGAACCCGTCGCTGTAAAAGAGGAGTTTTGCTTCGCCGCTGACGCGGCAGATCACTGAGAGCTGAAAAAGTCTTGGGAAGAGGAAGCAAAGCGTTGATGCTTGAGCCAGAAGACCTGCCTGTGATGTGAACTGTAGACCACGCGGAATTGGTTCATACAGAGTTCGGCAGATATGGAAAATCCATACCTGTCTGGTTTTGTGTGTAAAGCTTCTGCGCAGTCAGAGGCTTTTTTTCTGCGCATCAAAAGGAGGAAGAAAATGGAAAACACAAAAAGCAGCACGAAGACCTCAAACAGGAAAATCTTGTTTGGAGCAGCAGGACTTATTGCATTGATCGCCGTTCTGGCGGTAGTGTATGTAATGTTTCGCCCCAAGCCTGTGGAGGGAAGCAAAAACATTGCCATTGAAGTAGTGGATAAGGAAGGCGGATCGGAAAAGTATGAATTTCGCACAGATGCGGAGTACCTGCGTCAGGCAATGGAGGAAGCGGAAGGATTGACCTTTTCCGGAACGGAAAGTGAATATGGCATGATGGTGGAGACCGTAAACGGCACTACGGCGGATTATAATGTGGATAAAAGCTACTGGTCTTTTTATGTGAATGGGGAATACTGTAATTACGGAATCGATACCCAGCCGGTGGCGGACGGAGATCAGTTTTCCATCATATACACCGCAGAATAGTGTGAAGGGAATGAGGACTTCGCGGAGTACAAATTATGGATGACCAAAAGAAAAAAAGAAAAATTACCATACAGGATATTGCATTGATCGGGATTATGACGGCTATGCTGGAGGTGTGCAAGGCAGCCTTAAGCTTTCTGCCGAACGTGGAGCTGGTGTCCTTCTGGATCATCATGTTTACATTGTTTTTCAGCTGGAGGATCGCATTTGTAATTCCTGTATTTGTGCTGATCGAGGGGTGTATCTATGGATTCGGCTCCTGGTGGTTTATGTATCTGTATGTATGGCCCCTGCTGGCATGGATTACTTATATGAACAGAAGACAGCAGTCCATATGGTTCTGGAGCATACTGTCTTCTGTATTCGGTCTGATGTATGGCTTTTTCTGTACTCCCGTTCATGGAGCAATGAGTATCGCCTCCGGCGGTTTCAGAAATGGTCTGTATGCGGCATTTGCCTGGTGGGTGGCCGGGATCCCCTATGATATCATACACGGGATAGGGAATTTTGTGGTGATGGCCGTCTGCTATGTGCCTGTACGCCGGGCTGTCAGCATGATCAGTCCTCTTCCTCATTGTCTGCGGACAGAGAAAGAGAAAAAATAAATTCGCTTCCCACACCCTCGGTGCTGATCACATTGATATGTTCTCCGTGACAGTTGATGATTTCTTTTACAATGGACAGGCCCAGGCCTGTCCCTTTTTTATCCTTGCCTCGTGACAGGTCGGATTTATAGAATCTGTCCCAGATCATTTTCAGGTCGTCCTTGGGAATTCCGATTCCGTTATCCTTGACGGAGACGAAAAGCTTGTTCTTTTTCAGAGAGGTCTCCACCCGGATGACGGAATCATTATGGCTGAATTTAATTGCGTTATCGATGAGGTTGTAGAGAACCTGTTGTATTTTGTCGATATCCGCATTCACATACATCTCATCCCCTGTAAGGATCAATTCAATGGCAATGGTCTTTTTCCGGCAGATCCCCTCAAAGGAAGTGGCCGTATTGCGAATGATCTGGTTGATGTTAAAATCAGTGCGGTCCAAAAGCATTCCCTTGGTGTTCAGGTTATTCAGGGTCAGCAGGCTGTTTGTGAGCTTTGTGAGCCGTTCCGTCTCATTGAGTACGATCTGGATATATTTTTCGTGCATTTCCTCAGGGATGGTTCCATCCAGCATGGCCTCCAGATATCCCCGGATGGAGGTCAAAGGCGAGCGGAAATCGTGGGATACATTAGCTACAAATTTTTTCTGATCGTCCTCTGCGCCTGCAATTTCACTGGCCATATAATTCAGACAGGCGGCCAGATAACCAATCTCGTCATCACTCTCTACCTGAAATTCATAATGCATGTTGCCGGAGGCATACTGCTCTGTGGCATACGTGATTTTTCTCAGAGGAACATATACGATCTCTGTAAAAAAAATCAGGATGATCAGAGAAAGCAGAAAAAGAATCACCAGAGTAATATAGGAAATATTCATCAGGCTGTTGCAGGACTGCTGAATTTTATCCATACTACAGTGGATGACCACATAGCCCTTTACCATATAGCTGGAGGTGATAGGGGCGAATACACTGAGCATATCCGAGGAAAAGCTTCCGAAAAAGTCGTTTACCATATAGTAGGAGTTGCCGGTGCTGGTGGGGTCAAAGCCCTGGATAATCACTTCCTCCTCCACATTGATGGGGGTATTGCTTTCCAGAACCAGGCGGCCTGAAGGGTTGATAATGCGGATAGTGGAATCCAGATAAACGGATAAAAAGTCCAGGTGGGATTTCACTGTTTCCAGATCCGTCTCGCTGGTGTAGAGCCCGGCGGCATAGGTATTTGCGATCAGTGTAGCCTCCGCATAAATGTTTTCCGCCTTTTCCCGGATCAGATGTTCCCTGGTAAGGCTGGGCACAAAAGTGGTGACAATGGTGAAGCTGAAAACTCCGAATATAAAATAAGCCAGCACAAATTTCAGATACAGGGTCTTTCTCATTAATTTCTTACCTCGAACTTATAACCGACCCCCCAGATAGTGGTGATCTTCCAACTGGCATGATTTTTAATTTTTTCCCTCAGTCTTTTGATGTGTACGTCCACCGTGCGGGTATCGCCGATATACTCATAGCCCCAGATCTGATCCAGAAGCTGTTCCCTGGTAAATACGTGATTGGGTGAGGAAGCCAGAAAATAAAGAAGCTCCAGCTCCTTGGGCGGCATATCCACAGTCTGTCCCATGTATATCACAGAATAATTGGTCAGGTTAATGGACAGGTCGGGATAGTCAACACACTTATCATTCGGAGCCTCGGGAGCGGCGCTTGCAGGCTTGTAACGGCGCAGCACAGCCTTTACCCGGGCCACCAGTTCCTTGGAATCGAAGGGCTTTTCGATGTAATCGTCGGCTCCCAGCTCCAGTCCCAGAACCTTGTCAAACACCTCGCCCTTGGCGGAAAGCATTATAATAGGGAGAGCGTATTTTGCCCGAATCTCCCGGCATGTCTGATACCCGTCCATTCCAGGAAGCATAATATCCAAAAGAATCAGGTTTGGAGAAAAGCTTTCCATTACAGGCATTACCGATTCCCCGTCGTTTACAATCATGGTTTCAAAGCATTCCTTCGTCAGGTAGAGAGAAATCAGTTCTGCAATATTGTTATCATCATCCACGATCAGGATTTTTTGTTTGCTTACCATTAATGTGACACTCCTTCACTACTATATCACCTTAAAAATCAGGTTCCAAGAATAACATCATTATCGGAAAGTTACGATGGTAACTCCCGCATCACCCTCTCCGTATTCTCCCAGCCGAAATTCCCTGACATATTTCAATCGCTTTAAGTGGCTGTGGACAGCGCTTCGCAATGCTCCGGTGCCTTTTCCGTGAACCACTCTCACGCTGGACATATGGGCGAGATAGGCGTCGTCCAGGTATTTGTCCAGCAGAGCCACAGCTTCGTCCACGGTTTTGCCTAAAAGATTAATTTCCGAGGATATGGAAAGGCTTTTGGACATTTTCAGCCTGCCGGATCCAGTGCTCTGGACGGAAGGCGTGGAGACGGTTTTTTCCTCCACAAGAACGAGATCCTTTACGTTGGATTGAATTCTCATAATGCCGCACTGGACAAACAATGCGCCCTTGGAGTCCGGCAGGGTGCTGACAATGCCCTGAAGCCCCATGGAGAGAATCCTTACGGAATCGCCCTTTTTCAGCTTTTTGGGATCCACGGTCTTTTTGGCAGAAGGTTTTTCCTGCTTCCCTTTTATAGAAAGCCTGTCATTCTTTTCACTGATATGATCCCGCAGCTTCTGCCGCTTCTTTTCCAGCTCCTTTATATCTGCGCCGGGGCCTGCCTTATTGAAATCCCGGATGGTCTCATCTGCCACATCCTTGGCCTCCTGAAGAATCTCCCTGGCCTTCTGGTTGGCTTCCCGCAGGATCTTATCCTTTGCCTGATCGATTTTATCATTTTTCTGCTGGAGCTGTTCCTGGAGCGTGCGGATTCGTTCCTTGTATTTGGCGATTTCCCTTTGTTCGTTTTCAATAGTGATCCGGCTCTGCTCCAGATCGGAAATCACGTCCTCAAAGCTCTGGTCCTCCTTGCCGATCTGCTCCCTGGCGGCGTTGATAATATCGTCGGAAAGCCCCAGCTTGGAGGAGATGGCGAAGGCGTTGCTCTTTCCGGGAATGCCGATCAGCAGTCTGTAGGTGGGCTGCAGAGTTTCCACATTGAATTCACAGCAGGCATTTTCCACAAAGGATGTGGAAAGGGCATAGATTTTCAATTCGCTGTAGTGGGTGGTGGCCATGGTGCGTATGCCTCTGTCGTGGAGATAATTCAGAATGGCAATAGCCAGGGCAGCTCCCTCGGTGGGATCGGTACCTGCTCCCAGTTCGTCAAAAAGGCACAATGAGTCAGCGTCCGCATGCTTCAAAATGTGAACAATGCTCTTCATATGGGAGGAAAATGTGGACAGGCTCTGTTCGATACTCTGCTCATCTCCGATGTCCGCGTATACTTCCGTAAAAATGGAAAGCTCCGAACGGTCCAGGGCGGGAATATGCAGACCTGCCTGACCCATCAGGGTAAAAAGACCCACGGTTTTCAGAGAGACTGTTTTGCCTCCGGTGTTGGGGCCTGTGATGATCAGCAGGTCAAAATCTCTGCCTAGGTGAATATCGATGGGCATGACCTTCTTTTTGTCCAGGAGGGGATGGCGCCCTTTGCGGATATGGAGATAATGCTCGGTATTGAAAATGGGTTCCGTAGCATTCATATCCATGGCCAGCTTTGCCTTTGCAAAGATGAAATCCAGAAGGGTCATCAGCCTTTGATTCAGAATCAGCTCCTCCGTATGTTCCCCGGCCTGGGCGCTTAAGCCTGCCAATATGATCCGGATTTCCTCTTCCTCCTGCAGGGCCAGCTCCTTTAGCTGATTATTCAGGCTCACCACCGCGGCAGGCTCAATAAAATAGGTAGAACCTGTGGCGGACTGATCGTGAATCATACCGTTTACCTGTCCCTTATACTCTGCCTTAATGGGGATGCAATAACGGTCATTGCGCATGGTGATTACCGCATCCTGAAGGTAGGTGCGATAGGCTCCGCCCAGCATGGAGGTAAGCTGGGAATGTATCCTGTCGTTGGTTACAGCCATGGAACGGCGGATATTTTTCAGTCTGGGGCTGGCATCATCAGCAATTTCCTCTTCCGAGAGGATACAGCGGTTGATTTCTCCTGCCAGCTGGACCAAAGGCGTCAGCTGTCGGAAATATTCATCAAGACTGTCGTCGGGCGTATCCTCCCGCTTTTTCCTGCCGTAAATTTTGATGCGGTTCACATTGTCCAGCAAAGAAGCCAGCTTTAACAGCTCCGCGGCGGACAGGGTGCTTCCGATCTCCAGAGACCGTATGGAAAATCCCAGGTCATGGTTGCTCCCAAAGGAGGTGAGCCCGGTTTGAAAGATCCGGGTCAGAGCATCCCCGGTCAAAGTTTGATTGGTGCGTATTTCTTCCAGGTCTGTGGAAGGCATCAGCTCTCGGCACATATTTTTGCCCGGCTCAGAATCTGCTTTTTCTGCCAGCATCCCCAATATCTTATCAAATTCCAGTGTGTGCAATACCTTTTCGTTCATAATAACTCCTGTACAGCAATTTGTTTAACAGTGATTTTTCAGGTCTATTGTAACATGGTTTTTAGGAAAAGGCTACGATTTATCAAAAGGCGATTGACATTTTTCAAGGATGCGGGAATAATGGATATGATTGCTGTTACATTTAACAGCGGAGTCCGAAAAAAGCAGGAGAGAACAAAAGCAATGGGAGAAAAAAACGAAAAGAATCAATACAGGAAGACTATATACGCCTGTTTTACGGGATATATTGTGCAGGCGGTCATCAATAATTTTGTACCTCTGCTGTTTTTGACCTTTCAGAGTGCATATGGAATTCCTCTATCTAAAATTACCATGCTGGTGACTATCAATTTCGGACTGCAGCTGCTGGTGGATCTGGCATCCGTGAGCTTTGTGGACAGGATCGGTTACAGGGCATCCATGGTGATTGCCCATATTCTCAGCGGGATGGGACTGCTGATGCTGGCGGTTTTGCCGGAGCTGCTGTGGGATCCTTTTGTGGGAATTCTTCTGGCGGTGACGGTGTACGCAGTGGGCGGCGGCCTGCTGGAGGTGCTGGTGAGTCCCGTGGTGGAGGCCTGTCCTTCGGATAACAAGGAAAAGGCCATGAGCCTGCTGCATTCCTTTTACTGCTGGGGCCATGTGGGAGTGGTTTTGATATCCACGGTGTTTTTTCGGGTTTTCGGCATTGAAAACTGGAGAATATTGGCCAGTATATGGGCTTTGATCCCGCTGTGCAACACCGTTGCCTTTTCCAGGGTTCCAATGGGTTCTCTGATGGAGGAGGGAGATAAGGGCATGTCCATCCGTCAGCTGGCAGGGCAGAAAATCTTCTGGGTATTTATGCTGATGATGCTCTGTGCCGGAGCCAGCGAGCAGGCGGTAAGCCAGTGGGCTTCCACCTTTGCGGAAAAGGGCCTTGGGGTCAGCAAGGCTTTGGGGGATCTGGCGGGGCCTATGGCTTTTGCGGTGCTGATGGGAGCTTCCAGGGCTTTTTACGGAAAATATGGGGATAAGATCAATCTGGAGCATTTTATGGCAGGCAGCAGTCTGCTGTGTATAGCGGCTTACCTGTGTATTTCTCTGGTGCAAAGTCCTGTGATCGCTCTGGCGGGCTGTGCGGTGTGCGGTCTGTCCGTGGGGATTATGTGGCCCGGAACCTTCAGTAAGGCTGCCGCTGCCGTGCCCCGGGGCGGTACGGCGCTGTTTGCTCTGATGGCTCTTGCCGGCGACCTGGGCTGTTCCGGAGGTCCTACGCTGGTAGGCATGGTTTCCAGCCATTTTGGGGATGATTTGAAAAAGGGTGTGCTGGCGGCAGTGATTTTTCCGCTGCTGCTGTTGGCGGGAATCTTTTTGTGCTCCGGAAAAAAGATCAATGCAAAAAAGATACATGTGAGCGTTATTTTCCTGGCCGGATTTATGCTGTTCTGCGGAGGCTGCGGAAGCAGCAGGGGAGACAATCTGAAGGATTATAAGGTTTATCGGATCGAGGGAGAGGATGCGGCGGAGCTGTTGAATTATTTTGCAGAGCTGTCAAAGCAGACCCGGGATATTCGTCTGAAGAACACTCAGGAGGATCAGGGGTACAGGATCAATCTGTTGACGGTGGAACAATCGGCAAATGAATATGGATACACTCTGGCGGAAATTGCCCCGGACGCCTTCACCATCCTTCGGAAGGAGGATCAGCTGTTTATCCTCTCTTCTCATGAAAAAGGAATCCGCCTTGGATGCAGCTATCTGCTCCATGAGCTGACCGCAGAGGACGGTACGCTGCTTTTGCCCCAGGACGGGGTGTACACGGATGTGGGCAGGAACCGGAAGGAATCCGTTTATATCGGGAATACCTCCATAGATCAATACACCATATATTATGACGATAAAAAAGCATTGCCTGTCTGTGAAGAATTGCAGTATTATATACATCAGACATGCGGAAGTATGCTTTCCGTAAATACCGGGAAGGAGCAGGGGGATTTTGGTATCTGCCTGTCTCTGGACGACGGACTGGGAGAAGGGGAAGGATATTTTTCCATAGAAGGGGGACAGGTGGTTATTGCCGGGCCGGATGTGGACAGTCTTTATCAGGAAATGTACAGGTTTGTAAACACGTACCTTGGGTGGATGAAGGCAGGGCAGGAAGGCGCCAGGATCAGCAGCGTGTCCCGAAATATTCATGTGCCGGAGGATGATGTATTCAGGGAGCCATGGATAGAACAGAGGGAAGCTGTCATTGTTCTCTGGAATACAAACTATACCAGAGGCGTTTCCATGAATGAAGCCGTGAGTATGAAAACCAATATACTGGATTTTTCGGAGGAGCAGCTGTACGAGTATGTAAAAATGCTCAGGTTCTGCGGATTTAACGGTGTCCAGGTAACGGATATGTGTTCTGCCTGGGCGGGGGCCGACAATTACGGCACCGTGCATGAAAAAATCCGTATGATCGCAGACGCGGCCCATTCCATGGATATGAAGTTTACCTTGTGGGTGTGGGGAGCCAAGTTTGAAGGATTCGGCTGGGTGGATCCTTCTGTGTCCTACGCAAGGAGCGAAAGCGGATTTTCCTATGATAATCCTGATGTAATCGCGACCTTTGAGAAGTACTATTCCATCTATGTAGAGCTGGCAGACTGCTGTGATCGTGTGATTGCCCATTTTTATGATCCCGGCGAGCTGACGACCTCCGAGGACGTGGCCTATTTTTCCAGAAAATTAATGGATAAATTTCTGGCGGCCAACCCCGATATTGATTTTGGCGTCAGCTGTTGGATCGATGCTTTTGACAAGAGTACCTTTGTGAGAGCTCTGGGAAAGGATATCACCCTATACGAAGGGACGTCTCGGGAGGAAGAACAGAAATATACAAAATTTCGTCAGGAGGTGGCAGACTTAGGCACCCGGATGGGCACCTGGGCCTGGAATACCTGTGAAATGGAAATTGATCAGCTGGCTCAGATGAATTTCAACATGGATATTATCCGGGAATGTTATCACACAGCCAGAAAGTATGATGAAATAGTAAAGCCTTCTTATTGGAGTGAGATGGACAGCAACCATGTGCTGAATGCTTTTTCCCTGTATTGTGCGGGGCAGCTGCTGATAGATCCGGATATGGAATCGGATATTCTCTACGCCGAGCTTTCCAAAGCGGTAGTGGGAAGTGAATATGCGGATGATTTTGCAGAAATTCTCAGGCTGATACAGGATGCCCGGTCCGGAAGTACCTGGAATAAATACTGGTGGAGCAGTGAGGAATATCTCCTTAAGAGTGATGAATACCCGGCGGAGAGTATTCTGGAAAGATGCGACAGGTATATCCCTGTGCTGCAGGAGATGATTGACAGGAATGTGGAGAGCTATAGCTTTCCTTTTCCCATGCCTTTGAAGGAGATATTTCAGCTGGTGCTTCCCCATTTGGAGCAGATCAGAAGCTTTGCCCGGTTTCGGCTGGATCTGGAGGAGCTGGAACAGGACTGGCAGCAGGCACAGGGGGGAGTGCAGGAGGGACAGGAATCAGAAGAATTATCCGAAGAGGCGCTGGAGGAGCGCTTGTATGATATTGCAGAGCCCATTTCCGATTATAATGGAGTTGTGGGAATATGGGGACAGATAGAGGCCCGGGCCCAGAGAGAGATGGTTCTTGATTTCTGCGGCCGGACAGGGATGGAAATTCCCATTTATCCGGTTTGGGACAGACAACGGAAGCAGTATATTTACTCACAGTTTGTGACGGATCAGAAGGGCAAGGACGCACCGGTCAACGTCTATGCACCTTATTATCAATATGGACTTGCCTATAAGCAGGAGACGGACCGTCTGGTACAGGAGCTGGTGGAAGAGGGACTGTTTATTCGGAATGAGGATGGAAGCGTATACCTTGCAGACTGGGAAAAGTACAGGTATAATTTTGATTAACGCATGAAAATTAAAAGGGAAAGGAGCTTTTATGCCTGACAGACAACAGAATGATCAAAATGATTTTCTGGTGGAGAGAATAAAGGTACGTCCCATCAACAGAAAAAAGCTGATCCGAAGGACCATCCTTACGGCGGCCATGGCTGTGATTTTCGGATTGATTGCCTGCGTCACCTTTCTGGTGCTGGAGCCGGTGATCAACAGGTGGCTGTATCCGGAGGAAAAACCGCCCATGGTATCATTTCCGGAGGACCGAATGGAAATGTCACCGGAGGAAATGCTGGCGGAAAACCTGCCCACGGAAAGCCCGTCTCCGCCTCCGGCAGAGGAGTCTGGTCCCGTAGAGCTGGAGGATGAGCAGATCGAAGAAATTCTTGCCAGTGTGGTTCTTGACAGGGAGAATTATACTGAGCTGTATAATGCCATGAACGGATACGCCAATGAACTGAAAAAGTATCTGGTAACGGTTACTGTAGTGACTTCAAATGTAGACTGGTTTAACAATGTGCAGGAGAGCAGAAATCAGATTTCCGGGCTTGTCGTAGCAAATAACGGTAAAGAGCTGCTGGTTCTGGCAGATGCTTCCACTCTGCGGCGGGCGGAGAAGCTGCTGTTTACTTTTTCCAACGGCGTTCAGGTGCCGGCCAGGATCAAACAGCAGGACAGTATTACAAATCTGGCCATGCTTTCCGTAGAACTGACAGAGCTGCCGGAGGAGATGCAGCAGGAAGAAATTCCCATAGCACAGCTGGGATCTTCCTACAGAAATCTGGTAGGAGTGCCTGTGGTGGCCATGGGAAGGCCCATGGGAACCATGGATTCCATAGGATATGGTATGGTCACATCCGCCAATGTACAGTTGTCCGTCAGCGACAGAAATTATAATCTGCTCTTGACGGATATCAGCGGAAGCCAGAATGCGGGAGGATTTCTGTTCGACCTGCAGGGCGAGGTGGTGGGTATCGTAATCGGCAACAAGACCGGCAGCGATATGAAGAACATGATCAATGCCTACGGTATTTCCGAAGTAAAAAGGATCATTGAGAAGATGTCCGGGGAAAGCGCTGTTGCCTATATGGGAATCCGGGGATTGGATGTGCCCGCGGAGGTCAACCAGGAGCTGGGTGTGCCAATGGGCGCTTTTGTAAAGGAGCTGGATACGGATTCACCGGCGATGCCGGCAGGTCTGCAGCCGGGAGATGTAATTATCGGTATAAACGAAAGATCTATCGGATCGTTTACGGAATATACCAATGTTTTGCTGCAGCTGTCGCCCGGGGACACAGTGGAGCTCACAGTCATGCGCAAGGCGCAGGAGGAATATAAGGAAATGAAATTCAGCATAGAGCTGGGAGAGGTGAAGTAGATGAAATATATCAGAGATTTCAGGGAAGGGGACAGGGTTGCCGGTATTTATCTGTGCAAGCACAAGCAGGGAGCAGTTACCAAAAACGGTAAAATGTATGAAAATGTAATTCTTCAGGACAAGACAGGAACCATCGACGCAAAGGTCTGGGAGCCCAACAACCCCGGGATCGGAGACTACAGCGTTTTTGATTACATAGAAGTGTATGGGGATGTGAATAATTTTCAGGGAACTCTTCAGGTCAGCATCAAGAGAATTCGCGTGGCTCAGGAGGGAGAGTTTGAACCCGGCGATTATCTTCCTGTGACCTCCAAAAGCATAGACGGCATGTTTCAGGAAATGCTGGAATTGATTCGCAGCATCAAGAATCCGTATCTTAAAAAGCTGCTGGAGTCCTTTTTTGTGGAGGATCAGGAATTTGCAAAGGCATTTCGCAAATCCTCGGCGGCAAAGACGGTTCATCATGGTTTTGTAGGCGGTCTTTTGGAGCATACTCTAAGTGTGACTAAGCTGTGTGATTATTATTGCTCCGCCTATCCGATTCTGAAGCGGGATCTGCTTTTGACGGCGGCCATGTGCCATGATATTGGAAAGGTCAGGGAAATTTCTCCCTTTCCCCAGAATGATTACACTGACGACGGGCAGCTACTGGGGCATATTGTTATGGGCGCTCAGATGGCGGCGGAGCACGCGGCCAGAATCCAGGGCTTTCCCCATGGTCTGCTCACAGAGGTTCAGCATTGTATTCTGGCCCATCACGGAAAGTATGAGTACGGCTCGCCTAAAATTCCGGCTCTGATGGAGGCGCTGGCTCTGAATTATGCGGACGACACGGATGCCAAGCTGGAGACCTTTAAGGAGCTGCTGGAAAATAATGCCGCCAATACCGGCTGGCTGGGATATAATCGTTTGTTTGAATCCAATGTACGGGCTACGAAGGTAGAAGATTAATAAACTTGGAGGTAAGAGTATGAATGTGACAAAGGATATTCTGTACGCAGGAGTGAACGATCATCAGGTGGATCTATTTGAGGGACAGTATGTGGTTCCGAATGGAATGGCATACAATTCCTATGTAATCCTGGATGAAAAGACGGCTGTAATGGATACGGTGGATGCCGCTTTTGGAAAGCAGTGGCTTGAAAATGTGGAGAAGGCTCTGCAGGGGCGCAGGCCGGATTATCTGGTCATCCAGCATATGGAACCCGACCACTCCGCCAATATTCCCGCTTTTCTGGAAAAGTATCCCGAAGCCCGGGTGGCGGCTACTCCGGCGGCGTTTCGGATGATGAATCAGTTCTTCGGGCTGGAGCTGGGAGAGCAGGCTGTTCCTGTTGCCAACGGAGGGGAATTGTCTCTGGGAGAGCATACGCTGCAGTTTATTTTTGCACCTATGGTCCACTGGCCGGAGGTTATGCTGACCTATGATAAAAAGGACAGGGTGCTCTTTTCTGCGGATGGTTTCGGAAAATTCGGCGCTCTGGATGTGGAAGAGGAATGGGCAGGAGAAGCCAGACGATATTATTTTGGGATTGTGGGAAAATATGGCATTCAGGTGCAGAACGTACTGAAGAAAGCGGCGGAACTGGATATCCGGATGATCTGTCCCCTTCATGGGCCTGTGCTGTCGGAAAATCTTGAATATTACCTGAATCTTTATGATACCTGGTCTTCCTACAGGGCAGAGGAGGAGGGTGTCACCATTGCCTATGGATCTATTTACGGCCATACCCGTGAGGCGGCACTGTATCTGGCTCAGATTCTGGAGAAAAAGGGAGTAAAGACTGTGGTTCATGATCTGGCCAGAACAGATCTGTCCCGGGCGGTTGAGGATGCTTTTCACTATGACAGGCTGGTGCTGGCAAGCAATACCTATAATGCAGGGATCAATCCCTTTATGAATGATTTTATCAGCCGTCTTCTGGAGCGCAGCTACCAAAAGCGCAGGGTGGCTCTGATCGAAAACGGCTCCTGGGGTCCTATGGCGGCCAAAACCATGAAAGGGCTGTTGGAAAAAAGTAAGGATATTGTCTTTGCGGAGAACACAGTGACAATCATGTCAGCTATGAAGCAGGAAGACAGGGAAAAGCTGGAGGCGCTGGCAGAGGAGCTTGCAGGGTGAAAACCCGGGGAGTTACGATGGAATACAAAAAAAATGACCAGGTGACTGTAACAATCCAGGATATAGGAAGCGGCGGAGAAGGTATCGGAAGGGTGAATGGCTTCACACTGTTCATAAAAGATGCGGTTGCAGGAGATATCGTGGAAGCCAGAATCACAAAGTGCACAAAGAACTATGCTTACGGGCGGCTGGAGAAGGTGATCACACCTTCTCCTTTTCGTGTGGAACCCAGATGCAGGCTTCACAGACAATGCGGAGGCTGTCAGCTTCAGACACTTTCCTATGACAAACAGCTGGAATTTAAGCAGAAAAAAATACGGGATGACCTGATCCGGATAGGAGGATTTTCTCCCGGGCAGGTGGATGCCTGTATGGAACCTATTGTGGGGATGGAAGACCCCTTTTGCTATCGAAACAAAGCCCAATATCCTGTGGGAACGGATAAAAACGGAAATGTGATCACCGGATTTTATGCGGGAAGAACCCACAATATTATCGCCAATACCGACTGCTGTCTGGGAGTGCCCGAAAATGAAAGGATTCTGCAATGCGTTTTGCGGTATATGGAAGAAAACCATGTTACTGCCTATGATGAAGCTTCCGGACAGGGGCTGATCCGTCATGTGTTGATTCGAAAGGGCTTTACCAGCGGGGAGATTATGGTCTGCCTGGTGATTAACCAGAAAGTGACACATACGTCATGTATGTGTGATAAAGATGTCAGAAGCAGGGTTTTTGATTCGGTCTCCGGGCCGAATTCCGGAAAAGAGCAGCAATATCTGCCGGCACAGGAAAAGTTGTGCCGTGAGCTGGCAAAAATTGATGGAATGACAAGTGTGTCGGTTAACTTTAACCCGGAGGGAAATAATGTAATTATGGGAAAAGAAATCCGCACAATCTGGGGAAATCCCACTATTTCCGACACCATACATGTGAGAGACATGGGCAGAAAGGGTTATCCCTTTACCGGCCAGGAGCTGACCTTTCACATCTCTCCCTTGTCCTTTTATCAGATAAATCCTGTTCAGACGGAAAAGCTTTACAGTCTGGCGCTGGAATATGCCGGCCTCACCGGCCAGGAGACTCTGTGGGATCTGTACTGCGGCATCGGAACCATCTCTCTGTTTTTGGCCCGCGATGCCAAGAAGGTCTATGGAGTGGAGGTGATTCCCCAGGCAATTTATGATGCCCGGAGGAATGCGGAGGAAAACGGAATTTCCAACGCAGAGTTTATTGTGGGAAAGGCGGAGGTGGTATTGCCGGCATTTTATGAGCATGGAGTATCGGAGAAAGATTTCCGGGAAGCATCGGCAGAAGCAATGCGTCATCCGGATGTGATCGTTGTGGATCCTCCCCGGAAGGGCTGTGGAGAAGCCTGTCTTTCCACCATTCTGAAGATGAAGCCGGAGCGTGTGGTTTATGTGAGCTGTGATCCGGCTACATTGGCCCGGGACCTGGCGGTGCTGTGTGACGGCGGATATGAGCTCAGGAGAGTGAGGGGAGTGGATCAGTTTCCGCAGACGGTGCATGTGGAATGTGTGGTGGAAATACAAAGGAAACATATGTAGAAATCCTTTATTTTAGGCAGTTCTACAGGCATTTTGTGTTTGTAGAAGATGAAGCGGGGAATTTATTTAAGTACCAAGGGGGGATTTTATGACAATACACTACATTATCTTGAGGAATATATTGGAAGTTTTGTCGCTCGCCATAGAATGGAAGTTAGGGAGAATACAAAGCTTTTACAGAAAGTACAGACTGTATTGGGGGGATATGATGAGTCAAGGTTCCCAGATAGCATTTTTTCTGAGAGAAAAAATATGATTGGGAAGGAGTGGAAATGTGACAGATAAAGAAAAGGACATTAAAACTAATATACAAAGTGAAATTATCATATACCAGACAGAAGATGGAAATACAAGAATAGACGTAAAATTTCAAGATGAAACGGTTTGGCTTACACAGGCTCAATTATGTGAGTTATATCAAACCAGTAAATCTAATATCAGCGAGCATATTAAGCATATATTTGAAGAAGGGGAACTGGACGAGATTTCAGTTGTTCGGAAATTCCGAACAACTGGCGCTGATGGCAAGAATTATAATATTACCCATTATAATCTTGATATGATAATTTCTCTTGGATATCGTGTGAAATCTTTAATTGCTACACAATTTCGGCGTTGGGCCACCGAACGCCTGAAAGAATATATGATAAAAGGTTTTACAATGGATGATGATCGTTTGAAAGGTCTAGGTGGAGGGAATTACTGGAAAGAGTTATTAGACCGTATACGGGATATTCGTTCATCTGAAAAAGTAATGTACCGGCAGGTGCTTGACCTTTATGCTACCAGTGTGGATTATAATCCCAAAAGCAGTGAATCTATTGCGTTTTTTAAAATGGTTCAAAATAAGCTGCATTATGCAGCGCATGGGCATACGGCGGCAGAAGTAATATATGAACGTGTAAATGCAGAACAACCATTTATGGGTCTTAAGAATTTTTCTGGTGATTTTCCAACATTAAAAGATATCGGTATTGCAAAGAATTATTTAAATGAGGAAGAATTGAAGATTTTAAATAATATTGTAT
>CAMWUL010000076.1 GCA_947177445.1 uncultured Lachnospiraceae bacterium | reverse complement strand
CCTCCAAAGCCCTCTCCGTTTCCGGGTTCCCCTTGGAAGCCTCCTCCTTCCGGTCTGCCCCCGAAATCTTCTGCGCCTTCCGGCCTGCCTCCAAAGTTCTCTCTGCCTCCGAGTTCTCCTCCAAAACTTCCTCTGCCGCCGAAGGCGTCCCATCCTCCAAATCCGCTTCCGTCCCGGCCTCCTGCTGCATTCACCCCATCGTCGCTGGCCCGGAGCCTGATATTGCCTCCGGATATCACTACGGAATTTCCTTCAATTCCTTCATAGCTGGTGGAAATCTCTATTTTTCCGTCTGCGACCCAGGTTGTGCCGTCGGAATGCAGGCCGTCGTCTCCTGTGGCAATCAGAAAATCGCCGCCATTGACGGTCAGTCCGGAATTAGAATGCAGGGCATCATCCAGAGAATCGATGTCAAAGCTCCCTCCGCATATCAACAGTTCTCCGGAAGCCTTAATCCCTTTCATACTGTCAATCGCCTCATCCGACTGCGCAGCGGAGAAACTGCTCTCGCTTCCCCCTCCTGCCCTGATCACAAAATTTCCGCCGTCAATCTGTAAAAATGCGCTTGCGCTGATGCCGTCGCCGCCGGCCTCTATCTGCAGCTCTCCCTCCTGTATATAAACATATCCCTTTTCCGCATCCTCAGAATTTTCCGCGTGTATACCGTCTGTTCCGGAGGAAATATTCAGGCTGCCCCCTGCGATACGCACACTGTCCTTCCCGGACAGCCCCTGCTTTTCAGCCTTTATTACAAGATTTCCGCCTGTCACCTTCAGATCATCCTTGGTGACCAGACCATGTCCCGCCTGGGCCGTCACAGTCAATACTCCGGTGCCGTTTATGGTCAGGTCGCTTCGGGCAAAGACAGCGCCGTCCACATTATGCTCATCCCTCTGCACATAGCTCCCCCCGTTGGACAGCGCATTCTCCGTGCCGTCCGCCAGGGTAAGAAATACCTTATCCGCCTCAACCACATAAATCGCTGCTCCGGTATTGTTTGTGATTTCGGCTCCCGCCAGCACAAGCTGTACCTTTGCGGTGTCAGCCGCCTCCACCAGAATCATTCCGTCTTCCAGTGTACCGGACAATATATAGATACCTTCCTTTCGGATCGTGATATTATTGCCCTGTATCTCCACCTGATTCGAATCACACAAAATATTATCCTGTGCCAGGCTGATCCACACTGCCGATTTTTCATCGAAGCTGCCGCTCAGATCTCTTTCCGTAAACAATTCCTCTGCATACACCAGGCTTTCCACTGTTCCTGCTGCCTGGCTCTGACCGGATGCGGTACCCGACCTGCCCTCCTCCGACAGCTGATCCTGCCCGGAAGTCCCCATCTGTCCCACAGGATCCGATTCATTGCCGCACCCGGCCAGGGATGCTGCCAAAATCCCCACCGTCATCCATGCCGCATATCTTTTCCAAACCATTTTCTTCTTCATAGCCACACCTCCAAGCTTCATTCCCATCACCCGGAACCTGACCTGCGGCTCACGGCACTCTGACCGCCGCCGCGCTGTACAGTTCACAGCTTTCCTTCTGCCTTCCGCTACGGTTCACAGCTTTCCTTCTGCCTTCCGCTACAGTTCACAGCTTCCCGTCCGTCTCCCGCTACAGTTCACAGCTTCCCGTCTCTCCCCGGGAAAGCGCAACCTCCAGATTACCGTTGCGGCAGCGCAGCTCATCGATCAGCTCTTTTTCCTTCCCCGGCTCCCTGATCTCCAGCTCATAGGTCAGCCGGAACAGGCTTCCCATATTGGTGGTTTTCACCGAAAGCAGCTGACAGGATACGGCGAACTGTTCCAGCACCTGATCAAAAACCCCTGCATAATCCAAATCCTCCGGCACGGTGATATGGAGCATCCGATGCAGGTCCTGCTTTTTCCCGATTCTTATGGCAAATCTGCTGTAAAGCAAAGTGATCCCTCCAAGAATCAGAGCAAAAAGCACGGCAAAGGCCAGATATCCCATTCCGGCGATCAGACCGGTGCACATGGCCAGAAAAATCCCGCTGATCTCCCGGGCCGTCCCCGGAGCCGAGCGGAAACGCACCAAACTGAAGGTGCCCGCCACGGCCACTCCCGTACCGATATTACCGTTCACCATCATGATAACCACACACACCACTGCCGGCAGCACAGCCAGCGCCGCCAGAAAGCTTTTGGAGCTGCGGCTTTTGTAAGCATGGGCCAGCGCCAGCAAAAGCCCCGTCACAAGAGACACTCCCAGACATAAAAGGAATCGTGAAACCGAAATCACCGTTGTAAACTGTGTGTCAAAAATTCCTTTGAAAATAGCATCCATTCTGCATTTTCCTCCCTGCATTTTTAAGTATAAATTTCTCTCCCGGAGACATAAAAGCCATCCGCCTCATGCCGCCTTGTTAAAATCCGACTGCGCTCTTACCCTCCTGCTGCCAGAGACTGTACATATCCTGATATGCCCTTCCATATTTGGAAAAGGAGACCTTCCGAATCGCTTCCTCCGACAGCACCCTCACCATCCAAAGTGGAATACTGCCCGGTGTCTTAATCTCCATCAAAGCATGTCCCGGCGGAAGAATTCCAGTGCCGTAAACGCCGCAGCCTAGAGACAAATCCGTATCCCGCCACAGAATATTTTCATCAAAGGTCACACGAAAGCCTTCGGATTCCCGGGCGTACCAGGCTTCTCTTTCATAGGAAAGGAACACCCGGGGAGCCAGCGACTCATAGAACTGCAGAAAATAACGGATCTCCTCGGTGATCTGCCCATTCTCCGGCATGATCCTTCTGCCTGTAAGGCAAAGAGCCGCCTGTTCCTGCGTCATCTGTGTCCTTCTCTTGTAGACCACCTCTTCGTATTTCTTCTTCAGCTCCACATACACCGGATCTCCAGGCCCTGCCGAAGCATAGCTTCTGACCCTCAGCTTCTCCTTATATACCGGCTTTTCCAAAGATCTGCGGGCCAGGCGGTATGTATCCGTATCGTAATAAATATTTCTTATGGTGCTTCTGCCATATTGGTCCGGCTCCATATGGCCGGACATGGCCGCCATCACCTTTTCCTTCTGTCTTCTGCTCAGAAGGTACTTGATCTCATATCTTTTAAAAACCATCTGCGTTTCCATATTCTGCCTCCTGTCCATTCCTTTTTATGCCTTCACGCTTGAATCGATTTTATCAGCGAAACCTAAATCCAGCCTAAATGGAATGTGAATATTCTGTGTTTTTGGAAATAAATGTGTTGCAGAGAAAATTTATATGCTATGATCAGTATAGATTTTAAGAAAGAAGGTGACTGCCATGCGCCTGTTAATCGCGGAAGATGATGCGGATATCGCCAAAGCTCTGACCGCTCTTTTTGAGCACCACAGCTACAGCACGGATACCGTTTTCAACGGATTGGATGCCTGTGAATACGCCTCCGGCGGCGAATATGACGGCATCATAATGGACATTATGATGCCCGGTATGGATGGGCTGGAGGTACTGCGCAGACTCCGGTCCTCCGGAGTCAAAACCCCGGTTCTGCTGTTGACGGCCAAAGGAGAGGTCGAAGACCGGATCAGCGGACTGGATGCCGGAGCGGATGACTATCTTCCCAAGCCCTTTGCCGCCGGGGAGCTTCTGGCCCGGGTCCGGGCAATGCTCCGCCGCAGAGAGAACTATCAGGCCGATCTGCTTCAGTTTGCGGACATCTGCCTGGATTCCTCCACCTATGAGCTGAGCTGCGGCTCCCGGCACATCCGGCTTACCAGCCGGGAATTTCAGATGCTCTGTATGCTGCTGCGCTCCCCCGGCTCCATCGTGTCCACCCAGCAGCTGATGGAACGCATCTGGGGCTGGGATTCCAATGTGGAGATCAGCATCGTATGGGTATATATCTCCAACCTGCGCAAAAAGCTTGAGACACTGGAAAGCGTGGTGGGCATCAGGGCCGTAAGAGGCGTAGGATATTGCCTGGAAAACCCGTTGACGAGGCATGGATAAAGACATGAGGATGGAAAATGATTCGAAAGCTACGGAAAAAATTTATTCTCACAGCCGCCGGCGCACTGTTTGCAGTAATTGTGCTGGTAATGGCCGCCGTGAACTGCGTCTTCTTTTTTCAGACCAGAGGGCTGCTGGATTCCCGCCTGGACCAAATTATAAACAGCGGTTTCCAGACCTTTGCAGATTCAAAGCAGGAGACACCGCCCAATTTACCTGACGGAAGGCCGCCCGATGAAAGCCTGCCGCCCGGCCAGGCCTCACCCGGCCAGGAACCGCCGGAAAGCAAAGGTCTGTTCCGCCTCCTGCCCCGCCTGGAGGATCACCTCCGCCTTCGCCCGGAAGGATATCTGATTCGTCTGGACCCTCAGGGAGCCGTTACGGATATCCTGCAGAAAGGCCCGGAAACCTATTCCCAATCGGAGCTGGCCCACATTGCCTCCACTCTTCTTGAAAAGAAAAAAGACCAGGGCTGGCACCAATATTTCCGGTTCCGGATCGTCTCCGGCGAAGATACCGGTCCTATTTGTATTGCCCTGGTCAATGCGTCCTCGGAGCTGTACTCCATTCTGGCCATGCTGCTGATCTCCTCTGCCATGGGAGCACTCAGCTTTCTGCTGGCGCTGCTGATCATTATTCTGGCCTCCGGACGCGCCGTAAAGCCCATGGCGGAAAGCTACCTGCGGCAAAGGCAGTTTATCACGGACGCAGGACATGAGCTGAAGACCCCCCTCACCGTGATTTCCGCCGACAATGAACTGGCCAGAATGCTTTTTGGTGACAGCGAATGGTTTGACGGCATTGACAAACAGACCGCCCGGATGAGCCGCCTGGTACAGGATATGATCACTCTGGCCAAAATGGAGGAGGAACAAAGGCCGGTCTTTTCCTCCTTCGACCTGAGCGAAGCCGTGTACGATACGGCAAAATCCTTTGAGGGCCTGATCCGTTCCCGGGGAAAGCATCTGACCCTGGACATTGCCCCGGACATCGTCTGTACCGGCGATGAATCCTCCCTCCGCCGAATCGTTTCCATCCTACTGGACAACGCCGCCAAATACTGCGCCGACGAAGGAACCATCTCCGTAAACCTTTCTGCCCGCAGGCAGATCCGCCTGCAGGTGGTCAACGACCTGCGGCCTGGGGATACCTGTGATCCGGGCCAAATGTTCGATCGGTTTTACCGGGCCGACAAAGCCCGGGCCTCTGACGGAAGCTGCGGCCTGGGATTGTCCATCGCCAGATCCCTGGCGCAGCCCCACAAGGGTACTCTCCGGGCCAGAATTCAGGATGACAGGACGATCCTGCTGGAGCTTAAGCTTCCCGCCCCGCCGTCCCGCACCTTGCTGTAACCTGCAATTTCAAAAGCGTCTCGCATAAAACCCTGCGGGCGCTTTTTATGCTATATCCTTCCTTTGATACCAGACAAACGCCGCGCCGATCCCCAGCAGGGCCAGCGCAATTCCCGCAGCCAGATATCCGCTGTTAAGGCTCCCTTCGGCAACGATATCCGCTCCCTCTGCATAGCCGAAGGGCGTGATATATTTCAAAAAGCCTGCGTCCTCGGTCAGGTTGGCTATGATATTCAAAAAGTATGCAAGCGCCGCGATTCCAAGCCCTAACCCCTGCCCGCCTCTGCTCAGGAAGGCCGAGATGCCGAAGCATATGGACGCAATTTCCATTTGAAGAATCAGATATGCCAAAAACAACAGCACAAAGGTTTTTCCCTCGGGAGCTTCTCCCACCAAAAGCGCAGATACAAGGGAAATGCCCAGCACCGCACCGTTGAGGATCAAAATCTGCAGGAGCACAGCGCCAAGCTTCTGCAGCAAAACACTTCTTCTGCTTACGGGATGGGTAAGCAGGAACTCAGCGGTGCCTTCCTTTTCCTCGCCGGCCAGAGCGCCGATCCCCAGCAGGGCTCCAAAGAGCGCGCCTCCCAGCCCCAGAACATTTCCGCATTCCACGGCGAAAAATCCCATAAATTCACCGAAATTGACCCTGTCCATTCCAAATGCGGCGGAAAAGCTTCCCATTTCGGAAAACATCCCGCTGATCTCGTTCATCTGACTTTCCATTTCCGGGTAAATCAAAATACAGATCCCCAGCAAAAATCCGATGACCGCCGTCCACAAAATCAGCGCCTTTGCGCCCCGTCTTAACTCAGCTTTCAGAATCGTCATGGGCTTCGTCCTCCTCTCTGTAGAAATGCAGAAAGATCTCTTCCAGATCCGGTTCCACAATATTGATATCCGTCAGCGGAGCTGCCGCAAGGGCTTTCAACAGTACATCCGGACTTCCGCTGTACAAAAAGGTCAGCGCATCTCCCGCCGCCTTCACATCCTTTATGCCATCCAGGGCCGGCGCATGGGAAATTCCCCGTACCGTCACCCGCTTTGTATGGGTCTGCCCCAGACGGTCTATGGTGTCTGACACCAGAAGCCTGCCTCCCCGGATCACCCCGGCCTTCCTGCAGTGACGCTGTACCTCCGAAAGCACATGGGAGGAAAGAAATATCGTACTCCCTTTGGCATTGCGCTCTGTCAGTATGGCATAAAACTCTCTCTGCATCAGCGGATCCAGCCCGCTGGTAGGCTCGTCCAGGATACAAAGCCTGGGGTTATGCTGCAGGGCACAGACAATGGAAACCTTTTTGCGGTTTCCCAGGGAAAGCTGGTTCACCTTCTTTTCCTGATCCAGCTCCAGCCTTTCACAGAGCCGCCCTGCTTCCTCCCCGCAGTCCCGGCCCCGGAGCCTTGCCGAGTACCGGATCACCTCTCCCACCTTCATGCCGTGATAAAAGGATGCCTCCGAGGGCATATAGCCGATATCAGCGAGAATTTCTTCCCTGCGGCTTCTAATATCCCTGCCAAAGATTTCCGCCCTTCCCCCCGTGGGCGCGATCAGCCCCAGCAGTGTGCGGATGGTGGTGCTTTTCCCGGCTCCGTTGGGACCGATAAAACCGAAAAAATCCCCCTCCTCCACCGCAAGATCGATGTCAATAATTCCCCTTGCCTTCCCGTAATATTTTGTCAGTGAACATGTCCGGATTGCATTCATTCTCACTCCTCCTTCCGCAGGTATACATGTTTCCAGAACGCCAGCATTCTCTTGAAATCCTTCTCCAGCTTTTCCACATCCAGACTCCCGCCCTGCCGCAGGACTTCCCAGAGATATCCTTCCGAAGCCAGATACATTTCATGGTACATCTCCTTTAAATCCAGACCGGGAATAAACTGCTCAGGATCCAGCCTTGCCAGGGAATCAGCGGCCTTGATGTCAAAATATTTCTGATAGCTTTCCTGTATGGCCGCGGCGATCTGTTCATCGTCCTCATAAAAGGCTCTTATGGCAAAGGACGCCATATCCGGATATTTTCGCATCATCCTAAGCTTTGCCCGCATTCCCCGCTCCATCATCTCAAACAGATCATCGGGTTCATAGCATTGATACTCTGACAGGTACCGCGTGGTAATCCTGCAGGCCTGGTCCCATAGAAACAGATATAGTTCTTTCTTATTGTGGAAATAGTGAAAGAGAAGCGCTTTGCTGATCCCTGCCTGACCGGCGATTTCCTGCATGGGACTTTTCTTATAAGTATTTCGGGAAAAGACCCGGAAACCGGCATTTATAATCTTCAGCTGCCGGTCCTCCGGCAGGGAATAGAATTTTTTATTCATAAGCCACCTCGCTGACCACATCGGTTAACAAGGCTATTATAATTGCGTTGACCGTTTTTGAGAAGACCCCTGTTCGCAGGTCAGTTGATATTATTCCAGGATCCGCGCCGGCTGACACACCACCGTACCGCCCTCGGGCACATCCGTGTTCACCACCGCTCCCGCGCCCACCTTCGCATGATCGCCGATCCTGATACCGCCCAAAAGTATGGCGCCGGCGCCAATCAGACAGTCGTCCCCGATCACAGGCGCCTTCCCGTTTACCTCGCCGATGGTTACATTCTGATAAATCCGGCAGCCCTCTCCGATCTGCGCATACCGGGAAATAAAAACGCCGTGCAGACCATGAGGCAGCTGCGGACGCCCCTTGAACACAGCATCCGGCCCCACGTATCCTCCATGCCTGTGGGCGCACCGACTCAGCAAAAAGGTCAGGATATTGTGCAGGAAACCTCTGGCAAACCTTTTCTGAAGCCGGTACAGCCGCCAGAAATGCCCTAAATTATCTCCTCTGGAATAATCAATAATCTTTCTTCGTATGCTCATGTTAATTCTCCGTATATTATCCTATGCCCATATTCTTTAGTGCCTTGCGAAGCAAAGAGATTTTTGCCATGTCAAGTATACCATATAATGATTGAAGTTCCAACTCTTCCAACCGGGGGTTGGATAAAAATGCAGCCCTTCAAACCATTCCGTTATTGTAATTCCGCCGTCATGTCCATAAAATAGAATTGTAGCTGCACAAGACATCCTTAGGCCGGCTGTCCGTAAGAAATTGTTTTTTAAAGAATAACAAAACAAGTGAGGTATTCATATGACTGCGATTCGACTCAACGAACAAATTGCATTTTTAAGAAAACAGAAAGGACTGACCCAGGAAGAGCTGGCAACCGCTCTGGGAGTCACCAACCAGGCTGTATCCAAATGGGAATCCGCCCAGTGCTGCCCGGACATCCAGCTGCTGCCGGACATTGCAAGACAATTCAATGTTTCCGTGGACCAGCTTCTGGGCTGCACACCCGCGCCTGCCGCCGAAGACATCATCCTCTCGCTCCGCCGGAAAATCGATTCCCTTCCCGAAGGAGAAGATTTCGACTTTACCTTTCGTGTGGCTGCTGCGCTGCACACAATTATCCTGTCCAAGGATATGACGAAAGACCCCAACGGAAATCGCGGATGGGATACCGATGAGGTCATCGAGCATGCCGGAAACGCGGAATGGGGATATTCCTGTCTCAGCAATCCGGAAATCGTCACCGTCATGCGCCACGGTGCGATTTTCTTTTTCAAAAATAAGGCTTTTCATCTGAGAAATGCAGAAATCCGCAGGCTGCTGTCCATCCTCAGCCCCTTTCTCAGCCCGGACAACCTGAAAACCGCCTCAGCACTCTATCAGCTGACAGTACATTCAGAAAAAACCTTCGCCGCGCCCGGACAGATCAGCGAAAAGTGTGGTCTCTCCCTGGAAAAAGTTACTCAGAGCCTCAGGGAAGGCCTGGGAGCCTTCCTCGAAGAAAACGATTCCGCCCCCGGTGAATACCGTATTCAGGGAAGATATATGAATATCATTCCAATGCTTTCCCTGTTGGACCACGAAGGATGATGTATGCCGCATGTCCTTAGAGCCTGGCGCGAACCTCAAACCAGTCAAAATCTGCATGCTTTCCAAAGCCTGTCAGATCCTGGCAGCAAAGCCCCGCCATGGTTCCGGTAAACCAGCCTTCCCTGCAGGCCTCGTCCGACAGAAAGCCGGCGTTGACCTCCGGTCCCGCCTTGCACAGTTCCGGCCCGGCCTGCACTTTTCCTGCCTGCGCCTTTCCGGCCTGCACACTCCCTGTCCGCCCATCGTCACCGTTCATGCCGCCATCCCGGTATCCATAATAAAACTGTGCCTGGGTTCCCCTTACCTTCAGGCCAAGAACCACGTCCCTGCCGGGCTCCAGCGGAGTGTAATCCATGAGGTATTCATACTTTTTATTTTCCGCCTTTAACAGGGTGATACATTTTCCCACGTCCTCGTCATGGGAAATATGCAGATACAGGTAATTCTCCGTATCGTACATTAAAATCAGTCCCGCCATCTGCTTAAAAACCTCCGGTTCAAAATCCACGCAGGTCTCCGCATCCATGTAATATTCCGTCATGCGCCGGGCAATGAGCGTCTGAGAAAAACGGGAGGCAAGGCCGCTCCGCCCATACATCCGAAGCCAGCCGGGACGTGCACTCAGGGAAATATAACGCTCATCCATGGGAATCCGCAGAGACTGGTATTCCAGGTGCAGACAGCTCCCCTCAAAGTCATCCCGAATCAACGCTTCTTCCTTTGGCAAGCCTTCTTCCACGCTTTTGGAATCTTCCTGACCTTCCTCTTTTCCATCCCTCCAGGCACACCTGGGCGGCTCCACCCACTCTCTTGGCTCATTTCCGCCCTCCGCAAGCTCCAGCCAGCCTTCCTTTGTCCATCGCATTCTCTGGATGGCTGTCTCCCGGCCCAGCATATACCTTCTGGCGCCCGGAAACCGCTCCGCATCCCCGGGATTTCGGTCTTCGGAAGGCCTGCCGCACAGATGCACCGCATACCATTCCCCGTCCGGAGTCTCCACCAGGTCGCAGTGCCCGGCCTTCTGCAGCGGAATGTCCTCATGGTGACGGGAGGTCAGGATAGAATAAGCCTCTCCCTCCTGCCGCTTCTGGTCAACGGGCCGGTACATCTCATAAGGACCCCATACGTTCCGGGAACGCTGGATGGTCTGGCCGTGTCCCTCTCCCGTTCCCGTGTCCGCGCTGAACAGATAATACCAGCCCTCCCGCCTGAAAATATGAGGACCCTCCAGAAAAATCCCTTCCGCCCGGTAAATATCCCGAACCGGTCCCATCATTTTCCTCTGTACCGGATCAAATTCCTGGAGCACCAGACGTCCCGCATATTTTTTCGGCACCCTGTGGTCCGTTACCATACTGACCATGTATTTGCGCCCGTCCTCGTCGTGAAACAACGAAGGATCAAAGCCGAAATTATTCAAAGGAGCCGGCTCCGACCAGGGACCGCGGATATCCTCTGCCGTCACCAGGTAATTTTCCGTATCGTACATATTGCAGTAAAAGGACTTTACCACCGTATAGACCAGATAAAAAATTCCCTTATCATAGGTGAGACAGGGCGCCCAGATTCCCTGGGAGGGCCCCACTCCCCGCAGATCCAGCTGAGACACTCTGTCCAGAGGATATCCGATCAGCTCCCATTGGACCAGATCCCTGGAATGATGAAGACGAACCCCCGGCCACCACTCAAAGGTGGATGTGGCGATATAGTAATCCTCCCCCACACGGATGATGGAGGGGTCCGGATGGAATCCCCGCAAAATCGGATTGTGTATTTTTCCCATAATCTGCAAGCTCCTTTTACCACATAAACTGCCCCGTGCCCTTCACCTTGTAAACGGCCTCCATAAAAAAGTAATCCGCATAGCTCATATTTTCATGGTGCACCTGCACGTGATAGGCCGAGCTGCAATTCTGAACAATGGCATCGCATCCCCTGCCGAAATCCGCCCGGCTTTCCCCAATGGCCCGGAGAATTTTCACCGCCGCATCCTCATAGCGCTCTCTTTCTCCTTCCGGCAGACATCCTGCCAGCTCCAAAAGTCCCCCTGCCATCACGCAGGCTCCGCAGGAATCCTCCCAGGCAGGCTCGGCAGGCTGTCTGAAATCCACAGGAATGATCCCGCTGTCCGGAATGTTTTCCAGACAGTAATCCGCAACCTTTTTTGCGGTATCCAGGTATTTCTGTTCCTTCGTGTGCAGATAGCTGATCATGAAGCCATAGACCGCCCAGCCCTGCCCTCTGGTCCAGGATGAGCCTTCCCCATATCCCTGTCCGCCCAGACTGCGCACCATTTTTCCCGTCTCCGGGTCAAATTCCACGATATGGCATACGGAGCCGTCGGGACGAATGAAATTTTCCCGCGCCGTATCCGCGTGCAGCATGGCAATCTGACGGAACCTGGGATCCCCGGTCTCTTCGCTGGCCCAGTACAGCAGGGAAAGATTCATCATACAGTCAATAATCGCCCATCCCTTTGTGTCGTCCCAGGTATCGTTCCAGGCCCGGATAAATCTTCCCGCCGGGTTGAATCTTCCCGCCAGCAGATTGGCGGCATGGAGCCCCGTCCTTCTGGAATCGGCTCTTCCCGTCAGACGCCAGTCTGCCACGGCTGTGGGCATATACATAAAGCCCACATCATGGTGCAGACCGTAAAAGCTCTGGAAGCATTTCTCCAGCTTTTCCTCAGACAGACGGGCGATTTCCGCATAGCGTTCCTCTCCCGTGTCCTGGTACAAAAGCCACTGGATCCCTCCCCAGAAGCCGTTGGTCCACCAGCTCAGCCCATCGTCCTGATTCCAGTTCACGGAAGGGTTGGACCGGTCATCATAATTGCCCTCTGCATCGGTCTGGTAAGGAATCTTATCCTTATTCTTTTCGCTGACCCATGCCATTTTTTCCCGGATTTTTTCAATGAGAGTATCCGCCCACTCTTCATACCGCTTTATCATACTGTCTCCTCCTGTTCCTGCATTCCGTCCTCAAATCACATTCTAAATCACCTCTGCATTATATATCATATCGTAAGCCACGGCAAGATGCTGAAAAAGTTAACTCATGCGTGCTTCCGTCACGCATTTACGCACCTTCACATTCACCCGGCCCTTGGAATCATCCATACCTGCGGCGGTGATCTCCCACACTGCCCCGTCATCCTCCGTCACGGTGACAGAAGTAAAATCCACACTGTCCACGTCCCGGATTTTTCCGATTTTCTCTCCTGCCTCCAGAATCGTGAGAAAACCCGCACTTTTCCCTTCCGCCGAAAAGCTCACCATCTTTTTCAGAGGCTCCTCCAGGTATCCTTCCGCCGCTTTCCTGTTTTCCTCTGTAAAGGTATCTCCCCTTTGAGGATACCTGCCCACCGTCACGGCGCCGGACCGGGGCCAGGCCCTCCATAATGCTGACTCGGGAGTAAAGTCCACAATATCATTGCCGTTGACCCTGGCGGGCCCATCCCGAAAGCGCAGGCACAAAGCTCCCTCCACCCAGGCCCTGCGGCAATTCAGAATGAACTGCCCGGCTCCAAAGGGATCCTCCGAAAACCGTTTCCTTTCCTCAAAACCTTTTTCACAAAGCATCTGCCGGGAAGACGGATCCAGCCGCCCCATGGGATGATACAGACAGTCGAAGCCATGCTCCTGCTCCCCCTCCAGATAATCCCATACAATGCAGTATCCATGAAACAACACCAGAAGCCTTCGCTGAAATACCGGTTCGGAATATTCCCCGATCTCTCCCTGCCCTCTTTTCGTGCCTGCAGGCAAAATATAGCGCCCCTCCCTGGCACACTTTTCCTCCGGGAAGGCAAGAGGATAGGGCGTCTGTCCCCCATATGGGGGATCCATCCACACTGTGGTGGTCTGGGCGCACACGGCGCTGAAATATTCCTGGCCGCCTTTGCTTTCCTCCGGCAGCTCCGCCTTTTCATTGGCGGCAAAATAAACGCACTCACAGGGCGAGGGCTTCTGCATCCGCCCGTCCACCACCACCATATTGTGCGCCATGGAGGTCTGAACCCACATTTTAAACAGGAAGGAATCATATCCGTACCAGGCGTATTCATTGTTGTGAAAGGTCCGGCCCTCCTGCAGAAAGGAAGCCAGGCTCAGCCTGTCGAAATGCCCGTGATACCCTCCGTGGCCGCCGAATTTCAACACTGCCTGACAGGAGCCCTCCCGGAGAACCCCTAAGCCGGCTCCCGGAAAAAGAAGCGAATGCGCCTCTGCCTCCTGCCCAAAGACTTCCGTCTCCTCCCGCACCAGCAAAGGATCCGGCGCCGGGCACATCCGGGCCAGCTTCTCGTACCGCGCATCCCCATACAGGTAAAAAGCCTTCTGATACAGGCCGGTAAAATCCTGCTCATTGCTGTCATTGATGGAAAACAATATCCCCCGGTCTGTCAAAAGCTTAGCCGTGCAGTCAAAGAAATCCTTCAGGCACCGGGTGGGATTGGAAAAACTCTCAAACCTCCGGAAGCTCATGCCCAGAAACGGCTTCCCGTCCTCCGCCCAGGTCTCTCGCATGGCCCAGGGCGCATGCAGGATATTTCGGTCAAAGGATGCTGAAACCTTCCTGTGCTTCAGGGAAATCCCATAATTTTCCGCGGCATTGACAATCTCAAAAAACAGCTCTCCCACAAGTCTTACATACCCGGAGGCTTCCTCAAAGTACATGCCGTCGTCCAGAAAAACTGCCGACAGCAGATCCTCAAAGCCGTTAGGTCCGTTTATAAATCGGTCCACCATCTCCTGATCCTGCAGCACCATAGCGCATAACAGCCCCGCGCCGGACTCCGCCACCTGGAAATTGTTGCCGTCTCCGTCGGTAAGCCTCCAGGATACAAACTCCATATAGTTCCTCAGACAAGCCTCCATCTGGCTATGCTGTTTTGGAGAAAAACAATCGTAAAGCAGATCATATGAAAGCGCTGTCTTTATAAAAAATTCCGCCTCCTGAACCCAGCCTGCGCTCTGGGCGCTGCACACCTTAAAGTCCCCTCTGGCGTATTCCTCCCTGCTCTCAATAAATGAAAAATAGGATTTCCGTGCGGCCAGATAGCCTCTGTCCCGGTCCAGCAGACCCGTAAGATACCTTACGGCCTTTTCCCGGAAGGCCTCCGCCCCCGTGATCTTCCATGCGGCAGCCGTCCGAAAGAGATCATTCTGGGAATAGGCAGGATATACATAATCCTCCCTCTCCGACGCTGCCGGAACCTCCCAGCTTTTTGCTGCCTCCACATATTCCCGGAAAAAGGCACTGCGCTGTTCCTGTGGGGAAAATTCCCCGGCTTTCTGCCCTCCTCCGGCTTCCCGCTGTCCTCCGGTTTCCTCCGGAGAACAGACAGCTCCCGTCAGTACCGCCTTCCTTCTTTTCCACTGCTCTTCGGTCATGTACAGATAGGGATGCTTTCTTTTTCTGACTGTCTGCAGGGTGATCCTTCCGGCTTTTGCTCCCTCTCCCTCCGGCACAAAGAGAAAGCTGCTCCGCTCCAGTCCCCCGGGCGGAATATCCTCCGTCATCAGGATTTTGATGGTATATTCCCTGCCCTCCCAGGCATCCAGCACCATACAGGGCTCGTATTCCGCCGAAAGGCACTCTTTGCCGTACAAACTCTGTCCAACATTAACCATCCTTTTTTGGCCGGATCGGTTGGAAACCATGACGGAATATTCCGCCCACTCTCCGGCCTCCACTGCCCGGGAAGCCCGGGTGGCAGATACCGTGAAATCCCCCAGAATATCCGCCTCCACCTTTCCTATCACAACCGGTCCGCCCGATAAAAGCTTTACGGAAAAGCCGTCCACATATTTTAAAAAGGCTCTGGTCATCTGCCGGAAGTCAAATTGCTCCAAAGGAATCTCCACCCGGTGGAGCCCCTTTCCCATCACAGCCACGCTTCCGGCAGCCGCCGGAAAAAACTCCGGCCTGGCAATACGCAAAGGAATCAGCGCCACCTGAAGCCATACAATGCCCTCCTGCAAAAGCTCCACCTCCAGCCGGATCCCCTGCTGGGAGGAAATGTCCTCAACCTGGGGAAGACGCTGTTTCCATTCATTTTCCCCGGCTGACAGCCGCCTGCCGGTCTGACTCAATATCATGTGTTTCCTCTCCTTCCGTCTGTGGAGTATCTTCCCACAGGAACTGCCAGGCAAAGCAAAACATAAATCGCACAAAACAGCTCCTTTCGCCCGCTGCCAGGTACAATCGGCAAAAGGGCCGCGGCACCAAGCCGCAGCCCCGCTGCTATTCAAAGACGATCCCTTCTGCAAACTCTCCCACATGGATGTTCCCCTCCTGAGGCGCCAGAACGTGATGTCCCCGCACGGTAAGGTTTCGGAAACGGACATCCACCACTCTGCGCTTCTCATCATAGCCGCAGATCTCCGATGTAAATTCACCCTCTCCTGTGTAGGAAACATTCTCCAGCACCACATGCTCCACCCATTGTCCCGGAATGGGATTGTACCTTTTATTCCATTTTACCTGAATATCCAAAAGCTTTCCTCTCTCAAACTGTTCCACCCGGATATTCTTATAAGTGACATTCCGAACCGTATTGCCGTCCCCCGCATTGATGCACAGACATCCCAGATATTCGTCCTGGGGCTCGTGATGCTCCAGAATATCAATATCCTCAAAAAGCACATCCTGGATCACATTCCCGCCGTTGCCGGAATCTCCGTGAACCCCGATGTTCGTGGGATGGGCCACATCCGCCCAGAGTACGGAGCTTTTTATCTGAACATTGTCGGAATCCCCCAGATATTCGTACCTTCTTCCGTACACCGTGATACAGTCGTCGGAGCTTCTGATAAACACATCCTTAATCATCACATTCTCGCAGGCCATCATATTAATCCCCACCGACCAGCCCACATGGGAAAAGCCTCTCACATCATCGATCAGAATATCATAGACGCTTCCCAGATGAATAATGTTGTGGGTAGGGCTGAGTATGGTGACCCCCTTGACCAGCACATGGGCCGATTTATTTACTTCCACTCCCCTCAGATAGGTTTCTTTTTTCAAAAAGCCCAGATAGATAATGCCCCGGCCCGTGACAGACACATACTGCTCATTGGTGATGCGAAAGGATCCCAGCACAAAGGCTCCTCCGTCGATCTGTATCTGCACATGGGAAGGCACATCAAAAACGGCGCCCTTGATGTAATGCATCCCCGGCCCAAAGTGAAGAACAGCGCCCTGCCCCACTCTTTTAAGCCTTTCCAGAAGGGCCTCAGGGTCATGAACGGAAACTCCCTCCAGGGAGATCACCTCCTCCAGAGGCTCTTCATTTTCCTCCCAAAGAGCCCAGGCCTCTTCCAGATGCACCAGCTTTCCGCCCTCCAGGAAAATTCTTTTGTCATCTTCCTTCAGGCTGTTAAAATACATTTCCGCTTCTCCTGCCATCAGATGCAGGTTATGAAACCGGTCCCCGTTGATTTCCACGGAGAGCTTTGCCGGCTCCGTCAGAAAGAAGGTTATGGTATCTCCCTTCTGCCGGAACCGGACTCTTTTTGAGGCAGGGCGGATTTCCACAGACCGGACGGTCTCCCGAAGACTGGTTATTTCGCATTCCACACCGCCCGAAAAGTCAAAATACACCATAGATGCCTCCGACACATGGTGCATCTCTATCCTGACCTTATAGGCCTCCGCTTCCTGCCAACTCCCGCCTCTCGTCCGGAGCCGGATCCTGAAGTCCCGGTTTTTGACAGCTCCCTGGGGAACCTCGTAAATCTTAAGCCGATCCATTGCGCCCTGCCCTTTCCCTGATTACTATCTTCATTATAACCTAAGTGGTAAATCTTGCAAGCGGAAACTATTTGTTCATTTTTTCCACCAGCTTGTCATTGTAGGACTGCACTTCATTTTTCACTACATTTCTGTAAGTGTCGATGATGGTAGCCGCAGGAGTTCCCTCCTTGGCCTCAGCCTCGCCGTAGTCCTGAGTCACGCCTTCATACAGGTCGTTGTTTTTCCTCTGAGGAATGGTGTTGGACATGCAGTCATAGTACAGCTGAACCTCTTCTGCGGTCATGTACAGCTCCTGCTCCGCCTTCAGTCCCTTGGCGTACTCGTCCAGAATCATAGCTGCAAGAACAGCGCCGGCCAGAGGGTTTCTTGCACCGTTGGGAATGGCATAGCCGTTATCCCATACAGGCGTAGAAGCCATGGATCCGTCAACTGTAGGAATGGGAACAAAGCTCACATCCTCGTTTTTGCCCAGAATTGCGTTGTTGTTCTCCGCATCTCTGTTCGCCAGCTGCTCCTGATTGATAGCTTCAATGTACATAGCTCCCGTTCCCAGCCAGCCGTCGTTGTAGACATTACCCTCGTCGTTAATGGCGCGGGCCTGGATGGTCTCCAGATTGGTTATAAACTCAAAGTACTTCAGCAGGTTCTCGTCATCCCAGTTGGACTGCAGGAATCCGTTGCCCACTTCCTCAATGCCTACAATACCGGATGCATAAGCAAAGTTCTGAAGCTTATAGCGAGGCCCAAGTCCCCACTGATCGATCTTGCCGTCGCCGTCCGTGTCCTGTGTCAGAAGATCACAATACTCGATGAACTTATCCCAAGTCCACTCACCCTTGGCGTAAAGCTCTCCGGGAGTCTCCAGGCCATTGTCCTTAAACATGGGGATATAGTAGGCTACCAGGTAAGGCTTCGTTCTGGCGCTGTTGGTAAATACATAATACTCGTCACAGTACTTGAAGTTGTCCATGGATGCCTGATCCATGAAGTCGCTTCCCAGATCCTGCTGGATATACTG
>CAMWUL010000075.1 GCA_947177445.1 uncultured Lachnospiraceae bacterium | reverse complement strand
ATCAATACGTCTTTCATATGATTCAAATAAAGCCATTTTTTCCTGTCCTCCTTATGTTTTGGAAACTTCTCAACTCACTTCGTTCATTAAGAAGCAGCGCATGACTGTTTTCGCAGCTACACGCCTCATTCTTTCCTGGGATCGATGATCTTTACAGCATCTGCAACACGGCCATACTGCCCCTTCGCCTTCTCATACGCTGTGTTGGGATCGTCGCCCTTTTTGATGAAGTCAGTCATCTTTCCAAGGCTCACAAACTCATAACCGATGATCTGATCGTCCTTGTCAAGAGCGATACCGGTCACATAGCCCTCTGCCATCTCCAAATAACGGGGACCCTTTTTCAGAGTGCCGTACATAGTTCCCACCTGACTTCTGAGACCCTTGCCCAGATCCTCCAGGCCGGCGCCCACAGGCAGGCCTTCCTCAGAAAAGGCACTCTGGGTACGTCCGTAAACGATCTGCAGGAAAAGTTCTCTCATAGCGGTATTGATAGCATCGCACACAAGGTCGGTATTCAGGGCTTCCATAACGGTCAGGCCGGGAAGGATCTCAGCCGCCATGGCTGCGGAATGGGTCATGCCGGAACAGCCGATGGTCTCCACCAATGCCTCCTGAATGATACCCTCTTTCACGTTCAAGGTCAGCTTACATGCGCCCTGCTGGGGAGCACACCAGCCCACACCATGAGTCAGGCCGGAAATATCCTCCACCTTTTTTGCCTGAACCCACTTTGCTTCTTCAGGGATAGGCGCACAACCATGATGCACACCCTGAGCGACTGTGCACATTTCTTCAACTTCCTTTGAATAAATCATGTGAAATCTCCTTTCGATTATGTAGGTTATTATAATATCATTTGTACTATTGATAAAATAATATCATTCGCTTTATTCTCTCATATTTGGGGCAAAAAATCCAGAGGTTTTTACAAAAAAATGCAGACATGTAACCAACTGTTAACTACTCCGCTCTTCAGGCAAGAACCATCCTGTCATTGGCCAATTCACCGCCGCTGGCTTCCTCAAATTTTCGAAGCAGATCAGGCACTGTCAGCTTTTTCTTGTCTTCCCCGGACACGTCATAAATCACATGGCCCTCGTGCATCATGATCAGCCGGTTTCCATGGGCAATGGCATCCTTCATATTGTGGGTAATCATAATTGTAGTCAAGCTGTCCCGTTCCACAATCCTGTCCGTTGCCTCCAGCACCTTGGCAGCCGTCTTGGGATCCAGCGCCGCGGTGTGCTCATCCAGCAGAAGGAGCTTGGGCTTCTGGAGAGTAGCCATGAGAAGCGTCAGGGCCTGGCGCTGGCCGCCCGAGAGAAGTCCAACCTTTGTGGTCAGCCGGCTCTCCAGCCCCAGCTCCAAAATTTCCAGCTGCTCTTTATAGGACTCCCTCTCTTTGGAGGTGATCCCCGGCCTCAATGTTCTGGGCTTTCCCCGTCTGGAGGCCAGCGCCAGATTTTCCTCGATCTGCATGCTGGCGGCAGTTCCGGTCATGGGATCCTGAAACACTCTTCCCAGGTACCTGGCTCTCTTATGCTCCGAAAGCCGGGTCACATCCACGCCGTCAATCAATATACGCCCCTGATCCACAAACCAGGTGCCGGCGATAGCATTCAGCATGGTTGATTTTCCCGCGCCGTTGCCTCCGATGACCGTAACGAAATCCCCCGCCTGCAAATGCAGCTCCAGACTGTTCAGCGCTCTCTTTTCATTGATCGTGCCCGCGTTAAATGTCTTACTGATCTTTTCCAAATCAAGCACGGCTGTCACCTCCCTTTCTCACAGGATGGGAAAAATATTTTTCCTTCAGATGGGGAATGGAAAGGAATACAGCCACAATAACGGCGGAAATCAGCTTCAGATCATTCGCGTTCAGTCCCAGCCACAATACCACCTGCAATACCAGATAATAAACCACTCCGCCCATGGCTACAGAGAACAGCTTAAAGGCGAAATTGCCGCGGATCCTGCCAAACAGTACCTGGGCGATGATCACCGCCGCCAAACCGATGACGATGGCTCCCCGCCCTGCATTAATATCCGCGAATCCCTGATACTGAGCGAACAGACCGCTGGAAAAGGCAACGATTCCGTTGCTGAGCATCAATCCCAGAATCTTGTTTCTATCCGTATTGATTCCCTGGGCTCTGGACATATGGGGGTTGGAACCTGTGGCACGGATTGAGCACCCCAGCTCCGTTCCGAAAAACCAGTACAGAAGCCCGATCAGTATCACAATAATAACTATGGCCACCAGCAATGTATTTTTATAAAACGGAACATCTCTGATATAGCGCAGAGACACCAGCAGATCATACTTGTCCACGGCAATGGCCTGGTTAGCCTTGTTTGCCATGATGCGCAGATTGATGGAATACAGACCCAGCTGGGTCAGAATACCTGCAAGAATTGCCGGTATTCCCAGGAAGGTATGCAGCGCTCCCGTCACAAAACCGGCCAGCATTCCAGCCAAAAAAGCAGCCAGCAGGGAAACCCACACCGAATGTCCGGACAGCATCATCATGATGCAGACGGCGCCTCCGGTACACATGGTGCCGTCCACAGTCAAATCTGCCAGATCCAGGATTCTGTATGTAATAAATACTCCGATAGCCATAATTCCCCATATGAGCCCCTGAGCACAGGCGCCGGGCAATGCATTTAACAAAGCAATTATATTCAACCGTTCTTCCTCCTGCCTGTCAGGCAAAGATCACTCTTCCGCCGCCGGCCCGATCTCCGTATAGCCTTCGGGTATTGTAATCCCCAGCTGAGCACAAATTTCCGCATTATATTTCTTGGTCACATCGGGCGCATACTGAATTTCCATAGTGGATATATCAGCACCATTCACCAATATCTCGTAAGCCATCAGGCCGGTCTGATAACCAATGTCATAATAGCTGATGGAAAGCGTAGCCACACCACAGCCTCTGCACATATTCTCTTCCCCAGTAACCACAGGAATCTTTGCCGGAAGGCACACATTGTTGATGGTATTGGTGGCCGATGCCGCCGTGTTGTCGGTAGGAATATAGATCACGTCACATTCCGCCACAGCTGTGGCCGCCACGGCAGCAATATCGTTGGAATCCGCAAAGGTATACTCCTTACAGGTATACCCCATTCCCTCCAGCTCCGTCTTTACAATGTTTACCTGATAAGAAGAATTCGGTTCACCGGAGCAGTACAGCATTCCTATATTTTTCGCATCCGGAAAAAGCTCCTTCAGCATGGCGGCCTGCTCAGTCAGCGGCGCCAGATCGGAGGTACCGGAAATATTCATGCCGGTAGATCCTGTCCAGTCGTCGATCTGCAGCGCGGTGGCATAATCGGTGATAGAGGTTCCCAGAATGGGAATGGAATTGGTAGCGGCCGCCGATGATTGCAGCGGAGCCGTAGCATTAGCCATAATCAGATCCACGTTAGAGGACACAAACTGATTGGCGATGGTTCCGCAGGTGTTGGAATCGCCCGATGCGTTCTGCAGATTGATCTTGACCTGGTCTCCCAGCTTCTCCTTCAGCGCTGCCTGGAACCCCTCGGTGGCAGCATCCAGGGCGTCATGCTGAACCAGCTGGCAGATTCCCACATTATATACCTTTTCACCGGAACCGGCATCGTCTCCCTGCCCTGATTCACCGGGATCGGAGCCGCAGCCTGCCAGAGACGACAGCGCTCCGGCACAAATCAATAAAAGAGCCAATAACTTTTTCTTCATAGATATCCTCATTTCTGCGCTGCTTTTTGCGCATTTTTTGATATGCTCTGTTGCGCTTTAACGCACCAACGCGTTGCGCTAACGCACTACAAAACTATACAACATACTTATGAAAAAGTCAATGACCCTTTTGGTATCAACACTATTATTTAATTTTGCTTCTCTACAACGTTCTCTCTGTTTTTGTAAATACTGTTGGCCGGTACCACGCCGCGTACCATGGATGTAGGATAGATATTGGTATTTCTGCCGATGACAGTCCCGGGATTCAGCACGCTGTTGCAGCCCACCTCCACGCAGTCTCCCAGCATGGCTCCCATTTTTTTCAGCCCTGTCTCAATAGATATTCCCTGTCCCTTTACCGTTACCAATGTCTTGTCACTCTTCACATTGGAGGTAATGGAACCGGCTCCCATATGGGCCTTATAGCCCAGTATACTGTCACCCACATAATTATAATGAGGCACCTGCACCTTATTGAAGAGTACAACGTTCTTCAGTTCAGTTGAATTCCCCACCACAGCGCCCTTTCCTATAATGGCATTTCCTCTCACAAAAGCGCAGTGGCGCACCTCCGCCTCCTCATCAATGATCAGCGGCCCGTTCAGACAGGCCGTAGGTGCTACCCTGGCACTTTTTGCCACCCAGATATTTTCGCCTCTTTTTTCATACAGCTCCTCCGGCAGGCTATTCCCCAGCTCCAGAATAAATTCATGAATCCTGGGAAGAACCTCCCAGGGGTACACTGCTTCCGTAAAAAGCTCCCCTGCTATCGTCTCCTTCAGATCGTACAAATCCGCTATTGTAATACTTGCCATAAATATCTCCCTTCCTGTTCCCTGCATCTTTCATTGAGATTCCCTGCATTTTTATTCCAAAATCTTTTCGGTCTGTGCTTTCGTCAGCAGCGGTTTTCGGCTTCCCCCGGCACGCATCCCGCCGAAAACATTATCCGGCTGAGCTCATCTCCAGCAGCTTATCCCGCATCTCCTTCTCGATCTTCTGCAGCTGCACCTCTGCCTGGGCTCTCTTCTCCCGGCCATCCTTCTGAATCTTCATCACCTCATCCAGGGTACTGATCAGAGTCTGGTTCGTGGCCTGCAGTGTCTCAATATCTACAATACCCCGCTCACTCTCCCGGGCCGTCTCCACAGTGGCCAGCTTGAGAGTCTCCGCGTTTTTCTTCAAAAGCTCGTTGGTCATATCGCTGACCTCCCGCTGTGCTCTGGCAGCATCAGTGGAATGATTCAGACCGATAGCTATGACCATCTGGCTCTTCCATAAAGGAATGGTATTCACCAGCGTAGACTGGATTTTATCGCTCATCACAATATCGTTATTCTGGATCAGACGGATCTGGGGCGCCATCTGCAGAGAAACTGTCCGGGTCAGCTCCAGGTCATGTATCTTTTTTTCAAAACGATTGCACATTTCGGAAAAATCTCTTGCCGCCTGGGTATCCTCGGGAAGTCCGCTCTTTTCCGCCTTGGCCACAAGGGCGGGAAGCTCCTGATCCGCAGCCTTCTTCAGCTTCTGTTTGCCGGCCAGAATGTACATGGACAGCTCCTTAAAATAATTCAGGTTCAATTCGTACATTTTATCCAGCATGGTAACATCCTTCATCAGAGTAACCTGATGTTGCTCCAGAATTTCGCTGATCCTGTTTACGTTCACTTCGGCCTTGTCGTACTTCGCCTTCATATTAGCCAGCTTATTGGTGTTTTTCTTAAAAAATCCCAAAAATCCCTTGGTATCCTCATCCTCCTCAAATTCGCGCAGCTGTGCCACCACCTGAGTCAGCATCTCACCCACCTGCCCCATGTCCTTTGTACGTACACTGCTTAAGGCAGTATCTGAAAAATCTGCGATCTTCTTCTGACAGCCGGCGCCATACTGGAGAACCATCCGGGTATTGGACAGGTCAATGCGGGCGGCAAAGTCCTCCACCATCTTCTGCTCCTCCGGCGTAAGCTCTATCTCCAGGGCTTCCTCCTTCTCCGGAACCGGCACAGTCTCCCGAGCCGGCGCCACGGCGGTATCCTGCTCTGTCTCGGGAAAAGCATCAAAGGTTAAAACAGGCGCCTCCTTCAACATTTCATCCAAATTACTCATATCAATTCTCCTTTCGTCAGCTCTTTCGCACTTCTTCAAATTCCGGTTCTCCGGCCAGGCCTTCCCGTGCCAGCATGGCCTGAAGCACCTGAGCGTCCGCCGTCACGTCGTAAGCGGTCTCCCGGAACAGCTTGTTCAGCAATTCACCAAACGCTTTGTTTATGGTGTCCAGGGTTTTTTCGATCTCCTCCTTGGCTTCCCGGATATCCTCCCCCTGTACGCTCATGGAATCAAACTCTTCGTATGCGCCCACCAGCTTGATCGTTGTAGGCAGATAGTAATTCATAAACTTCCGCATCTGGGGCATCTGCTCCGGATGGTCTCTCAGCCTGTCAAATATCTCCTTCAGCAGGTTTTCCAGACGGAACAGCTTTGTGGAAATGGACTCTCCCGGGATATTATCATTCATATCCCGCAGTCTCCGGATATATACCTGTCCCTCGGATATCATATCCTCCAGCTCCGAGTTTACGCCGGTACCGGCCTCCGCTCCCTGCTTTCCGGCCTCTTCCGGCTTTTGTCCCTTCCGCCCTGCCTTTGCAGATCCGGCACCTGCGTCCTTTGCTCCTGCCTGGCCGTCCCCGGCCTGTCTTTCCCGTTCCTCCATTCTGCGCTGCTTTTCCAGAGAAAGATACTCCTGGTAGATCTTATCATCCAGCATCAGGCAGCTTTCCTGCCTGTCCAAATGCCCCTCCGGGAAAAAACCGGCAGTCAGCATCTTCTTAACATCCTTTAAAATGAACTTCAAGGGTCTGTTTGTGTGAAGCGCCAGATCCTCCAGATTGACATAATGCCGATGGCCTGAAAGCTCCCTGTACTTCTCTGCTCTTTTCAGAACGGATTTCTGATGACAGCCCACATTGATCATAATAATAAATCCGATCAGCAAAAGCACAAAAATACAGAAGGATACCTGAAAGCCTCCTCCAAAAACCAGCCCAAGCCCCAGAAACACACAGGACAGGGCAGTCATGATTCCGGTTCCGATTCCCCCGAAGACCTGATACAGAATACCGGAAACGCTTCCGATCTTCCGGAAAGGGGCCTTTGTCTGAACCACTGCCGGCTTTTCCTGCTGTTTCTTCGCCTGTCTTCCGCTCTGCCAGGCCGAGGTCATTCCTCCGAACAGGATCTCCTGCAGATCCGGCACCCGTCGTCCCGAGTATCCGCCCGACTTACCTGAACTGCCATATCTATAGGCTCCGGCGTCTCCTCCCGTTCCTGCAGCCCCGCCCTGGCCGTGTGCACCTCCGGCACCGGCAGACCCGCCGTATGATCCTCCGGCACCGGCAGTTCCGCCCTGACCGTATGATCCGCCCGTTTCCGATCCGTCGTATTCCTCCGGCGGCACATCCATCTGCTCCGGCGCGGATACCCGGGCAATCTGCTCCTTTACGGTATGGATCGCACTGGTGACGGTATCCGAGAGCACATCGCTCAGCGGAACAAAATTTCCCGTCTCCACGGCGTCCTCCACCGCATTTCTGATTTCCCTGCCAAGATTACTCCATGTCTGATTCTCGCCCATATGTTTCGCCCTTATATTATACAGCTGTCATTATATTGTGCGCCTGTCACCATATGATACAGCTGTTTCGTTACTGCTCACGGAACGCTATTTCTCATAGCATGCTGAGGTCTTCTGAAATTGTTTCCACAATATTCCCTGATTGTTCAGGCGCTTTACATACTCTGTCCTGCGCCCTACAAATCCGGTAAGCTTATCCATATACTCCCGGGAAGTGATATCGCCTCCCGCCACCATGGTGAGTCCCTTTTCCCAGCTGGCCGTCAGCGACGGATCCAGCAGAGCCCTGATCGAGCTCTCCACCACATCATACACCATCTCTCCCAGGAGAGTAGGCGTCAGCACCTGACTCTTTTTGTTCAGCGCCAGATATTCAATATTCACGAGCTTCTTCAGGATCTCGGCCCGGGTGGCGCTGGTGCCGATACCGCTTCCTTTAATCTGAGCCCGCAGTTCCTCGTCCTCAATAAACTGCCCGGCATTTTCCATCGTCAGAATAATGCTTCCTGAGGTGTAGCGCTTTGGCGGAGATGTCTCACCCTCCTTGATCTCATAGGAATCTGCCAGTAACCGGTCACCCTTCTTCAAGGTCTGTAAAAGCGCAAGGAAGGCTTCATCACCTTTGATTTCCGTCTCCCCCTCTTCCCGCTTTCCCTCTGCCTGTCCTTTCCCGGCTTCCTCCTTCAAGAGGGCTTTATCCTTTCCGGCTCCGGCATCCTTTCCTTCGTCCCTTCGAAAGGAAAAAGCGGCAACCTTCAGGTAGCCTTCCTCCTCCAGTACCTTAAAGCTGGCAAAAAACCTTTCGTCCTTCACCCTGATACACAGAGAAAACTTCCTGTACACTGCCGGCGGATAGAAAATGCTCAAAAACCGGCGGGCAATGATCTCATATACCTTGGCCGACAGCGCCGGAAGGCCGTTCAGGCTTCCCGTCTGTCCCGTGGGAATGATAGCGTAATGATCCGTGATCTGCTTGTCATTTACATATCTGGTCTTGGAAATACCTTTATAACTTCCCTTTTTAAGGATTTCCGCCGCATAAGCTGCCGCCGGACCATAATTCTGAAGTCCGCCGATATTCTTATGGATCTCCTTTGCCACCGCCGTAGAAAGCACCCGGGCATCCGTTCTTGGATAAGTCACCAGCTTTTTCTCGTACAGCTCCTGGGCAATACGCAGGGTTTCGTCCGGACTGATTTTAAAATATTTGGAACAGTCATTCTGAAGCTCTGCCAGATTATACAGCAGTGGAGGATTTTTATTTTCCTTTTTCCTCTCGATGCTTTCCAGCAGCACGTCTCCCACAGGCTCTTCCTCCAGCCGGCGTATCAGCTGCTCCGCATCCGCCTTGTTCCGAAAGCCGTTTTCCTTATACAGCTTCGGAGAACCAAACAGGGACGAACCCTCCACGGCACGCCATTCCCCGGAAAAAGTCTTGTCCTGCAGCCTGAAATTCCCAAGCACACGATAAAAAGGAGTCTTTACAAAGGAACGGATCTCCCGCTCCCGGTTTACAACAATTCCCAGAACACAGGTCATTACTCTTCCCACGGAAATCACCGCCTTATCCCGCTTCAGATAATCCTTTACCGTTCTCCCGTACTTCAGAGTCAGCACCCGGGAAAAATTAATGCCCATCAGGTAATCTTCCTTTGCCCGCAGGTACGCGGCATCGCTGAGGTGATCGTATTCCTTCAGGTCCTTAGCCTCCCGGATCCCCCGCAGAATCTCTTCCTCCGTCTGTGAGTCGATCCAGACTCTCCTGCGCTCCTTGCCTGTGACTCCGGACATCTGCTCTACCAGGCGGTATATGTATTCCCCTTCCCTTCCCGAGTCGGTGCACACATAAATGGTAGTCACATCCGGCCTTTTCATCAGACTGCTCACAATTCCATACTGCTTTTTAGAGCTGTCGATAACTTCATATAAAAATTTTTCCGGAAGAAACGGAATGGTATCCAGACTCCACCGCTTGTACTTTTCGTCGTATACCTCCGGATAACTCATGGTTATCAGATGTCCTACACACCAGGTTACAATCGCTTCCCCTGACTCCAGATACCCGTCCCGGGAAGTGGTTCTGATCCTGAGGGCGTTGGCAAATTCTCTGGCAACGCTGGGTTTTTCCGCAATAAACAAACTCTTGCCCACAAACTACCGTCCTTTTAAGTATATCCCCACTCACAGAGAAGTGGTCAGTACTCCCTCCACCTCCTCCGGCGGAAGGGGCCTGCTGAATAAATATCCCTGAATCACATCACAGCCGGTGGCATGCAGATACTGGTATTGCTGTTCGTCCTCCACACCCTCGGCAACGGATTCATAGCCCAGAGATTTTACCATATTAATAATGGATTCCGTGATCACCCGGCTGGCCGAATCTGTGATCACATTATCAATAAAGGATTTGTCAATTTTCAGTGTGTCGATAGGAAGCTTCCGCAGGTATGACAGCGCGGAGAAGCCCGTTCCGAAGTCATCCAGAGAAATGCGGATCCCGTATTCACGAAGCTGCCTCAGCTTTTCCGAAACCGCCTCAAAATCATCGATCAGCACGCTCTCCGTGATCTCCAGCTCGATCTCTGCAGGCCTTACTCTGTATTTCTTCAGCACATTCATAATGGATTCCACAAAATCCTCCCGCTTATACTGAAGCGCCGAAATGTTAATGGACATGATAAACGGGAATCCGAACTGTGTCTTCCAGGCGGCATACTGCTTGACGCTCTCTTCCACCACCCATTTTCCGATGGGGATAATTGTACCATTCTTTTCCGCAACGGGAATAAAGGTGGCCGGGCTGATCAGCCGGGAATCCTCATCCCTCCATCGGATCAAAGCCTCCACCCCACGAAGTCTTTTATTGCCGGTATAATACTGCGGCTGATAGTACATAAAGAAATCCTGATCATAAACTGCTTTCTTCAGCTTATTCTCCAGCTCGATGGAATTCAGCAGCTCATCCATCACCGGAGCGTTAAAATACTGAATCGTGTTGCGCCCCAGCTCCTTGGAATTGGCGCCCACAATCTCCGCACAGTTTACCAGCTCCAGCGCGGAAGCTCCCGCCTCGGGATATTCCGCTACCCCTGCGCTTACGGTAATCCGGAGCTCCTGCCCGCTGATCAGCCGAAAAGGATCCTTCACCCGCTTTTGAATGGCTTTGTAAAGAAACTCCGCACTTCTGTTTCCCGCGGGGTCATAAATGGCGATGCAATACACGTCGCTGTGAAGGTGGCAGGCAATAATGCTCTCCCCGCACAATTCTTTGATAAAACAGCCGAACTGCTGAACCAGCTCATCCCCGGCCACAATCCCCAGACTGTCGTTGACCTTCCGGAAACCGTCAATGTCCACCGTCATGACGCTGATGATGCTGTCGCTTTCCTCGGCCCGTTTTACATATTCTCCCAGCAGACGCACAAAATAATTGCGGTTATAAAGCCCCGTCATATTGTCATAATAAGCCATATATGCCAGTTCTTCATTCTGGGAACGCATCTTTGTAATGTTATCGATATAGATCACCTTGTCTGTGGGAATGCCCTCTCTGTCATAATACACCTGGGCACGAAACCGGAACCATGCCCGTTTTCCTTTCAGACGGCATTCAGTCGTTCTTGATTCTTCCCCCGTCTTCTCCAGGAAAAGCAGTTCCTGCAGGGATAACAGACCAGACTCCTCCACCAGATCCAGCAGCCGGGAAAATTCTTTTGTTTCACTGATATCGAAATCAAAAAATTCATTCCACCGGCCCAGGGCACATACCCTGTTTTCACTGGGATCACAGTACAGAAACGCCCCGTCTGCGGACTCACAGACCCTTGCATACATTCGTTCCTTCTCCGTCAGCTTCTGGTTCATCGCCTTCAGGAGATCCAATTGATAACGCAATTCACTCATAGCTGCCCCTTATTTGTGATATACCCCTGAGCCTTCAGCAGCTCCGCACATAAAACCGCGCCGCCTGCCGCACCTCTGACGGTATTGTGGGACAGCCCTACAAACTTATAATCATATACCGTATCCTCCCGCAGGCGTCCTACGCTGATTCCCATGCCCCGCTCGTAATCCACATCCAGCGTCACCTGGGGCCTGTTGTCCTCCTCCAGATACTGAATAAACTGCTTGGGAGCGCTGGGCAGCTCCAGCCTCTGGGGCTCGCCTCTGAAGCTTCGCAGCTTTTCGATCAGCTGGTCTCTGTCAGGCTTTTTACGGAATTTCACAAACACTGCCGCCGTGTGGCCGTTGAGCACCGGCACCCGGATGCACTGGCATGTAATCACAGGAGAGACCGCCGGAACGATGACGCCGTTCTCGATCTTTCCCCATATCCGCAGGGGTTCCTTCTCGCTTTTCTCCTCCTCGCCTCCGATATAGGGAATGATATTTCCAACCATCTCAGGCCAGTCGCCGAAGGTTTTTCCGGCGCCGGAAATGGCCTGGTAGGTAGTGGCTACTACCTCCACCGGTTCAAACTCCTTCCAGGCAGTGAGCACAGGCGCATAGCTCTGTATGGAGCAATTGGGTTTGACGGCCACAAAGCCTCTTTTCGTGCCCAGTCTCTTTTTCTGGAAATCAATCACCTGCATGTGCTCCGGATTGATCTCAGGAACCACCATGGGCACATCCGGTGTCCATCTGTGGGCACTGTTGTTGGAAACCACCGGCGTCTCGGTCCTGGCATAGTCCTCTTCGATCTTCTTAATCTCTTCCTTGGTCATATCCACAGCGCTGAACACAAAGTCAACCTTTTCCGCAACTGCTTCCACCTCGTTTACATTCATGACAACGATATCCTTTACCGCCTCCGGCACAGGCGTCGTCATCTTCCATCTGCCCTCCACGGCTTCCCTGTAGGTTCTGCCTGCGGAGCGGGGACTGGCGGCAATCGTGGTCACTTCAAACCAGGGATGATTCTCCAGCAGGGCAATGAACCGCTGTCCCACCATACCGGTTCCGCCTAAAATACCAACCTTTAACTTCTGACCCGCTCTCTTATCCATTCTTTCTCTCCTTTTTTCTGATATATGTATTGAATAAATCTGATTCATCTGCTTTCAAGGTTTATATCCTTCTGTATTTATTTATGCTTTTGTGTTCATTGCGATTCAATTACTCTTCCTCCAGGTACGCCCTGTACCCATCCATGGCCGCCCTCATGGCCCTCGGTCCGGGGGCTCCGGCAGTGAGCCGCCTCTCCACACAGGCCTTCAGAGAAACCGCCTCATACAGATCCTCTCCAAACTGATCGCTGATCCCCTGAAGCTCCTCCATGGACAACTCACCGATAGAAGTGTTTTTTTCCACACAATACAGCACAAGCCTGCCCACAATCCCATGGGCATCCCGGAAAGGAACTCCCTTTCCCACCAGATAATCCGCAGCATCCGTGGCGTTGGAAAATCCGTTCAGGGCACTGGCCGCCATGCGGTCCTTTCGAAATCTCATGGTGCGAAGCATTCCGGTAAAAAGAGTCAGACAATCCTTTACCGTATCCGAAGCATCAAAGAAAACCTCCTTGTCCTCCTGCATATCCTTATTATATGCAAGAGGCAGTCCCTTCATGGTAGTCAGCAGCGCCATCAGATCCCCATATACGCGGCCCGTCTTTCCCCGCACAAGCTCTGCAATATCAGGATTTTTTTTCTGCGGCATAATGCTGCTTCCGGTGGAAAAGGCATCGTCAATCTCCACAAATTGGTATTCATTGGAATTCCAGAGGATGATCTCCTCCGAAAACCGGCTCAGATGCATCATTATGGTAGAAAGCGCCGCCAGAAATTCAATCAGATAATCCCTGTCGGAAACCGCATCCATACTGTTGACAGCAGGCCCGTCAAAGCCCAGAAGAGAAGCCGTGTACTCTCTGTCCAGAGGATAGGTGGTGCCCGCCAGAGCGCCCGCCCCCAGCGGACAATAATTCATCCGCCGATATATATCCGTCATGCGCTGTCTGTCCCTGCGGAACATCTCAAAATAAGCCCCGTAATGATGGGCCAAGGTGGTTGGCTGGGCTTTCTGAAGATGCGTAAAACCCGGCATATAGGTCTCGGTGTTCTCCTCCATAACCTCCAGAATGACCTTCAGAAGCTCTTTCAACAGCCGGTCTGTCACCATTACCTGCTCCCGGGTGTATAATTTCATATCCAGTGCCACCTGGTCGTTGCGGCTTCTTCCCGTATGAAGCTTCTTCCCCGCCTCACCGATCCTTCCTGTCAGCTCGGCTTCCACAAAACTGTGTATGTCCTCACAGCTTAAGTCTACGGCCAGTCTGCCTTCCTTCACATCCCAAAGAATTGCCTCCAGACCTTTTTTGATAGCCCCCGCCTCTTCCGCCGTCAGAATTCCCTGTTTTGCAAGCATATCCGCATGAGCCATGCTTCCTTTGATATCCTGATCAAGAAGCCGCTTATCAAAGCCTATGGACGCATTGAATTCATAAACCATGCGGTCAGTTTCCTTTGTAAAACGCCCTCCCCACAATTGTGCCATATTTTTCTCCGTTTCACTCCGTCATAATCTTCCTGTAAACTTCCGCTGTCCAAATGATCTTACACATCATCTGCCAAACGAACTCACACTTGAAGCAAATGATACCACAAACCGCGCCTTTGTGCAAGATGTAACCTCTTTTGCCGCGCTGTCATATCCTATTTATAAATCAATATTAAGGAAAACAAAGTCCAAAACCGGACTTGGGAATGGCACTTTATGGCAAACATTCTGGAACTGAAAAACATCAGCTATTCCTACCATAGTCTGAACGGAGAGACCCGGGCTTTGAAGGATATCTCCTTTGGTGTCCGTGAGGGCGAATTTATCGCCATCGTAGGCCCAAGCGGCTGTGGGAAATCCACTCTTCTGTCCATCATTGCAGGCCTCCTGCCCCCGGAGAGCGGAACGATCCTGTTCAACAATCCCGACGGCAGTCTTCAATATCCCAAGGTGGGATATATGCTTCAGCGGGATCACCTGTTTGAATGGCGTACCGTCTACCGAAATGTGACTCTGGGTCTGGAGCTGCATCATATGCTGACTCCTGACCGGCTCCAAAAAGTAGACCGCCTCCTGACAGAGTATGGATTAGATAAATTTCGCGACAAACGGCCCAGCGAGCTGTCAGGAGGCATGAAGCAGCGCGCCGCCCTGATCCGCACTTTAGCCCTGGAGCCTCAGCTGCTCCTGCTGGATGAACCCTTCAGCGCCCTGGATTACCAGACCAGGCTGATGGTCTCCGCGGACATCTGCCGACTTATACGGGCCGCCGGAAAAACCATGATCATTATTACCCACGATCTGTCCGAAGCAATCAGCCTGGCAGACAGGATTATCGTTCTCTCAGGACGTCCTGCAACAGTAAAAAAGGAGGTCTCCGTCAAGCTGACACTGCAGGAGGACACGCCCCTGGCCGCCAGAAATGCACCGGAGTTCCAGCAATACTTTAACAGGCTTTGGGAGGATATGACACATGAAAAATAATCCGAAAAAAGAATTGACAAAGCAAGAAGAATTTGTGAGACAGCACAGAAGGCACCACCATCAGATCACCTCCTGGCGCACCCTGATTTTTATACTGTTTCTGGCTTTGTGGGAAGTCAGCGCAGCCCTGGGCTGGATCGACAGCTTCTTTTTCTCCAGCCCCAGCCGCGTAGCTGCCTGCTTTGCAGACCTGCTCTGCAACAAAGCTCTGCTCTCCCACATCGGCATCACACTGTTTGAGACCATAGTCAGCTTTCTTCTGGTGATCCTGTTCAGTCTGGTCTGTTCCACACTGTTATGGTATTCACCAAAGCTGTCCGAGATCTTCGAGCCATACCTGGTGGTACTCAACAGTCTGCCCAAGTCAGCTCTGGCACCGCTCTTTATCGTATGGCTGGGCACCGGGGCAAAAACCATCATCGTAGCCGGAATCTCCGTGGCTGTTTTCGGCTCTATTATCAGCTTTTATACCGGCTTTCAGCAGGTAGATCCGGAGAAAATCACTCTGATCTACACGCTGGGCGGCAGAAAGCAGGACGCTTTTTTCAAGGTAGTGCTGCCCGGCTCTGTTCCCATCCTGCTCAGCACCGCCAAAGTCAATATCGGTCTGGCTCTGGTAGGCGTAATCATCGGTGAATTCCTTGCCGCCAGGCGAGGCCTGGGATATCTGATCATATACGGTTCCCAGGTTTTCCAGCTGGATATGGTGATCACAAGCATCATCATCCTGTGTATCATCGCCCTGCTGTTTTATCAGTCTATTCAGTTTATCGAGCACAGACTTAAGAAAACCTTTAAAATGTAGCACCAAGGGCCCAAAGGCATATGCCGGAAGGCCTTACATAACCGTCAAAAATCTTTCCTTATTCTCTTCTCCGGTCTGCCGTCGGTTATTTAGCTGTCGGCATCTGCAGACACTTCTGAAAGACGTAAATATCTGCTTTTTTATTACTTAACACAGCATCCTATGGTATCCTCATAGTACAAAACTCAAAGGAGGAAATTAGCATGAGCCATTTTTCAGAAACACTAAAGCAGCTCCGGCATAAAAAGGGCATGGGGCAAAAACAACTGTCATCTTATCTCCACTGCTCTGTGGGCACCATATCTAATTACGAATCCGGCACTCACTGCCCCGATCTGGATACCCTGGTCAAGCTGGCGGACTTCTACGAAGTCTCTGTCGATTATCTGCTGGGCCGCACCAGTTATCCTTATTTATCAGATATCGCCTCCCAGACGATCAGCGGGCGGTATACGATTGACCGGCTTCTGCACCTGTTGGAACATCTTTCTGAAAAGGATAAAGCCTTTTTAGCCTACGGACTCATACTTCTGGAAAAGCTTCGCAGTCCGGGTCAGGATTCATGACCTAATGCCCTATTTCCGGCACCAGTGCCACCTGGTGCCGGAACAACAATTGTTACAGATACTCTCTGGAAGCCTCCGGACTCAGATTATACTGCTCCTGAATCTCGCTCAAAATTGTCTGTGTAGGAATACCTAAATTCTTCAATATGGAAACCGTTCCCCTGATGCCTTTTTCCATACCTTTCTCTATACCTTTTTCCATACCTTTTTCCATTCCTTTTTCCATACCTTCATTCAGTATGGTTTTTGCCTCATAATCCAGAACCTTTCCGCCCATAACTGCCTTCACTCCCTTTCTGACCAGCTCATACTTCCGTGCAATATGCTCAAGCACTCTGTTCGACATATCAATAATCGTACATTTGACATATTCACTGATAACCCCCTGTTCTAAGCGCTCTTCCAATTCTTCCCTAACCATCTCATATTCTTTTTCCAACAATCTACCTTTGAGGAAGCTTCAACAGCAAACCACCGCGGATCCTTCCCGGATTGATAATCATTGCCCTATTCGCTTCATAGATCTTTATCCATAACCTTCCGTCGCCGTATACTCTCTGGGCGATCTTCCATAGATTATCTCCAGGTGCTACCCGATAGTCATTACCATTTTCAAAAAGTTCTGTGAACGTCTTGTTCTTTGTCAGATAAATAGTCAGCTTCTGCCCGACGTAAATCCTGCCAGGATTTCTGATCAGGTTTGCGTTATCCGCATAGATCTTTCTCCAATAATCACTGATCCCGTAGAACTTCACAGCAATTTTCCGCAGGTTATCACCGGGCTTCACAGTGTAGATAATAGCAGTGACCTCATCTTCGGAAGCTGTTTCTGCAGTTTCTGTATTGTCTGAAACATTCTTTCCACTGTCTCCGCCATTGCCGTTCCCACTTCCGCCGATATTTCCGTTATCACTACTATTGCCGTTGCCGCTATTGTCCCCCGCATTTGAGTTTTCTGACACCACAAAATTTTGCGCGGCCCGTCTCAGTACATTAAACCCCTTGATGCGGAATTCGATTCCCAGTGTATGAGTCCCTGTCCCCTTTCTGGTCAACGTTTGATTTAATATGGTAATCCTAGTACTGCCTGCTTCTAAAGTGTAATCCGTTCCTTCAACCAATTTTTCTCCATCCAGATACAGATCTACAAACTCCGCATATTCCTCCTTGGAAACCAGAATCTGACTGTTGCTTCCGGGCAAAGCATTCAGGCTCATATTGGGCACAGGCTGGATAATATCATAGCCCGGATCCGTAGCCGTACTGATATTCGTATCCGTGTTATCCTTTACGATCAGCGTCAGTTGTGCGTAAGAGGGTAGGAAATCCGGATTACTGTAATCTGCCCTCACTGTTATGGGAAACTCCCCTGTTTCCAAAGGAACGCCATATATCTCACCAGTGGACGGGTACATCTGAAGTCCTTCCGCCAGCCTGCCTTCCACAATAGAGAAAGTTACCGTATTCCAGTGATATTCGTTGTTTGTCCGTACAGTATAGGAGTAAGGTACATATTTTACCCGGATTACATTGTCCATGTTCAGATCCGATGTGGTAGTGGTGATTTCTGGAGTACCTTTTGTATAATGCCGGGTCAGCTTTATGCTGTAGTTCCGGTTCTGAGGAATCTCGGTTACTTCTGTACCGTCGGGAGTGCACCAGACAGCGTCGGATAATAAAGGCAGTTTTACAGGTACTGGTGTATTACATGGGGCATAGACAACAGATAAATTTGTACACCATAAAAACATATTCTCAATATCTACTATTTCACTAATATCAAATCCAGACAAATCAATGCTGTATAACTTAGTGCAGTCGCAAAACATACGATTCATGCTTATAACATTTTTTGTATCAAAACCGCTTACATCTATTTTTCTTAAATTGCTACATCCATCAAACATCCATTCCATATGCATTACTTTTCCAGTATCAAAACCACTTACATCTAAGCATTCCAGGCTGCTGCAGTTTTCAAACATTCCGCTCATATCTGTAACATTACTGGTACTAAAGCTGCTTACGTTCAAACTGACAAGACTATTGCAATCAGAAAACATATCCCTCATATTGGTCACATTGCTGGTGTCAAAGCCGCTTACATCCACACTACTCAGATTGTTGCAATCAGAAAACATCCGCATCATATTCTCCACATTGCTGGTATCAAAGCCGCTTACATCCACACTTG
>CAMWUL010000074.1 GCA_947177445.1 uncultured Lachnospiraceae bacterium | reverse complement strand
GACGGCGCTACCGGACCCACCGGTGCGGACGGCGCGGACGGCGCTACTGGGGCCACAGGACCCACCGGCGCTACAGGACCTACGGGGGCCACTGGACCTACCGGCGCCACCGGACCCACAGGCGCTACCGGACCCACAGGCGCTACCGGTGCCACTGGGCCCACAGGCGCGGACGGCACCGGAGCTATCATCCCCTTTGCTTCCGGGCTTCCCGTCACCCTGACCACAATTGCCGGAGGGCTTGTAGGGCTTCCCGCCTTTGTAGGATTCGGAAGCAGCGCTCAGGGACTTACAGCTCTGGGAGCTACAATCGATATTACCAATGCCAGCGGAACCCTTTCCAACTTCGCATTTCAGGTTCCGCGTGCCGGAACGATTACGTCATTCAGCGCATTTTTCAGCACAACGGCTGCGCTTTCTCTGATTGGCTCCACCGTTGTCGTAACTGCGCAGATTTACCAGTCCGCAACACCAAATAACGTATTTTCACCGATTGCCGGAACACTGATCAATCTGACTCCTTCTCTGACGGGAGTTATATCCGTAGGAACACTTCTGAACGGTTCGCTGACAGGGCTTAGTATCCCCGTTACGGCTCGGACCAGATTGATGCTTGTGCTCTCTGCATCCGCAAGTGGATTGACATTACTCAATACCATCGTCGGATACGCCAGCGCAGGATTGGGAATCACCTGATAAGGTAACGAAAGAATCTTTCCGTTCGGCAGCACGACAAACTCCCCTGCCCCTCAGCCTTGATGGGCAGGGGGACTTTCTGTCCTTCATTCCTTCACGTCCCGGCCTGATTTCTGTTTATCACAGAAAAAATACCATGCGGATTAAGAATGCTCGTGCTGCCTCTGACCGTTCCGATCAGTATTCACTGTCACATATGGAACCGCCTTAATTGTCTCCGCTGTAATTTCCTGCCAGGAACCGTCTGTATACCGAATTTTTACCTTTTCGGCGCTGATACCTTCAACCGACGCAATCTTTCCTGTTCCTTCATAGGGTTCGACCACAGTTACGAACCTGCCCTCCCGGGCTGTCTGCCCCACCGCGTAATGCCTGCGGCGTTCTTCCTCCGGCCCCGGGAAATTATCCGCACCTACAATACCATGGAACCGGATTGCCCTGAGCCCTGAAAGCTCTACCGTTATATATGCCTTTTTATCATGGTCTATCGGACTGATGGGAATAGCATCCAAATACTCAATTCCCTCTATCAGCACTCTTCCATCTTGATAGTCTCTGCCTATTCCACAGCCTTCATCAATATTGACCCGTCGTACAGGAAGGCCCAAAATCGCTACTTTGCTTCCATCCTCCAGCTCCACATAAGAATCCCCGAGGAATAATCCCTGCGGGCCTGCATAGGGATAATTCTGCTCCGAATAAATAGGCTTATTAAAGATTTCCAATGTTAGGGTCCTGCATTCCGGCTCCACCGCAATATCCAATTCCCTTGCACCAAGCAGCCATGCATTTGCGGAATATTCCCTCCTGCATTCCCCGTCTGCAAGGACACGCATATCATATGGTACTCTGACCCCCAAGTCCTCTGCCTCCAGGCCATGCATCTGTTGTGTCTTCAGCGGCCATGCGGTATAGATATCCAGGTTCAGACTGCCAGGTTCATTATATTCCCCACGATTCCCACGATTGTCCGCACTGTTCCCAAAACGGGTCTCAAATCTGGCAACGGTCTCTCCTTCTGCCTGATACCAACAGCAGTCAGTAATAAACTGGGTATCGGATTTCGGATTATCAGATTTCCTGCCGGTGTGATGCGTTGCTCTAATACTCCCTTTTTCATTCACAGGAACCAATTCCCGGAAGCCCTTTATTTCCATAAGGCTCTCATACAAATGTTCCGTTTCACCCTCCATACAGTCAAAGAGCACAATACAGTCATCAAGCACCACCATTACCCGAGTCTGACAGATCTTTTCCGTAACTTCAGTTATCTCTCCATACTCCGCGGCATCATAACAGGAAAGATCACTGGCATTTCTCTCGCACCGCTGCGCCAGCGAATCTCCATTATCATATATCATGCCGCCAAAAGGGGGAAATCCCCACCTGCTGCTTGTTCTGACTGCACCGGCCTGGAAACTTGTGCCTGAGTAGAATAAAACCCTCTGGGCGTCTGCGGGTATCTGCATTTTTCCATCCACCACTACCATATTCTTGGTATTTGAATTCTGGACATAGAATTTATACATAAAATGCGCATATCCCCACCAAATACTCTCGGGATTGTAGAAGCTCCTCCCATAGCGCATCACGGACAGCAGTTCTGTCCTGTCAAAATGCCCATGCGCAAAACCATGGGATCCATATCTGAGCATAGCCTGTATCTGTTCTCCCGGTGTCCTGCCCTCTTTCCGGCTTCTCAAAACCATAATTCCGATATTGTCCGAGAAGGCATTTTCCGTTCCGAGAGTTTGCTCTGTCTCAGGAAGCTCCGCATGGCCAAATATAGGATCCACGGTTTCAAAAAGCCGAATAACCGGTATATATGCCGGATCCTGATAATGTGTATACGCAAGGTCAAATGTAGAACCAAAATGCACACCGGAGATTTTCTTTTCTGCCGAATCATTGACACCGGCCATCACCCCTCTATAGTCCAGAAAGGGAAGCACCGCATCAAATAAATCCTTGATACAGATATAGCTTTTCTGCATACCGCCCCATTTTTCACCATACATTCCATGTCGTATTTCCCTTTTTGCACAGCCATAAATGCTGTCCACTTCTTTACCATAGGAAAGCGGAAATTGCCTGTGAAAAATATTGATTCCAAAAGGAAGCAATGCATGTGCAGTGTGAAGATACATGGATGACACCCAAATATTGTAGCCAATCGAACACTCATACCACCATCCATCGCTGAATGCTCCATGACACAGCTGTTCAAAGCTTCCTGAAGGACCTTCCAAAAACCTCTCCATCCGTTCAAAGTCCTGGAGTACCATTGCACAATATACCGCACCAGTCAGCTCGGAGAGCGTCCAATTGCTGATATGTCCGCTGTCGATATGCCTGTCAAGGATATCCATGTATATTCTGAAGCATGCCTCCACCCCCTGCCTGTCCTGTGCAGACCAAAGAGGCGAATTGTATGTCATATCATATGCCAGTGCAAGATGCTGGAAAAAGTGCCCTTCCTGCACATAGCTTTGGCTGCAGCCTTTCTTTCTTACAGGATAGCCAATATCCTTATTCATAAAGCTTTGAAAAAAAGCATGTATTTTCTCTGCATAACAGCTTTCACCGGTAATCGCATGCATATAGGCACAGGACATAATATAATGCTCCTGTCTGGTATCATAGCAATAATCCCGTTCTCCAAAAGGAACTATCGGCGGCACCTCCCAGTCGTCCGCATCTTTCCTGATCCTTTCATATTCCGGTTTGAACACATCATATTTCTCAATGTTCTCTTTTACCTCCTGCCATTTTTCAGCAGTATGATAGATATAGGGGTGCTCCAGACGTCTTAACGTCATAAACGCGGCTTCCGCAGCCTGTGCGGAATTGCCCTCCGGAACAAAACGCACCTTTGTCTTTTCATGGGCACCTGCAGGCATATAGTCATGCACCTGTACGGACACTTCCACCTCCTGTGCCTCTTCCGGCTCCAGTCTGAAATCTGCCGGAGAAATTTGCGCAGGCATGGATTCCCAGCCCTCAAACAGCTGAAATGAACGCACAGAAACCGATTTTTCCAGACAATTATGTACTTTTACCCGATAAACCACCCTCTCGCCGATATCTCCGGCCTTACCCAATACACTGCTCTCCACATACAGTCCATTTCCCCTGACAAACTCTGCCCGATAAACCTGTGCCGCACCGCATATCCGTATAGCAGTAAGATTCCTCCAGATATTTGCCTGCGCCTCCTCTACAGGGAAATCTTTCAGGCGGATTTCACAGTCATGGCGTCCAGTCTCGGCAAAATGAAGGCTATAGGACAATTTCTGCCCATAATAAAACTCTGCTGTGACCGTTATCTCCCCATTTACACATGCCGTTTCCACTCCAAGCCGCAGTCCGTACCAGCGCATCACATCTTCTGCTGCGTCGTTCACTGTGTCAAACCCGTAAGGCCTGATACCTGCTCCGCTCTCCGCAGGGAAACAAAAGGAAATGCCCTCCTCATCTCTTTCCTGCCTCCAGCTTTTCAGTAAATCAATTCTCTTTTTCAGCATGCTCATCTCCTTTATACATATATTCCAAGGCTTTCAGGAATGCCTTTTAACCATCTTACTGTCACTACCACATAAGCTTAACAGCTTGACATGTACAAAGCAATTCCCTAAAAAAAATATCTATCAGGAAAATGTCCTCGATTCGCTGATGCACACCAATGAGAACGAATGCCATTTCATGAGACAGTTCAAAAAAATGACAGGCATGACTCCCAGGCAGTACCGTATTTTGTATCAGCAGCAGTCACGCTGACAGGGAACGCCTTCCTTTGGAATTTTGTTCAGTTCCCGGTTCAAAGCCACCACCATATCCGCGGTTACAGCCTTTCCTGCATTTTTCAGCATCGCTTCCACAGGCATTGCTTCCATCTGGCGCTGAATGGCCTCCGGCACCTTGGCATTCCTTGCCACATCCCCATATGCCTCGGTTATCTTCTCCTGAATGGCCTCAAACAGCTTTGCTGCTTCGGGTACCGCTTTTATGGATGCCACACTGTCCTTGATGGAAAAATAGCCTTCTCTTTCCTGCATATCATCCCGGTCAAACCAGTTGACCACGGCCTCCTGCTCCTTTACATAGGAAGCATTCGGCTCGGCAGTTTTTCGTATCCGGATGCTGTCATGACAGTCTCCGGATCTCGCCTCGATCACATGCTCCGCAGAAATCGGAACCTCAAATACAAAAATTTTATCTCCACTCTGTTGCGCAAATTCTTTTCCGTCTACCGTTAATACCACATGGGACTGATTGGAATATACCTTTACCCTTGTCACCGCTTCCACACGGTCCACATAACGGCGGGAGCAGATATGCACAAATGGTTCGTCGGAAAGATATGCCTTATAGATATAAAAAGCATCCTTTTTCACTTTTCTGTCAAAGGTTACGAGTCCCTTGTGATTAACCCCCGGCTCGCCTCCATCTGCTCTGCCGTCTGCGGCAAAGTCAAACATATTCCAGACATGCATCGCCCATATATAGGGACGCTCTGACCACATCTTGAGCATATGCTCATGGTACAATGCCTGGTACTGCTCCGTGTAATCTCCCTTTACCGGATTTGCGGTCTGATAGCAGATAGTTGCATCAGCGCCATATTCGGAAAGACCAATCACCATCTCAGGATTCTGTCTGTGAAAATCGTCGAACCAGACGTCATTGTCCTCTTTCTCCCCCACATACCAGCCATAATAGAGATTATAGGAACGGATATCCGGAATAGAAAGCATATCGCTGTCAGTTTCAAGCAGAAATACATTTGCCATAGTGGTAGGCCTGGAAGAATCCAGTCTATGACACAGGCTGTTTAAAACACGATGGTTCTCCGTCATATCCTCCGTGACGCCGCCGGTAGTGGTAATCTCATTGGATAGCCCCCAGCAGATGATGGATGGATGGTTCCAATTCTGCATGACCAGCTCCGTCATCTGGCTGATCGTATTTTCCCTTCCTTCCGGCATATGCTCTGTAATATAAGGGATTTCAGCCCAGACAATCATTCCTGCCTCATCACAGAGGTCATAGAAATACTGATCGTGTTGATAATGTGCCAGACGAATTGTATTGGCTCCCACCTCTTTGATCATTTCCATATCCTGTCTGTGCATTTCTTCTGTCAGGGCATTTCCCGCATCCCGCCGGTCCTGATGACGCGATACGCCGCAGAGAGGATAACTCCTTCCATTCAGGAAAAATCCCTTCTCTGCGTCAAAGCTGAAGGTCCTGCACCCAAACCTCACGCAGACCTCATCCTCTTCATCTCCCAACGTGACCACCGCTTCATACAGATAAGGATCTTTTCTTCCATCCCACAGATGGGGGTTCTCAAGCAGGACCTCTGTCTTTGCATAATTCCCTTGTACCGATGCCGCTCCGTCTAAAACCGCCCGGCCCTCAGCATCCCGCAAAATTACCGTGACCGGTGCTCCTTCCGCGGCGTTTTCCGTCCACACCTCCACTGCAACCTTCGTCTCCGGCTCACCGGGGATTACCTCGGGTGTTACCTTGACGCCGCTTGATCCATGAGATCCCAATGCAAAATGACTTTTCGACACGATTACCAGACAGACATCCCGATAAATTCCCCCATAAAAAGTAAAATCAGCTTTCTGTGGGTAAACAGTCCTTTTATAGCTGTTGTCCACGGAAACTGCCAGCACATTATTTTCCTGCAGCATGTCCGTAATATTGAAGCGGAAGGTTGAATACCCTCCGTCATGGTTTCCTGCCGGCACACCGTTGACATAGACCGCCGCGCTCATGGCCGCACCGCGGAATTCCAGCCAAACCTCCTCTGCATCATTTATTTCCGGTTTTTCAAATTCTTTTATATACCAACAGGTGCCGCGATAATAATCGTTGCCGCCGTCCTGCCCATCCTTACTGTTCCAGGTATGGGGAAGATTTACGATCTCCCCCGCAGCCCCGCATACTTCGCCGACATTCACATTATCCTTAATAAATTTCCAGCGTTGATTGATTTTCTGTATTCTTCTCATACTCTATCCTCTTCCATATTTACGGGTTCTCTCGTCCTCGATCAGCCCACCCCAATTCATTCCGTAGGCAAAATCGTAGCAATGCCCTTCCGTATCGGAATGGCATCTCATGTCAAATGCCACATCCTCCTGCTGCATTTCAACAGTATCCATATCCGCCGGTATCTGAAACGGAAGCAAACCGCTGGGTTCCTTTTTTCCCGTTATAATTTCCAGCACTGCCTGGTGGAGATCTCCAATCGTAAGCAGCAGGGCATCCGCTTTTTCCTCAAATTCCGAGACTACCACAGGACCCAGGCTCGCCATAACCGCGATTACCGGCTTGTTTCCCATTCTTTCTTTTGTCTCCAGCAGAATGTCCAGATCCGATTCATTGTTGACCGTCACTGTTTTACCCTGAAAGCTTCGATTCATAAACTGCTCCTTGGGATCTCCGCCGGCGATACTGACACCGCGCGCTTTTTTTGCCGTATAGGGACGATATTGCAGGCTGATCGGCACATATCCGTTTCCGCCGTTCTTACGGTCCTCCACACTGTAGCCGCCGGCCGCACGATTCAAGCCGTCCGGCGCATGCAGAAATACCAGTGCGCAGTCCGCATCCTCGGCCTGCTCTGCCAATGTCAGATATTTTTCCGCAAGCGTCCGGTCTGTGGGGAAATCCCAATGCTCAGGAACGATATTTCCAAACCAGTCCCTGCTTTCTTTTGTAAACATCTTTGGTATATAGACCTTCACATTCTTCTTTAAGGGCAGTACCCCATCGTTGTTTTTCAGCAGAATCACCGATTTTACCTGCGCCTCAAATCCCTCCTGCATAAACTCCGCACAGCCCGCGATTCTATCAGATTGTTCCGGGTCCACGTAAGGATTTTCAAACAATCCCGTCAAAAACAGATTTGTCAGGATCCGGACTGCAGACTGTTCAAACCGAAGACGCATCTGCTCTTCTCCGTAAATTTCTATTCCCAGCCGATATGCTTCAAGAACCGGAGCCTTTTCACTAAGACCGCCAAACTGGTCCACTCCCGCCATCAGAATCTTCAAACAGCGCTGAGCTTGTGTCAGGTCCTCCGCTCCCCAGCATTTCCCTGTCATGACCGTCTCTATTTCTGACTGATCCGTAGTGATTCCCCAGTCCGTACATACCACGCCGTCATACCCATACGTTTCCCGCAGCAAATCTGTAATCAAATATTTACTATAGGAACAGCCTACATTTTCCCCCTCTGCGGAATCCTGATCAAACGGCACTGTGTAATAGGGCATTACCGCAGCCGCCTTTTTTGTCCCATCCTTAAGCTCAAACGCTCCCTCCGTGAAAGGCTTCAAATGCTCCTGCAGGTTGCCTCCTGGAAATACGGAATACTTTCCAAACGCAAAATGGGCATCCCTTCCGCCTTCCCCACAGCCGCCGCCCGGCCAGTGCTTCACCATGGCGGCAACACTTTCACTTCCCCATCCTTCAAATGTGCGCGCTTCCTTACCGGAGGTCTGCATTCCGTCTATGTATGCCCGCGCCATATCTGCCGCAAGATGCGCACTCTCCCCAAAGGTTCCGGAAAACCGAAACCATCTCGGCTCTGTGGCCAGGTCGGCCTGCGGCGACAGTGCACTGGTAATCCCCAGAGCCCTGTACTCCTTTGCGGCAATTTCTCCAAACCGCCGTACAAGCCCGGGATCAAAACTGGCCGCCATGCCCAGCTCTTCCGGCCATGCCGAAATATCCCCGCCGCTGCCTGCATTAAACTCCTTGGAATTGTCGTTCCCGTGACGGGGATCCGTTCCGATTGCCACCGGAATACCAAGCGGCAGGCTCTCGGCCAAGGCCTGCAGATTATTGTTCCAGCGTGCGGCGTCTGACGCGCCGGAAACCTGAGCTATCAACAAATGACGCATCTCCTCTTTTCGCAGCGCTTCAATCTGCCCGTCGCTTAAATCAGAGACATCGGCTCCGCTTTCCGAAAATGCTTTTCCCCCATACAAAACCGGCATAAACGGATTCCCCTCTCCGGGCACCGTCTGGTGAAGCCCATACAGCATCAGCCCTGCGATCTGCTCCACACTCATACGCGCCGCCAGATCCTTTGCCCGTTCTTTGGGCGGGAGCCTCCAGTCCTCATAGGGATGTAATACCCCGTCCTTACTCAAATCCTTGAAAAACAACCCGTCTTCCTCAAGCAGACTTACCCCGGAATCTCCATGCCAGGCAAGCAAAGCTCCATTGTCGTTTTTTTTGAACAAAATATTCGGGTTCAGGCCTTTGTTCATTTCCATGCCTCCTCTCATCGATGACCTGTTCAGATCGATAATATCAGGACAGGTGTACCACATCCCCCTCCGTAATTCCGCTCTCATTAAAGCTGTCCACACGGACATATATGTTTTCCTGCCCTTTTACCAACGCACCGATACGGACAGAATCGGCAAACACCATGTAGCTGTGATACAACTTTTCCGGAGAAGTGCCCCACTGTACCACATAGCCGACCGCCTTTCCCTTCCAGGACACCTGCATGTCAAGGTCTCCTTCTCTTTTTACCGACACATTTACCGCCTTATGCGGCACCTCTCCGTGTGCAAGCCCGAATACGCGCAGCCCGGAAACGCAGGCCGCCTGCCCATAAGGAAGCTCTTCCACGGTCAGTCGAATATATCTGGCCTGAAATCCTTCTTCTCTCACCACCAGATCGTGGGGCAGGTCTGTTTCAGCCTTGGACTTATCCTCCACTGTGAAAAAGACCGTCCCGTCTGCAGATGCTTCCAGCCTCCATCTGGTTTTCTGTGGGATCTCATCGATCCAGCGCTCCTGATGCAGCGCACCTGTCAGCTCTGCTCCTTCCGGAAGCGGCGGACAAAGCTTATCATCCGCAAAATTAATCTGAACCGCATGTATATCACACAGATCTCCCAAATCCACCTGGATCCACTGGCCGCTCTCATTGGATGCGGCCCTCCACCAATTCCTCACATCCTCATTTACCGCAAGCTCCGGCCCTTTACCTTCCTCACTGGAGGAAGCCTTTGCCGCCTTTTGATAAGACAAAAGCATCCAGTCCGGATCTGCCCAGGGATTTTCCGCCAGCTTATCCAACGACATAACCCAGTCTCCATAACGCTGGTTGCAGAACAACTCTCCGTCCTTATCCCATCCGGCGCGCCACAGGCCTATGCGGCGTTCAAAATTGTGGTTGACACAAATGCGCATTGTGGAGGTATGCCACACATTGCCCTCTCTGTCCTCCATTGTGGATCCGTGTCCCGCCCCCGGGAAAAAGCCGCCCGGATGGTAGGAGTAGGGATTGCTCTTTGCCAGCATAAAGGGTCCCAGCGGCTTATCGCTGACGTATACCGCATCACCATATATATTACAGCCGGAGCTGGGGGTGCCGTACTGCAGATAATATCTGCCGCCATGCTTATTCATCCACGCCCCTTCCACATAAGGACTTCCTTTTATGTAAGAAATCGCCGCCTCCCTCACGGATTCCGGCATCTGCTGCACATCCATCTGACTGATTATTGCCTCAATTTCCTCCTTCGAGCGAAGCGGAACATGATTCTCTGCCGTGCGTTCAAAGCCTTTTTCCTCATCATTCCCATAAAACAGGTTCTGTCTCTCCCCAACAGGCTTCATCGTCTCCGCATCCAGCTCAATTCCATAAATCGGTTCGGATGTGGACGAGCCCCAGTAAAAATACAGACGGCCATCCTCATCCGCAAACAGATTAGGATCCCAAAAAGGAAAATCACCCTCTATTTTTTCATATTCATCCGAAAAAGGATCCTTTGTGCGATAATAGGTTCCCTTCTCATGATTAGATGCACAGAAGTACAGGTAGTCTCCAACTGCCCTCACATCCGGCGCATAATCATAAACCGGCAGGTTTTTCACCGGATGATATTTCCACTCCGCCAGGTCATCACTGTACAAAAATCCGCAGGTCATGGACGGATAAATAAAGTATTTCCCCTGAAACAAAATCATGGACGGATCCGCCGCCTCACGGGAGGCAGTGACCTCTCCGTCAGGCTGTCTGTTAAACTGATATTTATAGCCGAAATTGATGGGATTGCAAATATATCTCATAGCTTACCTCCATACTGTTTTCCTATTCTGTTATCACAATCATATCTTTCGGAGTCTGACATTGCAGTCGGCACCCTCCAAAAATTTACTATGCATTCAGCGCCGTCAGAACCTGTTCCATCTGCTCATTCGTCATAATTCCGAAGCTGACCAGGGCTGTCAGAGGAATCTCTGCCGCCATTGCCTCCATCATCTCCTGGGCTCCATCCCCAAGCGGGTTATCGCCTGCATTTTCCTGACCGCCAAACATACTGGCCGGGTTCTGCTGCGGTATCATCTGTCCAAGGACCTCCCGTCCCCGTGCCGTGGAAAGAATATCCGCCATGGCCGTGTATCTGGTAATCCTGACAGGCACATCCACAGTACTTTCCACATGAACCTGTGCACTCAGCCGTATGTCTCTGGAAGACGCCCCTATGCCGATCACATAATCTCCGGTCTCCGCATACCAGTCTCCCAAAACCACATCGTAGTAAGCAAAAGCGGACTTATCCAGCTCGAACACCACTTCCTTTTCCTCGCCGGGCTCCAGCTCCAGCTTTTCAAAGCCCTTCAGCGCCCGCACTGCGGTCTGCACTCTTCTCGCAGACATATCCGCCGGACCTACATACAGCTGCACCACTTCTTTTCCCTTCATGCTGCCTGTATTTTTCACCTTACAGGAAACCGTCAGGCTGTCCTGATCTGTCATGGAATTCCTGGATATCTGAATGTCAGAATAGGAAAATTCCGTGTAGCTTAATCCATGCCCGAACGGGAATAACACATCTATCTCCTTTTTGTCATAATAACGATACCCCACATAAATTTCTTCCTGGTAATTCACGTCATTCCCACACCCGGGGAAATTTAAGTAAGACGGATTATGGGAAAGCTTCAGGGGAAATGTTTCCGCCAGCTTGCCGGAAGGATTCGCTTCCCCAAACAAAAGCGCTGCCTCCGCCCTGCCAACGCCTTCTCCGGAAAGATACATTTCCAATACGGCCTTTACCTCATGGATCCAGGGCATTTCCACCGGTGCGCCGTTGTGCAGCACCACAACCGTATTCTTCTGTACGGCCGCCACAGCCTGTATCAGCTCCACCTGGTTGTCCGGCATCCGCAGATGTTTCCTGTCAAACCCTTCCGATTCAAAGGAATCGGGCAGCCCCGCAAAAATAACCGCCGTGTCTGCATTCCGGGCAGCCTCAACCGCTTCCTTCATAAGCTCCTGATCCGTCACGCTCTCCTTTGCCGTATATCCTTTTGCATATTGAATATTTGCCTGATCCTTTACGGCATCCAGTACGCTGTCTACCTTCCAGGATTTGATATGAGAGCTTCCGCTTCCCTGATATCTGGGCTTCTCTGCAAACTCCCCGATAAACGCCAGCTTTCTATCCTTAGACAAGGGCAGAAGCTTTTCCTCATTCTTTAACAGTACTGCGCATTCCTTTGCCGCCTCCACAGCTTCCCTGTGGTCGGCCTCATGGTCAAATACAACACCATCCTTCTTATTTTCCATAATCCAGTTGATAAAGTTCAATATTTCTTCTACAATCGCGTCCAGTCTTTCGACCTCCAGCGTTCCGTCCTTTACTGCCGCAGCGATCTGGGCGTCTGTCAATCCGCTTCCGCCTGGCATCTCGATATTCAGCCCCGCTTCTATTCCTTTCACTCGGTCCTTTGCAGCACCCCAGTCGGTAATTACAATTCCGTCGAATCCCCATTCCTTCCGCAGGATATCCGTAAGCAGCTTTCTGTTTTCCGCCAGGAATGTTCCGTTTACCTGATTATAAGAGCACATAATAGTTTTGGGCTTTGCCTTTTTCACTGCCCCTTCGAAGGCTGCCAGATATATTTCCCGCAGCGTTCTTTCGTCCATATTGGAACTGCCGATCATTCTTCTGGTCTCCTGATTATTGGCGCAGAAATGCTTCATGCTTGTTCCTACCCCCTGACTCTGCACTCCCGTTATGTGAGAGGCTGCAAGCTCTGATGCCAGATAGGGGTCCTCCGAAAAATACTCAAAATTCCTGCCGCATAGCGGGGAGCGCTTAATATTGTTGCCCGGTCCCAGCAAAACTGCTATATCCACCGCCTGGCATTCTCTGCCCAAAACCTCACCGACCTTCGTCAAAACCCTTCTGTCAAAGGAGGCCGCTAATGCAGATGCCGTCGGAAAGCAGACCGCCGTAATGCTGTCATTAATTCCCAGCATGTCCGCATTTGCCGCATCCTCCTGCTTGCGCAGTCCATGAGGTCCATCGCACACCATCAACGAGGGGATCCCCAGCCGTTCTACTCCCTTAAAGTGCCAGAAATCCAGCCCCGAACACATTCCGGCCTTTTCCTCCAGCGTCATTTTCCCCAGCAGCTCTTTTACGTTCATTGTGATTCCTCCTGTTTCCTGAAAATACATGCCTTCTTATATATATTATATCCTCAAGCCTGTAAATTTTTAGGATTTGATTGACCTCAAATAGCACAATTTTTACTCTTTCGATCAAAGCGAAAAAAGAAAGCTGAAAATCCAGCTTTCTTCCTTCTCTATTCCACACCGTCTCCTGTTATCATGTTGCGGTACTCTCTCGGTGTCCTTTCCTTTATTTTTTTGAACATTCTAGAAAAATAGTTTTCGTCATAGACGCCAACCTTTGCCGCCACCTCCTGTATGGGAAGGTTGGTTGCCGCCAGATAAACCAATGATTTTTCAATCCGCTTTTCATTGATATAATCGGTCAGCGTTTTTCCCGTCTCTTTTTTAAAGCTTCTGGAAAGATAACTGGGATTTAAGCTGAACTGTTCTGCGAGAACCTGTAATCCCATCGGCTCTTCCAAATGAAAATCAATATAGTTCAGCACTCTCTCCATCAGCTCGGAATATCCCCGCAATGAATGATTCTGTACCAGAAGACAATACTTACGCACCATCTCCGTAAGAATTCTATTCAATTCGGCGCCGCTCTTTGTATTTTCAATTCTTTTTGCAAGATTTCCGGATACCTCGTCTATATAGGCAGGATGCACCTTCGCCAGACGTACCTCCTTACGAAAAAGCGTATTCAGCACAATCATCATATTCCGGCTGTCTCTGAGAAAATCACCGGAGCGGGACAGCACACGGAAATGTCCAAACTTACCCAGATAGAAATATGCCTTTGTAATATCTCCCTGCCCTACCGCCTCCACCAGAGCGTCCTCAATTCTATAACGTTCCTCCAGCAGCCCGGCAGGAATCTGTTCTAAATCAGCCAGTCTCGTTTTTTCCCCCTCATAATCCTCCTGTAAGAGCAATCCTGTTCTTTCAATCCGAAAATTTCCCGTCGGAAATGCACTATGAACAAATACAAGCACAATCTGCTCAATATTATCGATTACCGGGATCTCATAATAATAGCTCTGCAGAGTCTGAACATGAAACAGGTCAATTCCCACTTTCTCCACAATTTCCCTGGCATCCGGCGGAACCAGGCCGAGATAGGGACCTATCAAAATATAAGCTCCTCCATCCTCAGGTTTTCTGAATACAATATAATGAACACCAAATAGATCCGTAATATAGTATATTGTACGTTCCTTACAGTTCTGTATCATCTGCTCCTTAATTCTGCCGTAATCAAAATCCATAAAGAGCTGTTCCCGAATTCCGTTATCAAAAACCGGAAAGCCTTCGCCTTCCCCATGAATCATCCTGACTTCGACCCTCTGTGCGTTCAGAACCTCCCTCAGTAAAATAAGTGCATCCATTCCCATATATTCGATCCGGCTTTCGTTTACTTTCCCGATCTCACCCTTCTTCAAATTGGAAATCATTTATTCCAAAACTTCCATCAGATCCGCATCCGTAATCTGCCGGATTACCCTGCACGGATTTCCTGCCGCCAGAGAATGGGCCGGTATATCTCTCGTAACCACACTTCCGGCGCCGATCACACAGCCTTCCCCTATGGTCACCCCGCCGCATACCGTTACGTTGGAGGCCAGCCAGCAGTCACTGCCAATTTTTATGGGTTTGGCATACTCAAGGTTATATAAATCGCCGTTTTCTCTTTCTCTGGCGTTTCTCTCCTGCGGACAGAGCGGATGCATCGGAGCCGCCAATGTGCAATTGGGGCCGAACATTACGTTGTCTCCGATTGTAATGGGAGCACAATCCAATACGGTAAAATTAAAATTGGCGGAGCACCTCTTCCCAAAGGATACAAAGCATCCATAGTCAAAATAAACCGGCGCCTGAAAAAAGGTGTCTGCCCCCCTGTTTGGCACTAATTCTGACAGGATCGCCTGCATTTCCTCCCACTGGTCCTCGTCCATATTGTTATACCTGCGGGCCAGCTTTCTTGCTTTGATCCTCCGTTTTGTCAATTCATCGTCTGTGGGGTCATATAACCGGCCTGACAGCATTTTATCTTTTTCCATTTCGACAGCCCTCCTTTTTATCGGCAGCTCCAAACAAACGCTTCCCTAAAGCCCAGGAAACGCAAATAAAGCTCATGTTCCACGCATCGCATCCATTGAATCTTATTGTACAAATCCATGGGCAGTATGTCAAGAATCCGCTGACCATCGCGCTCCTCCGCGCCCGCCTCCTGGTAATGATTTCATCAGAAAGCCTCCAGCCCATAGTCAAGGCTATACACATGCCCATCCTCGTCCTGGTATGGTTCTATATCTGTGGCCACGTCCTCACAGTGGGTTTCTACAGTTTCCATATCCTTTGGAAGGACTACCGGCAGGTGCCCCGATGGGATGTATGCACCTGTCACCGCATCCTAGGTTTTTCCGTTGTCCGCAACTTGTGCAAAATCTGCACAAGTTGATTCCTCGGACAAATCACCGCTTTCATAAATGTTTTGTCTGCTGCTTTCCCGCCTTGTCCGTCAAGACTGCAAGCAGTTTTTTTCGTATCTTTTTCAGTACTGAACAGCCGGACAGGGCACTCCTTGCCCTGATAAAAAATATGAAATATTTATCTTTCACTCTCAACACTGATTATGCTATAATGGTTCTGCCTTTTAAATCACGCTTCCAGGACCGGCTGAACCGTTATGCAGGCCTTTATCGAAAGATGCCCAGGCATAGCCGGAACCGGAACAAAAAGAAAGAAGGAGTAAAAATATCATGAAAAAAAGAAACCTTTTATCGCTGACAATGGCTATGGGACTGATGCTTACGTCCTGCGGAGCTCCTGAAAAAGCGCCGGAGACAACACCCGGCAGCACCGCCGGAAACACAGCTCAGGAGGGAACCCAGGAAGAATCTCAGAAAGAGTCCCAGAAAGCGGAGAATCTTCCGGCTTCCCAGGAATATGTTTCCTCAGACGGCACATATAAGGTAATTCTGCTGGAGGGTCTCACACAGACAGACATGGAGCTGCCAGGAGCTGCCATGATGGGATTGGAGGGCGGATCTGATCGGACAGGGTTTTCCGGCGTTTCTCTGGGAAGCTCCAAGGCAAATGTTCCGGGAAATCCGGGCGATATGGAAAGTCTGGAGGATTATGCGGATCATATAACAAACATGATCTTAAGCGGTTCCGGTGTGACGGTGAGCTGGGAGGATACGGACGCACCCTCCACAGAGGGCGCCGAGCGGTGTCTGGCCCGGGAAGGCGTAGCCAGAAGCGGGGCAAGCAAAGGGCAGGCCTACGGATATTATGTGGAATCTGCAGACAGTTATTTTTCCGTAGTAATCATTGGAAACAGCGATGATGTGGAGGAAGCCATACAGATCATCTCCCTGGAGATTCTGGACGGTGCGTCAGGGCAGAAAGGAACCACAGACTTTATCAACGGTATGACCGCGGTTCTGGATAGCATAAACGGAGCCAACATCCGCGAAACCATTAAAGCGCTGCAGGATATGGGCGCAGATGAAGCCCAGCTTGAGGCCCTTGCATCCCAGGCCCGTCAGAGCCTGTCGGACAGCTGGGGTGTGGAGAATGCCGCCGACCTCATGGAAATGGCAGACCAGCTGATAACCGGACTCCATAACCCGGACGCTTTGGAGTTCTTAAGCCAATACGGCGGAACCAATGAGCCGGATCGTGATGCCTTTGACGCCAAGCTGAAGGAACAGAACCTGGAGGAAGGCACGTATATCAGTCTCCTGGCAGCTTATGACGCATGGTGCGCTTATGGAGACAGCGCCATCGCAGCCTGGGATCTAAGCCGGGCAGGAACCATTATGAGCTTTGGCTATGCGGCCGGCTATTGCACCTATGAGGAAGCCATGGACAAAATGCTGGAGGCCGCAGTAAAATCCCAGGAGCTTTTTGACTCTTGGGCGGACTTTAACCAGAGCTATCTCTATGGTTATTCCTATTGGGCAGAAGAATCCCTGGATGATTCCGAAAGCAGCGCCGCAGAGCGTGCAGCGCTGATAAGCAGCATGGAATCCCTTGCCGCCGGCCCCTTTGCCGCAGACTGGAATATGGAGCTTAAGAAAGAATGGTAATGGTTCTTCCCCATTGCTCAAACCGCCCCGCACATACGGGGCGGTTTACCGTTTCAATTTACTGCTGTGGGTTTTACGATCTCCCATAATAGCTCCAGCAATACGGGAACATCGATTGGTTTTGCAATATGACCGTTCATTCCGGCTTCCAGCGCCGTTTTTTTATCTTCCTCAAAGGCATTGGCTGTCATGGCAATAATCGGAATACCGGCAATATCCGGATCCTCCAGCGCCCGGATCTGTCTTGTGGCTTCATAACCGTCCATAACCGGCATCTGGATATCCATCAAAATCAGATCATACTGACCGGGCTCCGCTTCCCTCATCCGTTCTACCGCAACGGATCCGTCATCCGCAACATCCATGACAAATCCGGCTTCCTGAAGTATCTCCACAGCAATTTCCTGGTTCAGTTCATTGTCCTCCACCAGAAGAATTTTCTTTCCCTGGAAGGAAAAGGCCTCCTGCGAAGCCTCCTCCTGATTACCGGACGCAAACGGCGACTCCAGTACGTCTCTGAGCTCCGATAAAAAGATGGGCTTGGAGCAGAAAGCCGTGACGCCCGCCTTTCTCGCCTCCTCCTCAATATCTGACCAGTCATAGGCAGTCAGAACGATAATAGGCGTATCCTCTCCGATCATCCCTCGAATCCGCCTCACCACCTCGATTCCGTTCATATCCGGCATGAGCCAGTCTATGATATATACGGCATACTCGTCCTCCTGCTCCCCGGCAAGCTTCACCCGGAGCACCGCTTCCTTGCCCGATGTGGTCCAGTCCGGGCGCAGGCCGATGGCGGCCAGCATCTTTGTCACGCTGGAACAGGTATTAAAGTCATCGTCAACCACAAGCGCCCGAAGCCCCTGCAGCTCAGGGATCGTTTCCTGCCTGACAGGGCAGGAGCTGGTCTTGAACTGCAGAGAGACCGTAAACGTGGTCCCCTTTCCCACCTCACTGTCCACGGTGACAGTACCGCCCATCATATCCACAATATTCCTGGTAATCGCCATTCCAAGCCCGGTTCCCTGTATTCCGCTGACCGTACTTGTTCTTTCACGCTCAAAGGGTTCAAAAACATTCTTTAAAAATTCCGGGCTCATTCCAATTCCCGTGTCCTTCACCTGAAATTCATAAGCCGCATAGCCCTCCGGCGCATTTCTCTTCTGCAGAATCCGGACACTTACCATACCGCCAGGCTTTGTGAATTTCATTGCATTACTCAACAGATTCAGCAAAACCTGATTCAGTCTGAGCCTGTCGCACAAAACATTCTCGTTTACCACGTCCACCGTATCAATATAGAAATCCAGCTGCTTTGACATGATATCTGCCTGTACAATGGTCTTCAGGTCATGCAGGATCTCCGGAAGAGAGCACTCCTTTTCCTCGATTTTTACCTTTCCGCTTTCAATGCGGCTCATATCCAGCACATCATTAATCAGGCTCAGCAGATGATTGCT
>CAMWUL010000073.1 GCA_947177445.1 uncultured Lachnospiraceae bacterium | reverse complement strand
ATTCCCCATTATTATACCAAATTTTTGATGACTTGGCCAAAAGACTAATTGAAGATCCATAAAAATTTTTATTGACAGTATCAAAAACATATGCTAATATACTTTATGTGATCGGCGCAGACGTGTATCTGCACCATATGCGATAGTGGCTCAGTTGGTAGAGCGCCACCTTGCCAAGGTGGAAACCGCGGGTTCGAGTCCCGTCTATCGCTTTTTTTATTGTTTAATTTACAGCGGAAGCCCGGGAGATAAGGGCTTCCGTTTTGCATATCATGGGCAGCCTCGCGGGGAGGGGACTTTTTCGTCGTATAGAGGCGGCATTACAAAATACGGTCAGGACAGGATACGTTTTCGAATAGGGAAGCAACCTCTACTGATTTTCCGCTAAAGGCAACACCGTATTTAATTATAGTCTGAATACCAAAAGAACGCAGCTCAGCATCATATTTTTTACACTCTATTTGTTGAAGGGCTGTTTGTGCCAATTCCTTTAATTTCTCTTCTGTGCAATCTTTTTCGGCCTTTAATTCTATTAGCACACCAGGCAGACGGCCATTTTGAGGCCGCAGGCAGATATCATATCGGCCGTTCCCGGATTCTCTGTTTGAGGTAACCAGGTATTGCTCCATAGCTGCACAGAGTCCCAGGAGAAGTCCATGATAAAAATTTTCTCCGACTGTGTCAAAGCAGCTCACCGATTGGAGCAAAAGCTTTTTCAGGCTCTGCTGAAGGGCATATGTATCATTTGTATAGATCGCCAGCTGAATGGCTGAAGCGACTTGCTGGGGAATCAGCGGTTCCAGCTTTTCCAAAATCTCATTGCGGTATACGCCTGCGATTTCTTTATTAGGAATAGCCACTGCGTAGAAGTCGTTGCTGCCAATCAGCATACGATCTCCCACCGGTTTTAAATATCCTGCCATAAGCAAAAAGCTGTAGATACTTACAGGATTATTATGAATCTGCGGATATATGACACTTGTATCAATTCTCGTCTGCAGCATTTCTCCAAGAAGAAGCTTTCTCAGATTTTCTGTGGTTTCCGCATCCGAAAACGATAAGATCTCGTTTATAATATCGTTGCTGCCTGTTGATTGCCAAAAAGCCTTTGGCTGGCAGTCATTTCCAAAGTAATTAATTACTGACCAGGGGTTAAAGATGTCAGAGCGTCCGAATCGATAACCGTTGTACCATCTGCTGATCTCATCATATTTGTCGGGAACATGATAATAGGCGGCCATTTCTCTGACCTCGTCAGGGGTAAAACCAAAGTATTCGCTATATCGACAATCCAGAACAGAATTGATTTTCAGGTTGTTCAGTCCGCTGAAAATGCTTTCTTTTGCAACTCTCAGGATGCCTGTCAGGAAGCCGAAAGAAAGATGGGGATTGTCCTTCAGACCGCCGGAAAACAGGTTGCGCATGAAATTTACAACTTTATCGTAAAAACCGCAGAGGTAACCTTGCTGAATAGGAGTGTCGTACTCATCTATGATAATCATAGGAGCAGCCCCATAATGTTTATCCATTAACAGAGTGAGGTTTTGCAGGGACATCATGACATCATTCTCGTTACACCTTCCGCTCAGAAAATCGTTTAAGTATTTTTTCTCATATGAATTGATTCGTTCGCTGTCCAGCAATTCCAGATGCCGTTTGAACTCGTTTTGCAAAAGCTTAAAAATCAGGTCGCGGGTCTCTTCCCAGGTTTCACATTTTACATCCTTTAAGGTTATGAAGATGACAGGATATTTGCCCTGATGATCCTGATATTTTTTCCCGCAATGCCAAATTTTTTTATTCTGAAAATATACAGAGGTATCACTTTCCGTTTTTTCAAAAAATGTGCGGAGCATATCCATGTTCAAAGTTTTTCCAAAGCGGCGGGGGCGGGTAAACAGGGATACCTTTGCCCGTTCATCCAACAGATCCCTGATAAGCAGGGTCTTATCCACATAATAATATTCTGTTGAAGCAAGACGGTAATTTGAAATGCCGATGGGGAGCGGGAGCATTTGCTGCCTGTCTGTTTCCTGAAGCTGAGCGGTATTCCTGGCTGCTTTCTTTTCCAAATTGACACCCCCTTTTCCACCCAGAGCTTTTTTATAATGAGCCGGAAGATGATTTCCGGATATTGCTGTGCTGTAAAGCCGGTGTGGATTATACCAGTATACCTGCAATTGGAAACAGTGTCAACCTGAGTGGGCTTATCGATGAGGCTTTCCCCGGTTCCAGGTTCTGGTGGGCTGAGCCTTGGGCGTAGGACTCCGGAAAAGCAGCCGCCCCAGAGCTTTCCGGTTGAAGGGAAACAGGGGCCAGAAATAGCTGAAGCCCCCGAAGGTGGGAGTGGTGGCTGTTGACAGGAGCACCAGCCCCAGGCAGATCAGGAACCCGGGCAGACCGAAAAGCCCTGTGGCGATAACCAGAAGCATTCGGTACAGGCGCAGGCTGTCGCTGAATTCCGCGCTGGTGATGGACAGGGAGGCAAGCAGAGTCACCGCGGCGTAAAACAATACTTCCACGGAGGCCCAGTTCAGGCTGACGGCGATATCGCCGATGATCAATCCGCCTACGATGGACAGGGCTCCGGAAAATTTTCCGGAGCTGAGGGAGGACGAGTATTTAAAAAGGTCCAGCAGAAACTCCACCGCCAGAACATAGAAAAAAATTCTCTGGGGGGTGAGGTCCTGATCCGACAGCAGGCTCAGACTTTCGGCCAGCTCCGGGAAGGAAACGGCCAGAAGCAAAAACAGAGGCATCAGAAGCAGGCTTACGGGGATGCAGAGAAACCGTATCAGGCGGAAGTAGGTGCCTACGGAAGGGCTTTTGTAATAATCTTCGGGGCTTTGGATAAACTGGAAGATCGTACAGGGCAGAATCAGTACTATGGGGGAATTGTCCGTCAATATAAGGATATGGCCTTCCAGAAGATAACTGCAGGCCACATCAGGCCGTTCGGTAACCTGGATGGAGGGCAGAGGATGCCACCATTTTTTAGGGAGAATCAATTCCTCCAGGCTTTTGGCGCCCATGGTCAGGGATGTGACCTCCAGGGAATCCAGTACCCGGGACAATTCCCGCAGCAGCTCTTGGTTCACATTCCCTTCCAGGTACGCCACTGCCACATCAGTTTTGCTGGCTGTCCCTATGCTGTGCATGGCAAAGCACAGATCCGTAGAGCGTACCCGGCGCCGGATAAGGTTTGCGTTGAACAGAAGAGTTTCCACAAAACCGTCCCGGGAGCCTCTGGTGGATTTTTCCAGATCCGGTTCGGCAATGCTCCGGACAGGGTAAGTTCGGGCATCGATGAGAACCGCCTGAGAAAAGCCGTCGATAAACAATGCCGCCGGGCCGCTGAGCACATTGCGCAGGATATCCTCCCAGGAGCCCGAGAGGGAGGTCTGGGCGTAGCCGATTCTGGAATTCACATAATCATTGATATTTTCCACTTTTCCCTCGGGCACATACAGAGGATTTTGCAGATCGGAGAAGATCTGCTGCAGGATCTCCGTTTTACAGAAACCGTTCACTCCCAGAAAAAACGCGTTTGTTTCGCCCAGCTTCAGTGTCCGGTGCATCAGATCAAAGCTGCTCTTCAGGGGAAGCTGCGATTCCAGATAAGTAATATTTTCTTCCAGGCTTAAGGATAAATTCATAGAAAATTCTCTCTTTCTGCGCAGATGCCAGTGTGAGCGGAGTGTTCATGAGACATACTGCGCGGTGGGTTTTAATCGGACAGAGATAAATTCGGTTTAATCTATATTAGTTTGTCCCAAATATGAAATTTATGCAGAAGAGATCAGAGGAGAAGCGGTTTCCAGAGGCAAAATGCTTAAAGGAAAGCGGTTACTGGGGCGGATTTTCAAGAAAGGAATTTTCGAAGGAGACGATAAAGAAGAATATGTAGTGCGAAACAGGAGAGCCCTGTTTCACAATGAGGTCAAAGTAAAATCTGCAGGAGTGCCAGGCCGATGAGCAATCCGCCGGCAATGGGATCCGCCAGATGGCCGATCAGGCCCAGCATCCGGCTTCTGCCCAGCCGGTTGCCCATCAGCAGGAGCAGCACCGAGCAGAGAAAGGTTGCGGCAGCAGCCGGGACAAAAGGAAGGCCGGCCATACTGGCGCTGAGCCCGATGCCGATATTATTTACGGAGAGCGTGAGGCTCAAAAGAAGGACCTCCGGCAGAGAAAGACCGGGCGGAGAGCTTTCCTCTCCGGAGCAAATGGAAGCCTCCGGTCTGGCAGGGGAGGCGCCGGCCCTTCCCCGGAGAAATGCCGAAAGCCATTTTATGATATAGTAAAATCCCAGAAATATCAGAATCAGGCTTCCGGCCAGGCGGCTTAAAATACCGGGCAGAAGGGGTGCAAGCCAGGCGCCCAGGCCCACCGACAGACAGGTACCGGACAGCGTAACCAGGCTGATCACCAGGTTCTGCCAGAGACGGATCCGCACCTTTCGGAGGCCGTAGCTGATGCCCACAAGCAGAGCATCCAGGCTGGCTGATATGCCAAACAGGAGAGACGGTATCAACTGCATAATAGGTCTCCCGGATCGTTTTAGGTTTCTATTTACTATATTCCCGAGAGCGGAAAAGGGTGTTGTAATTTAGGCATAATGTGATAGGATATAGACAGCTGTTGAGACTGTAATGGGAAAGGAGTGGGTATATGACGGAGGATATGAAGATCATAGGAGAGGAAGCTTACAGGGCGGCCAAGGAGCTGTTGGACGCGGCGCATATGGAGGAGGGGCAGATCCTGGTAGTGGGATGCTCCACCAGTGAGGTAAGCGGTGCCGGCATCGGAACCTTTTCCAGTCCGGAGCTGGCGGAGGTGGTATTCGGAGGCATCTACCAGGCCACTCAGGAAGCCGGGGTCTATCTGGCGGCGCAATGCTGTGAGCATCTTAATCGTGCTATTATCCTGGAGAAGGAAGCGGCGGACCGCTGGGGCGGTGAGATTGTGAATGCAGTGCCACAGCCCAAGGCAGGAGGATCCTTTGCCACGGCCGCGTACAAGGCATTCGAGTATCCCGTGGCATTGGAGCATATCAGGGCTCATGCAGGAATGGATATTGGAGACACGCTGATTGGCATGCATTTGAGAGAGGTGGCGGTTCCTCTGCGGATTCGAACGAAGGAAATCGGCGATGCCCGCGTGGTCTGCGCCCGGACGAGACCTAAGTATATCGGCGGAAGCCGGGCCGTATACAATGATGAATTACTGTAGGCCGGGGAACCGTGCTGTGAAAAGAACTGCTGTAGGCCGGGGAACCGTGCTGTGAAAAAGAACTGCTGTGAGTCAGAAAACGCCGCCTATGAGGCGGCGTTTTCGATCAGTCCCATAATGGCCTTGATGGAGTCCAGCTGGCCGCTTCGCCCCATGGCATCGCAATAGGTTTGTCTGGTGAAATACAATTCGTGAATCTTATCCACCAGCAGTTCGGTGGTCAGATCGTCTTCGTTGATTACGATGGAAAAGCCCTGGGCCTCAAAGGACTGGGCGTTGAGCAGCTGGTCGCCCCGGCTGCTGGCGGCAGGCAGAGGAATCAGAATATTGGGCTTTTTGAGAGCCAGCAGTTCACAGATAGCGTTGGCGCCCGCCCGGGAGATTACCAGGTCGGCCATGGCAAACAGATCCTTCAGCTCGCTTTTGATATACTCAAACTGTTTATAGCCCGGGGTGGTCAAAAGCAGATTATCCATTTTATCCTTGCCGCACAGATGTACCACCTGAAAATCCTCCAGCAGCTGAGGAAGCGCCTGGCGGACGGCTTTATTTACATTAGCGGCTCCCTGGCTGCCGCCCATGACCATGATCACGGGTTTGTTGGCGCTGAAGCCGCACATATTAAGCCCTGACAGCCGATTGCCCTGGGAGAGCTCCGCGCGGATGGGAGAGCCGGTGAGCACAGCCTTGTTTTCAGGAAGCAGCTTCAGTGTCTCGGGAAAATTACAGCAGACTTTTTCCGCGGCAGGAATGCAGAGCCTGTTTGCAAGTCCCGGAGTCATGTCGGACTCGTGGATGATGCAGGGAATGCCCAGCGACGAGGCTGCCCGGACCACAGGCACACTGACAAAGCCGCCCTTGGAAAAAACCACGTCCGGCCGATATTGCTTTAAAAATTTTCGGGCTTCGGAAAACCCCTTGATAACGCGAAACGGGTCGGTAAGATTTTGAAGAGCCAGATACCGTCGGAATTTTCCGGTGGAAATACCCACATAGGGAATCTCAAAGTCACCGATCAGCCTTTTTTCAATGCCGTCGTAGGAGCCCATGTAGGTGACCTCGAAGCCTGCCTCCCTCAGTGAGGGAAGCAGGGCGATGTTTGGGGTGACGTGCCCCGCGGTTCCCCCGCCTGTGAGCACGATCTTTTTCATAGCATACTCTCCAGGGCCCGGGCCAGCTGGTCGGGGCAGGAGGTGGGCTTCATGCCGCAGCGGATGCCCTTCAGCCTGCTGATGGCCTCTTCCGGCTTCATGCCTTTTACCAGGGCACTGACTCCCTGCAGATTGCCGTTGCAGCCGCCGGTAAAGCTGACGGAATCGATTACGCCGTCCTTCAGTTCAATGTCGATCTCCTGTGAACAGGTTCCCTGTGTCTTATATTTCATAAAATTTTCCTCCAAAATATTGACTTAATAGATAGAGTATAACAAATATGGTAATTTGTTTCAAGCGCCAAAAGCGTGAAAGTGCCGGCGAAGATTTTTTATATACGCATGATGCACCATGGGGTACAGGCCTGAGGACAGCAGCGCCGGAGATTCTACATTACGAAGCCCTCACAGTCAGTAATATGGAAGGCGTCTCCCATAAGCGCTTGCATTTCCGGGTCTGCGCAATATCGGAAATCCTCCATGGTTACATTATGGGCGTTGTGGGCGGAAACCATATGGAGGGAGTCCTGCCGGATCCCTTCATCGGTGCAGGGGCGCAGATCCATCACGCCCTTTGGCCAGGAGGTTTTTTCAGTGAGACGCAGGGTCACATTCCGGAACCGGATATCCCGGATGTCGCTGGCCTCGTCTCCATAGATCAGGATTCCGTTTTCCCCGGCGCAGTTAATGTTTTCAAAGGTGATATTGCGGATATGTCCCAGGGCAGTGTCCTCCTTGCGCTTCAGAGCAGTTATGGCAATAGGCTCGGCCTTTCCCCACCAGTGATCGGGCGAAAACAGCCGGGTGTCGATGTTCAGGCCCGAGAAGGTTACATTCTCTATACAGCCCTTGTCTCGAAGCTGGAGTGAAATCCCCCGGTTGCTTCGGCTGATATTGCAGTTTTGTATTGTAATATTCCGGAAAGGAGACTCGCTTTCCGTGCCGAATTTAATGGCGGCGCTGGTGGAGATCAGGGTACAGTTTGACACGGAGATATTTTCACAGGCTCCGTATTTCATGGCATGCAGAGTATTCTTAAATACAATGCAGTCATCGGCACACTGAATGTGACAGTTTGCGATTCTGACATTCTGACAGTGGTCCGGGTCAATACCGTCGCAGTTGGCCATATTCAGACTGTTCAGAATCCGGATGCCGTCGATCAGCACATCGCTGCAGCCTACCATATGAACGGTCCAGAAGGCGCTTTTGGTGAGAGTTACCTGCCGCAGGGTCAGGTGCCGGGTGTGTTCCAGAAAGATCAGGGGCATACGGGGATTAAAGCTGCCGTCGATATGCCATGGGGTCACGGTGCCGTGATAGATTTCCTCATTTCCGTCGATGGTGCCATCCCCTGTGATGGAGATGTGCTCACAATCCTTTGCATAGAGGAAGTAGAGCGGGGGACCGCCGTTGTACTCACAGTTTGTGTAGCTGGGAACAGAAGACTTTGCGGGAGGGCGGAACCCGGTTTTGAACAGGTCAAAATCCTCCAGCTGGCTGCTGGCTTTCAGCACCGCCCCCATTTCCAGGTGCAGTTCCACATGGGAGCGCAGAATCAGCGCTCCTGAACGGTACACATGACCACCCTCCAGAAGCACTCTGCCCCCGCCTCGGGCGTGGCAGTCATCAATGGCGGTCTGAATCGCCTGCGTGTCGTTGTGGGAGCCGTCCCCCGCCGCGCCGTAATTGCGTACATTGAAAATCATGTTACACCTCCATCCGATTATTTATTCATATTATTATACTCATTTTCCATATTTTCCACAACCGTTGTTTTGGGAATGGCGCGTCTTTGAACGGCGAAGCCGTGAAAAGTAACTCTTTTTCTGTCATGAAAGCAGATAATATGACGATGAAAAATGCTGTAAAAACTGTCGGTTCTACGGTATACTTGTCCTATACGAAAAGCGGCAGGTCCGGAAAAGAGGTGTTTTATGTTTCGTATTTTTATGGAGGAAAAGCTGATCACCGTACTTATGCTGACATGCCTGGCCCTGAGTATTTTTTTGCGGATTTTCCTGGGGATGCTCTACCAGAATATGATCAGAGAGACGGACAATATGGCTACCACAGGCAATCGGCTGCTGAAGCAGTGCAAGCTGAAATTTGCCAATTGCTATGAAATGAGCAATGGTGTGGCCAATATTCCTGTTTTTGTGGACAAATTTATCAGCCGCCTGGCGCTGGGGCGTTTGTCTTTTGAAACAATGTACCATCTTTCCGGCCAGACTATGCTTCTGTCGGTGGTATTGTCGGGCGTGGGTGTCTGTAAAAGCATTATTGCAGGCCGGACTCTGGGGGAGATTCTGCCCTTTTACATAGTGAGCTTTGCCGGGCTTTACCTGTATTTTTCCGTTTCCACCGTGGCGGATATCCGGGGGAAGCGGCGGGTGCTGAAGGTAAACCTGGTAGATTACCTGGAAAACCATCTGTCGCCCCGGATCAACGTGACCAGAGAAGACATGGAACGACTGTATGGAGCAGGCTATTATGAAAACACGGTGGGGATGACCAGGCGGCTGGGAAATGGGGACGGAAGACGCAAGGGCAGAAGGACGGATGTGAGAGGTGCCGGTAAAAGGCGGAAGCGGACGGTGGAACTGATGCCCATCGGCAACCGTCTTCCTGCCGCAGGATGGACGGATCAGAACGGGGAGGAAGGCTGTGCTTTAGAGGAAGTCCGAACCGAGGCAGAGCAGGATAATCTGTGGGAGGCAGAGCAGGAACAGGAAATCGCTGTGGGCCAGGAGGCAGCAGGGCAGGAAGCCATGGCGGCAGGCCAGGAGCCTTTGTGGAGAAGGCAGGAGGCGGAAGGCGCCGGAGCGGAATCGACGGCAGAAAACCCGGCGGCGGTGACGGAGGAAGAGCTGGAGGCGCTGCTTCGGGAATTCTTGACGATTTAAACCAGTAACCCATGTGCAATTACTTTTCAGTGCAGGGGGATTTCTGAAATACTGTGAAGAATATAGTTACAAATAAGAAATGATATGATAAAATAAAACAGGTTTCCGTACAGGAGAACACGGCTGGCACAATTGGTCAGCCGTGTTCTGCCTGTTCGGCATGGAGACGGCAAAAGGAAGCAGAGCAGGACTGACCTGGAGGACAAACTAATGAGAGCGGTTTACGAAGGAATTGCAGACCGGATGATTCGTCTGGTAGAGGAAAAGCAGTTAAAGGACAGAGAGCTGTGGAGGCTGGTCACAAAGCAGTTTGCGAAAACGCCGGACGATGCAGATCATGGCTGGAGGGGAGAATACTGGGGAAAGCTTATGCGGGGAGCCTGCATGACCTGGCAATATACGCAGGACGAGGAGCTGTACGGCATTCTCACGGAGTCGGTAAGGGAGCTGCTGGCATTTCAGGAGGCGGACGGCAGGATTTCCACCTACAGCAGGCAGGAAGAATTCCAGGGCTGGGATATCTGGTGCCGGAAATATGTACTGCTGGGGCTGATCCACTTTTATGAAATCTGCCGGGAGCCGGAGCTTGGAAAACAGGTGCTGGAGGCGGCTGGCAGGCATCTGGACGCCATTATGGAGCGGATCGGAGACGGAGAGGGGAAAAAGAGGATTACCCTGGCCTCCGATGCCTGGAAGGGAATCAATTCCAGCTCCATTCTGGAGCCAGTGGTGCGGCTTTATATGCTGAACCCTCAGGGGCGGTATCTGGAGTTTGCAGACTATATCGTGGAAAACGGCGGAGCGGAGGGCTTTGATATTTTCCAGGCCGCCTTTGAGGACCGGATGTATCCTTACGAATATCCGGTGGTGAAGGCCTATGAGCTGATGTCCTGCTTCGAGGGACTGCTGTTTTATGCCCAGGTAAAGAAGGATGATCACTGGAGGCAGGCGGTGATTCGGTTCGCGGACAGGCTTTTAGAGTCGGAGGCAGTGGTTGTGGGAGGCTCCGGCTGTCACCATGAGCTTTTTAACCATTCCTCCCTGATGCAGACAGGCACAGAGTATGACGGGTTGATGCTGGAGACATGTGTCACGGTGACCTGGATGAAGCTTCTGTCCCGGGTATACGAGATGACGGGGGATGAGCGGTACCTGGAGGAGGTGGAGCGTTCCGCCTTCAATGCCCTGTATGGCGCCGTCAATACCGAAAACAGCACCTGCGGACCGGAAACTGTCTTTGACGAACCAAATTATCGGGATGTCTATGACCGGGCAGTTGCCCAAAACGGCGGAAGGGGACAGCTTTTTGACAGCTACAGCCCTCTTCGTGCCGGTATCCGGGGCCGGGCGGTGGGCGGCTTCAAAAGCATGGAGCAGGAGACGGCCTATTGCGGCTGCTGCATCGCCATCGGGGCGGCGGGAACTGCCCTGGTGCCTGCCCTGGCAGTCCGGGAGAGCTATGGAATGGAAAGGGACGACAGTGACGGAAAGAAGGGAATTCATGGAGTCCGGGGCGTTGAATTTGGAATATATCTGCCGGGCAGGATTTATACTGCGGTGGAGGGCATTCCGGTGGAATTTTCTGTGGACACTGATTATCCTGTGGATGGGAGGACAGCTATTTCGATGAAAACGGATGAGGAAGTGGAGTTTCCCATCCGCCTGCGGATTCCTTCCTTTGCGGAAAAAGCCAAAGTCTTTGTCAATGGGGAAGAGCAGGAAGGAGCCCTGCCGGGAACATTTCTGGAGCTTTGCCGCCGCTGGAAGACGGGAGATCGGATCCAGCTGGATCTATCCTTTGGACCCCGCCTGGTATATGGCATGGATAATCCAAAGGATCCGGACAGCGGTGCCCATGTGGCAGTTTTGTATGGCCCTTTGGCTCTGGCCAGGGATCAGCGGCTGGGGCAGACGGGAACCTGTGTCAGGCCGGGGGACGGGAAGGCTTCGGCCCGCAGGCTGGAGTCTGTGAAAATACCCTGCCAATGCGGCTTCGAGGTGGAGCTGGGCGGAGAGAAGCTCTTGATGGTGGATTATGCCTCCGCAGGCAAGACCTGGCTCCGGGATTCTCAGGCGGAGGTGTGGATGAGGCTGTCGAAGATATAGTTTGATGCGGGCCCGGGAACCCGGCGCCTGATGAGGAGATATCAAATGAGAATAGTGATTCTGGAAAGAGACAGCGTAGGAAGGGATGTGCCGGTGGATTGTATGCAGGATTTCGGCGAGGTGACGGTATACCGAAATACCGTGACGCCGGAGGAGGTGCGGGAGCGGGTGAGGGAGGCGGATATCGTCATTGCCAACAAGTCGCCGCTGAACCGGGAGACTCTGCAGGATGCGCCCCGGGTGAAGCTGATCTGTGAATTTGCCACCGGTTATGATAATTGTGATCTGGAGTACTGCCGGGAGAGAGGTATCGGGGTGGCCAATGTGGTGGATTACTCCACGGCTATGGTGGCCCAGCATACCTTTACGCTGGCGTTGGCTTTAAGCCAGAAGCTTTTTTATTATGACGAGTACGTGAAATCCGGGGCTTACAGCGCCCAGGACCGATTTTCCAATTTTGATCTTCCGTTTCGGGAGCTGGAGGGCAAGACCTGGGGAATAGCCGGCATGGGGAATATCGGACGGCGGGTGGCGAAAATTGCGTCTGCCTTCGGGTGCAGGGTAATATTCCATTCTATCACGGGGAAAAGCGTCTGCACCGAATATCCCGGGGTAGACAAGGGAACACTGCTGGAGGAGAGCGATTTTCTGTCGCTGCATTGCCCCCTGAGCCAGCTTTCCAGAAATTTTATTGACGCGGCGGCTCTGAAGAGGATGAAAAAAACTGCGGTTCTGATCAACGTGGCCAGAGGACCCGTGGTGAATAATACGGATTTATACGAGGCGCTGGTGTCCGGGGAGATTGCTGCGGCGGGGCTGGATGTGCTGGAGGCGGAGCCGCTGGAGCCCTCCAACCCGCTGAGCAGGCTTAAGGACAGCACCCGTCTGATCATCACACCCCACCAGGCCTGGGCCAGCGTGGAGGCCCGGACCCGCTGTGTCCGGGAGGCTTATGAAAATATTGCCGCTTATCTTCGGGGAGAGCGGAGGAACATTGTAACTTGACAAGAAAATTATTTCATAGTAAGGACGGGATCCAAAAGAGGCCCGGAAGGGAGAATGCAAATGACAAAAAAGATCAAGGAGCTGTATGCCAGATATGAGGAGATTATTGTTTATCTGATCGTGGGGGTGATGACCACTATTGTGGCCTGGGCCGCCAAGTTTCTGGCCAATGCCGTTCTTTTTGACAATACCATGTATCCCACCTCCGCGGAGAACCTGATCCTCAGCACCATCAACTGGACCGCAGGCGTCATCTTCGCCTATTTTGCAAACAGAAGATTTGTATTTAAGAGCCGCGAGCCTATGGCAAAGGAGGCTCCCAAATTTGTCCTCTCCCGAGTGTCCACTTGGATTTTGGATATTGTGGTGATGCAGGTGTTTACCCTTCTGAATGTGCACCTGATGGTGGGCACGATTGTGTCGGCGGTGCTGGTGACCGTGGCCAACTATGTGTTCAGCAAGCTGTTTGTATTTAACAAAAAATCTTCCGGGAAGGCGGAGGAAACGAAAACCGAAGAATAGACAGGAAAAGGCTTTGACTTTTGCCGCCGGGCAGCTTGTGCCGGGCGGCAAAAAATTTACTCAAATCACCTGATGCCGGGCGAAGGCTCTTTTCGACCAGAGAATTCCTGCGAGGCCCGCCGCCAAAGCCGCGGGAAGAGCCAGCCACATCACATTCAACCCCAAATTCCCCAGATAGATTTTATCAAAAGAAAACAGAAGATTGACCTGCATCTGATTGATGGGAAGCAGGCAGCCGGCAAGATTCAGGATATATGGCAGCTTGTGCCAGGGAATGAACATGGGGGCCACAAAGAGCACGAAGGAGATCACCAGGGATGAAAAGGAGCTTTTGGAGAGAGCCGACACCACCAGTAAAAGAGCTGTCAGCACTGTCACCGCACCCAGCAGGAGCAGGCAGGTAAAACCAAAGGCCTGGGCCCAGGAAAGCATATAGGGAGTATTAAACAGCAGCCCCATTTCTCCCAGCTGAACGGAGGACTCAAAGCCAACCACGCCGTGAGCCGCCAGAAGTGTAAAAAAGAAGACTGCGATGAGAAGCACAGAGCCGCCCACAGACACAATAAAGGCTGCGGTTATCTTTGCCAGGGGTACCTTTCGCCTGCCCTGGCGGCCCGTGAGGATCAGGGCATCCATGTGCCGGTCATATTCCCCGCAAAACAGAGGACTCAGCAGGATTACGAGTACACAGCCCCATGACAGAAAGCAGTATATTATGGCATAAATCGTGTCTTCCCAGCCGGCAGAATAGCCCAGGATCAGATCCGGAGCGGTCTGTCCGTAAATATCTTCAATGGTGGAGCCGTTCCACTCTCCCGCCATAGTGGTAAAGCCATGCTGGGAAAAGGTGTCATAGAGCAGATTGTGGGTATAATGTCCCTGGCGCTCCGGATCCAGGCCGCTTTCCTTCAGCATCTCATCCGAAAAGAGATAGGTATCCAGAATTTCCTTTACTGTTTCCGTGGTCAGAGGCCCTGCATAGCGGGCGGCAATTTCCTGGTTCTGTTTTATGGCGGCAAAGTCCAGGATAATTTCTCTGTGTCCGTTTACGTCTGCCTGTATGGCGGCGTAGCCCGGCGCCACCCAGCGCCATTCCATGACTCCCACAAACAGCAGTATGCCGGCCAGGCTGGCCCATACGAGGGGCTTGTGCAGCAGTTTATATATTTCATATCTGATCATTTCTATCATATGATAACATTTTCCTTTCTGCAAAATTATAATGAGGCGGGTTGGGTCTCTTCGCTGAAATAATACAAATAGAGATCCTCCAGGTTGGGGACGACGGAGGCGGCAGATTCCAGGGGCTTTTCGTCGCTTATGATACGCAGCAGGGTTTGATCCCCCTCGGAGCGGAGATTGCCGATATTGAACCGTTCCATTAACCCGGGCACCGTTGTGCTTGGAACCATACATTCCCAGACCTTTCCGTCGATGCTGTGAATAATCTCATGGGGCCGGCCCTCATGAATGAATTTTCCTTTTTTCATTACAAGGATACTTCCGGCAATGTATTCCACATCGGAAACAATATGTGTGGATAACAATACGATTTTATTTTGGGAAAAGGTACTGATCAGATTCCGGAACCGTACCCGCTCCTTGGGATCAAGTCCTGCGGTGGGCTCGTCAAGAATCAGGACCCTGGGGTCGCCCAGCATGGCCTGCGCGATTCCCAGCCGCTGTTTCATGCCGCCGGAAAAGGTCTTGATCTTTCGGTCCTTTACCCGGATCAGATCCACTTCCTCCAGAAGCGCCAGTGCCCGGTCCTTTGCAAAGCCCCGGGACAATCCCTTGATGGAGGCCATGTACATGAGAAACCGGAAGGCGGTGAAATCCGGATAATATCCGAAATCCTGCGGAAGGTACCCCAGCAGGGCACGGTATCGGTCTCCCATTTCCCGGATGGGCATTCCGTCATAGCTTACTGAGCCGGCGGTGGGAGACTGGATATCACAGAGAAGCCGCATCAGGGTGGTCTTTCCTGCACCGTTGGCGCCCAGCAGTCCATAGACGCCGCAGGTGAGAGTGGCGCTTAGATCGTTTACGGCAATGTTGGTGCCGTACTGTTTGGTGAGATTTTCTATCCGAAGTTCCATGCGTTGTTATCCTTTCTGCTATCGGTGTTTTCATAATATTTTTTTGTGCAAAGCCGGAAGGCGCCTGCCAGAAACAGAACCAGCGCTCCAAGGGTGGCCCACAAAGTAACCTGGATCAGCACTCCTCTGTCCAGCCGCAGGATAAGCGACTGCAGTGCGGCCAGGAGAATGGACCAGGCAGATCCCATGGACAGGCATACGGCCAGCAGGGCAGATCCGCCGTATCGGTTTCCAAAATGCTGCAGCATCCAGAGGCACAGTGCGGAGGACAGAAAAAAAGGAAGCAATGTGTACAGGGCAAACTGCCAAAGAAAACCGCCTGCCATGCAGAAGGCTGCCGCAGATGCGCCAAGTACAATGAGATCCGTACCGCTTAAGACGCATAGCCGCAGGAAAAAAAGCCGGGGCAGGTTATAGCGGCATGCCGCCTCCATTTCCCACATGTTGCTGCGGAAGCTTTTGGAAAGCTCATACAGCAGTATCAATGTGAGGCAGGGAGCCAGGGCCGTTATGCAAGAGGTAACATAGATAAGCATTCCCATATACACATAAAGGAACAGCAGGGCCACAAGTCCGGCCTGCAATAACCAGATCCAGGGCGTAAAATAGGATATGACGGACAATAGTTCCTCAAAGAACCGGGGCTGGTCCAGGAAGTCCGTTTTCAGGGCCTGTGCAGTCAAAAGATCGATTTGGGAACGCCTGTGCGCAGGATTTAATTCAGGGGGACGGCTGTGAAGCATCAGAAGGCGGAGCTGCTCCTGGGAAAGCTTTTCTCTTTTTTTCATGTAGATTTTTCCTTTCCGTCCGCATCAGCGGACTTTTTTCCGTTGAGAGCAGAAGCTTTAGGGTAACGGGCTGCCTGCACTATAATAACTGAAGGTTTTCGTAATATTTTTGGAGGCTTTGGATTCCGGTGCGGAGTCTTGTTTTTACGGTGGACAGGGGAGCGCCTGTAATGCGCGCGATCTCCCGCTGCTTATATCCGTAGTAAAAATAGAGTACCACTGCCTCCCGCTGGGTTTCCGGCAGCCGGTTCAGACCTTCCTGAATTAAAAGGGTGGTTTCCACCCGGTTTTCAGGAGAAGAATGACACAGTGACGACTCAGAGGCCTGGGCTGGGGAGACCGCGGACTCCGGTATGGATGCGGCTTCCCGGCGTTGTTCCGATAATTCTTCATAGGAATAATCGTTTGGCCGGTTTTTCCGAAAATAATCCCGGCAGGCGTTTAACGCGATCCGAAGCAGCCAGGCCTTGAATTTTCCCTGTTCCGTATAGCTGTCCAGAAAGCGGAGCAGATGAAAGAAGGTGTCCTGGGTACAGTCCCAGGCTGCCTGTTCGTTTCCGGTCTGATAGTAACAGTAGCGGAAAACATCATCATAATACCGATCTGCCAGCTGACCGAACAGGGCTTTATCGCCCTGCCGGATGCGTTTTATCATTTCGTTGTCCTGCAAGCTGCCTCCTTTCCCGGAAACAGATTTTTGATACGTGTCCGTGTAAGCTTACATATAGGAAACGCAGAATTTGAGAAAAAGGTTTGAGCTAGTTGATATTTTATCAGAATTTGGGGACGGGAAATATAAAATTGTAATTATGGACAATTTTATTGGGTTTCCAGAGCTTTAAACAGCATAAAGCGCAGATGACGGATGTTTTGCCGGGCAAAAACCTCATCCAGCGCCTGCAGACGAAGCTGCATCCAAAGGCGGCGTTCTTTGGGACTTTTATGGCAGGCCGTTTTCTCATACCATTGCAGGAGCCGGATCAGCAGAAGATCCAGCCGCTCTCCGGTGCGCAGAGTGTGGGCTTCCTGCAGGGGCAGGTAGCCGAAAGCTGAAAGCATCTGATTGATAAAGTCCAGACGGATGTCCGGCATGCACAAAATAAACAGGTGCCTGATCATGGTCCTGCGGGGAATGACACCCAGAAGCATTAAATTTCGGTTTAGCTCGGAGTCATAGTTGATGCTGGTAATATGCTTTGTCAGATAGCTTTTCTGCCGGGAATATTTTGGACAGACGTATTGCAGGGCATCCGTATAATAGAGGTGCCGAAAATTGTGCCGCAGGGCGTCCTGCGGGATATTCAGAAGCTCCAGGCGCTTTTGAGGAATGCGGGCCAGGTAACGATCCACCAGCAGCTCCATCTGAGAACGCCTTTCCTGATAGTCCGCCTGAAGACGGTCCGATTCAGTAGAAAAAACGCTGTCACAGCTGTCAAAATAACCCTGCATTAAATACCGCAGCTCTTTTTCTCCCAGGCCCAGTCCCTGCCCAAGCATTCTGCACTGGGAATAATTTGCGGGAAGATGCCGGCCTGTCCGCCAGTACCGGATCTTGAGAAGATCCGATTCTTTTTGGGGAGTACAATTGTATATTCGTTCATAGAGACGAATATCCGCCGCACTTTTGCTGGAGATTCCCTCCCGCCGCATAAACTGCCCGTATTGCTTCTTCAGCCATGCAAGCTCCGGACGTTCCTGAAATTGGGAGTCCAGGGTCTCCGCGGCCAGCGCCTCCATTTCTTTTCGAATTTCCATTTTTCCCCCTGCCGCGCTTCGCGCCTGAAACCTGCTACGCAGTTTTGATTCTTTCGTTATCATGTCAGGTGAAATTAAATGTCTGCTTCGCAGCCGCTTGATTTCCTGCTGACATGATATGATTCGCGGTGGAGGGGCGGCAGGGGACAGGGGGTTTTCAATTTTTTATTTTTCTTCTTCGGTCACATGGAGGGTCAGTGAGAAGGAATGGTTCCAGCGGTAGGTGACAAGGCTCCATGCATCGCTGAAAATTTCCACGGGGCTCTTTTCGTAGCCCTCCGGCATCTGTATGCATTCGCCAAAATAGTTTTTTTGGGTTCCCAATATTTTATAAAGAGCTCCGTGTATAGTATAATGTGGTTGTCCGTCATTTTCCGTGGCAACATGAAAGCGGGGAGTAAAGCTTGTAAAGATTCTGTCGGTATCTTCTGTTTCCACATCAAAGAGAAGAAAACGCTGAAGGTGTTCATTGCCTTCTCCAAAAGGCTCAAAGTCTGTTCCTTCCGGTACTTCTGAAGTGAAGGATGTAATAGTGAGGACGCTTCCGGGAATTTCCAGGTGCAGTCCAATATGGGGATCATCATCCGAAACAGTAAGAGAAAAATCCTCCGGAACAGGGGCGGTCTGGTAGACATACGGAATCTCCAGGACATATTCCCCGGCCTGTGCCGGACCGAAATCCCATCGGAAGAAAGCGTGGCTGCTGTGGGGAGAATAGAAAAGGCATGTCCCTGTCAGCACGTTTCCGTCAGGCCCCACAGCCCGGATATCTTCCCTGGGTCCTCCGATTGTTTCGTCGTGACATCGGATCAGTCCGGGCTCTATTTTGTACATACCGCAGTTCAGGGGATAGATTTCCACATACAGCCGCCCGTTTTCCAGGCTGGGAATTGCCAGCACACCGCCCTGATCCGTTAGCTCATAGCTGTATTCTTCCAGAGGGTCCTCTTTGATCGGCGAAAATACAAAGGGAAGCTCTATGCCCGAAAATTTCAGAGTCATTGGCACAGAATCGTTTCCCCTCGGAATTTGGTCCAGAGGTTCGAATATGAATTCGATCTGTTTACGGCTCATGTCATTCAGATCGTCCATATTGGCAGAGCTGACAGAGGAGTAACATATTTCAGAATAAACTGTTCCATCCTCCAAAATGAGGCAGGGATCATTGATCAGGGGTACTGAATCTTCTATTACGGAGAGCGGAAGGTCTTCGTTCCAGCCGTGAGCCTTATACCATGCCTCTTTTAATTCCATAATCACAGTCAGAGCCAGGGTATCCTCCGACATTACAGCGTTGGTGAGCTGTGTAAAAGCTTCTTCACCCTCTGCGGTCACCGTTTCCTCCAGCACATAGAAGGGTATAG
>CAMWUL010000072.1 GCA_947177445.1 uncultured Lachnospiraceae bacterium | reverse complement strand
CCGACTTTCAGCCCAATAGTAAATGATGGTAAGGAATATCGTAAAAAACTTTATACATATGATGAAATATTAGAAATTATAGCGAAATACGGGTATCCACAGGATTGGAACAATGATGGAAAATATGGCCCGGAACGGTATATAGAAGCTCATATTTGGAGTGATGACGTGATAAAAGAATATGTGTAATACTTGGATATAAGAATGAAAGTTTTGTTAGGAAGAATGTCCTTAAAAGATATTACGTCTTTAAAAGCTCCGTTATCAGATGCTCTACCTCCTGCAGCTGCTCCCGGGAGCTCTCCCGATGGCTCTGCCTGCGATATTGGGAGGGAGACATGCCCTTCATGGCATGAAAGGCCTTGGTGAACACCAGGGCGTCGCTGTAGCCGCAGGACAGCGCAATGCTTTCGATGGGATAGGCAGTGGAATCCAGAAGCTCTCTGGCCTTTGTAATGCGGAAAGTGGTGAGAAACCGCTGCGGCGACATTCCCAGATAATTCTGAAACAGCGTATACAGATAGCTTCTGTTGATGCACACATAGTCCGCCACATCCGTCACCTTGATGGGATTGCAATAGTTGCTTTGAATAAAGGATACCGCCTTCTTGACATACTGGTTCCCTTTGTCCTCCTCGTCTCTGGCCACCACCCCCGCGCCGGCGGCCAGCACAGACAAAAACACTCCCAGCTGGCCGTTTCTGCGCAGGTCGTCCGCCACGCCAAAGGTATTGTGCTCCATCATATCCCGGACAATGGAATAAAGCTCCTGGTCCCTGTCGCAGGCAAAAATAGGATGCCTGGCAGACAAGCCCATGGCCTCCAGGTATTCGCCTGCCCGGCTTCCGCCGAAGCCCACCCAGAGATAGCTCCAGGGCTCCTGAGCATCCGCCTGATAAAAAGCCAGCTCATTGGGCTGGATCAGGAAACCGTATCCCGCCTCCAGCCGATATTCCTTGTCATGAAAGCGGAAGATTCCCTTTCCGCTGAGCACATAATGAATCAGATAATGGGGTTTGGATGCCGGGCCGAAGCTGTGAAGGCCCTCGGTCTGGGAACAGCCGCAGCAGTTTACATACAGACTTCCGATCCTGTCGTTCTCAAAGTCCAGCTTAAATGCCTTTTCCATGCGGCTCCCCCCTTTCCCGTTTCCTTAACTATTTATTAATCACAAATTCCTTTTTGTCCAGATCCGCCTGTACCTTTTTCAAATCCTCCCGGATGGAAAGCTTCTGGGGACAGGCTTTCTCACATTTTCCGCACTGAATACAGTTCTTTGCCTGTTTTGCGTCACCCAGCTCCCGCTCCCAGCGGCCCTTTACCATATCGTAATTCTGATACATATGGTAGGTATTCCACACCCGGAAATTTCCGGGGATATCCACTCCCGCAGGGCAGGGCATGCAATAGCGGCAGCTGGTGCAGCCGTTTTGCACCCGGCTTCGGATCAGGGCGACGATATCGTCGATGGCCTGACTTTCCTCCGGAGAAAGGGGTTTAAAGGATGAGAAGGTCTTCAGATTATCCTCCACCTGTTCCATAGTGGACATTCCGCTGAGAACCACCTTTACGTTGGGCAGACTTCCCACCCAGCGCATGGCAAAGGAAGCGGTGGAAGCCTCCGGATCCAGACCCCGGAATTTTCCGGTGATATCATCGGCAAACGCCGCTAAAGACCCTCCCTTTACCGGTTCCATAATGACCAAAGGCACCTTTTTCTCCTCCGTCAGCCGATAGCCCCGCAGACCGGCCTGCTCATCCGCATCCATGTAATTGAGCTGGATCTGACAGAAATCCCAGTCCCTGTAGTTCAAAATCTCTTCAAAGGCTTCATAGCCGTCGTGGAAGGAAAATCCCAGATTGCGGATCTTTCCCTGGGCCTTCAGCTCCTCCAGCCTGCTCACGCAGCCCAGCTTCACCATATTCTCAAAGCTGCCTCTGTTCAGAGCGTGAAGCAGATAAAAATCTATGTAATCCGTCTGCAGTCTGGTCAGCTGCTCCTGGAATAATCTGTCCACATCCTCCAAAGTTTTTACCTCCCAGCAGGGAAGCTTGGTAGCCAGGTAAAAACTGCCCCTGTCATATTTCTTCAGAGCTTTTCCCACAAAGGACTCGCTGGCCCCGTCGTGATAAGGGTAGGCCGTATCAAAGTAATTTACTCCCGCCTCCATGGCCCGGTCCAGCATCCTCTGCGCCTCAGGCTCGTCGATCCTTCCGTCTGCCCCCACGGGAAACCGCATACAGCCGAATCCCAGAAGAGAGGTCTCTGCCCCAATCTTTTCCATTTTACGCTTTTCCATTCTTTCCGTCCTTCCTTTCTCGTCCTGCTTGTAATACTTTGCCCCCCGTATTTCCCATTAATTTCTTTCGTTGTTTTTATTATACATTAGACAATGCCTTTTGAAAACTCAATTTTCCGTAAATTTTCTTATACCAGTTCAGCTATGTTTTTAAGAGATTTTCCCTGCTTTCTTGCGGGAGAGACAAATATCTGTTATAATTGCGGTGGTGTATTTTGCAAACAGCGGCGCTCTTATGCCCGCAGGGAACTGTGTGGCGGAGGGCGCCTTTTTTGTTGTGAGACAGCAGAACAGCCAACTTTCCTTTGGGGCATTTTGTCCCAAACATGGAGGTATAAAAATGGAAAAAGCAGATAAAACAGAATTATTCGAAAAAGTTCCCGTTCCCAAAGCGGTAATGACACTGGCGGTCCCCACTATTTTAAGCTCTCTTGTTATGGTCATTTATAATCTGGCCGATACCTATTTTGTGGGAATACTGAACGACCCCATACAGAGCGCCGCGGTGACACTGGCCGCTCCGGTGCTCCTGGCCTTCAACGCGGTAAATAACCTGTTCGGCGTGGGCTCCTCCAGCATGATGAGCAGAGGCCTGGGAGCAAAGAACTATGACACTGTCAATCGCAGCTCTGCCATAGGCTTTTATTGTGCCCTCATATCCGGCATTTTGTTTTCCACCCTGTACACGGTCTTTCAAAATCCCCTGCTCGTCATGCTGGGGGCCGACAGCAATACGGCCGGCGCAACGGGCAGCTATCTGCTGTGGACGGTGAGCTGCGGCGCGGCGCCTGCCATTCTGAATGTGGTCATGGCCTATCTGGTTCGGGCGGAAGGCTCCTCTCTTCATGCCAGTCTGGGCACTATGAGCGGCTGCCTGCTGAATATCATACTGGATCCCATCTTTATTCTGCCCTGGGGTCTGAACATGGGCGCCGCAGGGGCCGGTCTGGCAACCTTCCTGTCAAATTGCGCCGCCTGTATCTATTTCTTTGTGCTGCTGTTTGTAAAGCGGGGCCGCACCTATGTCTGCATCCGCCCCTCTCTGTTCCGCTTCCGCAGGGAAATTGTAACGGGCATTTTGGCGGTAGGGATTCCGGCATCCATTCAGAACCTGCTGAATGTAACAGGCATGACTGTGCTGAACAACTTTACGGCTGCCTTCAACGCGGATGCCGTAGCCGCCATGGGAATCTCTCAAAAGATCAACATGGTGCCCATGCAGATAGCCTTTGGGCTGTCACAGGGTATTATGCCTCTGATCAGCTATAACTATGCCAGCGGCAATGTATCCCGCATGAAGAAGACACTGACCTTTACTGCAAAGATTAACCTTACCTTTATGGCTGTCCTTGCGGTGGGATACTGGCTGGGCGCAGGATTCCTTATCTCCCTCTTTATGAAGAATTCCGCCATTATAGCCTATGGAACCCGGTTTCTGCGGGGCCTGTGCCTTGGAATGCCCTTTTTGTGCATGGACTTTTTGGCAGTGGGTGTCTTTCAGGCCTGCGGTTTGGGACAAAAATCCCTGATTTTTGCCATTCTGCGTAAAATTGTATTGGAAATACCGGCGCTCTTTATCCTGAACTTTGTCTTCCCCCTGTACGGGCTGGCATACGCCCAGTTTGCAGCGGAATTAATCCTGGCCGCAGCCGCTGTCATCGTACTTCTCCGGCTGTTTCGAAAACTGGAACGCCAATATAGTTCAGCCGCCGGGGAAGCCTGAATCAGGCTGCTCTAAGGAAAACCCTGCCTTAAAGCCCTCGAAGGCGAAAGCCTCCTCATATTCCTTCAGAGAAAATAACGTAATCTCCGGAAACTGCGCCCTGCCCGAGGCAAGCGCCTCCAGGGCAGGGGCAAAGGGACCGCACCTGCTGCCTACAATGGTAATCTCATTCACCGCTATCTGGCTGAACGGCAGGGACACCTCTCCCGCATAGGTGCTTTTCAATACGATGGTTCCCTTTTTCCGCACCAGCTCCAGGGCCTGCCGGATTCCGGAGGGCGATCCTGTGGCCTCCACCACAATCTCATACCCTTCCTTTTCCCGTTCCAGAGTCGTATCCGAAAACGGCTTGAACAGTTCCAGCTTTTCCGGATGCTTTCCGATCACCGTCACCCTTTTCCCCGCTGCCCTCATAGCCTGAACCACGCAATAGGCCAGTCTGCCGTCTCCCAGCACGGCCACATTTTTCCCTTCAAGTGACACCTGCGTCATGATTTCAAAGGCTGCGGCCAGGGGCTCTGTGTATACCGCTCTTTCCGCCGGCAGCCCCTGTGGAATTACATGGAGCAGACTTGTGTCGATGGTCATATATTCTCCGAAGCATCCATCCTTTCCATGCATACCCAGAACTCTTCTGCTGCTGCAGTGGGTGGGTCTCCCGGTGCGGCAGTAAATACATGTTCCGCAGACTGCATTCAGCTCTCCCACCACCTGTTTTCCCACTAAAGATGCCTCTGGCGACGCTTCCACCACTCCCGCAAACTCGTGGCCCATGACACCCTGAAAATCCGGCCGGTAGCCCCGCAGAATTTCCTTATCGGTATTGCAAACCGCCGCCGTCAGGATCCGCACCAGACTCTCTCCCTCCCCGGGAACAGGCCTGGGCAGATCCTCCCGGTATAAAGCCCTTTTTCCGTCAAAATAAATTCCCTTCATACCCTGCTCACTCACCATATATTTTTTCTTTCAAATATTTCTTGTTCGCCTCAAAATCTAACTGCAGTACCGCCATCTTCCGGATGGTGGCATTGCTGTAGGTTCCCGGCTGGGGAATTTTGTCCGCCGCAAGCTGATAGCTCAAAAGCCTGCCTGCCATCAGGCTCAGGCGGAAGGCCTCCTGTTTGGTCAGGTTTGTGGTCAGATTCGGCATCAGCTGATCAATCAGCTCCCTGCCGTTAACCGCCATAGTCAGGGGAAGCTTTTTAATTACAGCTGTCAGAACCTTCCGCTGGCGCTCCGTCCTGCCGAAATCCGTTCCCAGGTACCTGTTCCGGCAGTAGGCCAGAGCCTGAGGTCCGTTCAAATGCACCAGTCCGCTGACGGAGGTGTCCATGTTGTCGGTTCCCTGGGGCCGGTTTGTTAAAATATTATACTCCACCAGATAACCGTTCACATATTCGATTTCCTCGCTGGTCAGCTCCAGATCCACGCCTCCCACCGCGTCCACAAGACTGGCAAAGGCTTCAAAGTTCACCTGCACGTATCGGGTCACCGGAATGTCAAAATTTTTTTCTATGGTCTCCAGCAGCAGCTCGGCGCCTCCAAAGGAATAGGCCGCATTCAGACGGTTGCCGTCATGCCCCGGGATATCCACATAGATATCCCGCAGCAGAGAAATCATCTGGATCGTCTTTGTCCTGCTGCTGATGGAGATCAGGATCATGGCATCAGAGCGTCCGTCGTCCCCGGCCTCCCGGGAATCATTGCCCACCAGAAGGATATTCACCACCCCGTCCCTCTCCATAGGCCGACTGGCCATGGATGGAATCTGTACATAGTTCAGCTTCTCATAGGCCTTTCCCACCAATATGTACAGTCCCGCCAGGGCCAGCGCCAAAAGCAGCAGAATCACTGTCAGAAATTTCCTCAGAGGGAGCTTTCGCCGCTTCATTACTCTTTCCGTCTCATTTCTCATATAAAAACTGCGCCCTTTCCCAATATAATCCGCCTGAATTATCCATAAGAGCAATCAGGTTGGATGATACTGGCTGTCGGTCAAGACCATATTTGTTTCCATCAGTCGATTTTCAGTATGAGCCCCAAAATCCTCCGGGCACAGATTTCCATCTCTTCTCTGGTGAGAAGCCCCTTCTCCACAGCCTCCAGAAGCCGTTTGGGGAAACCGCAGCCCATCTTTATGTCGTTGCCGGCCTTCACCTCTTTATAATGCTCTCCTCCGGTCCACCAGTCCGTGGTCACCATACCCTCAAAGCCCCACTCTCCCCGAAGGATATCCTCCAGCATTTCCCGGTTCTCCGAGGCTCTGCGGCCATTGATAATATTGTAGGAGGACATGATGCTCCAGGGCCTGTATTCCTTCACAATGATTTCGAAGGCCTTCAGATAAATCTCACGAATGGCCCTCTCGGAGGCTCTGGAATCACTGTCCTTACGGTTGGTCTCCTTATTGTTCAGGGCAAAATGCTTCACCGTGGCCGCCACCCGCCTGCTCTGAATTCCCTTTACCATGGCTCCCGCCATTTTTCCGGCCAGAAGCGGATCCTCGGAATAATACTCAAAATTTCTTCCGCAGAGAGGGCTTCTGTGAATATTGACGGCCGGGGTCAGCCAGGCTCCGATGTTGTTTTCCTTCACCTCGGCTCCTCCTGCGGCGCCCACCTTTTCCGCCAGCGCCGGGTCCCAGGTGCAGGCCAGCAGGGTGGAACAGGGCCAGGCCGTGGTACAAACCCCGCATTCGGGAGAAATCCTCAGCCCCGCAGGACCATCTGCTGTCATCATATTAGGCACACCATATTCCGGCAGATTGCCATAGCCGAAGGTGTTCGCCACGCCGGTGTTTGGCTGGCCTCCCAGAAGCTGAGCCAGCTCCTGATCCGAAAGCTGTGCGATAAACTCATCCAGGGTTATTTTGCCCTCCGCAGCTTCCTCCAGGCTGTGTACAGGCTTCTTTTCTCCCCAGAGCTTATAGCTGTCCCTGAACCGCACCTGTGGTGTCAGGCCCTCTACCTCTTCCGCCGTCTGGCGCACCAGTCCGTTGGCATCCGTGTCCACAGGCTCTCCCTGTGGAAGCTCCTCAAAGCTGCCGTCGGAAAGCATTCTCTTCTTCAGCTGAGTGGGAACCATTTTGGAGGACAGCTGCTGCGTTACCACATCCTCCTCCAGATCCATCACATATTTACATTGCTGCACATCCCGGACAGAGGTCCCCACATAGAACCGATATGATCCCTTTTCCAGCACCCAGGCGGCCTTCGCCGTCTTTCCCAGATCGTCAAAGGATGCCATGTCACTAACGCGAAACCGCAGGGTTACCCTCTGACTCTCCCCGGGCTGCAGCAGACGGGTCTTACAAAAAGCCGCCAGCTGTCTGGCCGGCTTCCCCAGCTTTCCCTGGGGAGCGCTGAAGTAAGCCTGTACCACTTCCTTTCCCGGACAGTCACCTATATTACATACATCTACAGTGACACAAATGTCACTGTTTTTCACTTCCTCTGTTCCGACATTCCCGTCGCTCCCCCTCCCGGGAGCCTTCTCCGCCGTCGGTTCCGAAAGAGAAAACTGTGTATAGGACAATCCATATCCAAAGGGATAATTCACTTTTTCCGCCGCCTGGGGAATCGTCTCAAAATATCGATATCCCACGTAGATATCTTCAATATAGTCCACATATTTTTCCGATTCGTGGAAGCTGGCGGTGGATGGATAGTCCTCCAGACGCCGGGCAAAGGTATCCGACAGCTTTCCGCAGGGATTTCCCTTCCCCACAAGAAGCTCTGCCGCCGCCAGACCGCCCTCCATGCCGCCCTGCCAGGCCATAAGCACCGACTGGATCCTGTCATCATGGATAAACCAGTCCGTATCTACCATACCGCCCACATTCATAACCACGATCACCTTGTCAAAGAACGCCTTTACAGCTTCCACCATGGCCTTCTCCTGGCGGGTCAGATAAAAATCACCGTCCTGAAAAAGATCGGCTGACATATCCGTCATTTCCCTTTCCCCGTCGGCCAACCGCTGATTTTCTGTGTCTTTAACACTCTTTCTGTCCCATCCCTCCCCGGAGAAGCGGCAAATCGATATGACAGCTGTGTCAGTATATGCTCTTGCTTTTTTCATTAGCTCTGTGGGAACCTCGGGCTCCACCGTCATGCCGGGGACCCGCCCCGCCGCATACTGCCGTTTCACATCCTCCCGGTAAAAGTCGGCCAGCTCTTCAAAAACGCTGACCTCCTCCTTCAGCTCCTGAAATCCCTGATACAGATTTCGGATATAGGAAACCGTCACGTCTCCGCTTCCTCCGCCGCCCTTTACATAATCGAAGGTTCCCTTTCCAAACAGTGCCACCCTGCTCCCCTTCTCCAGCGGCAGCGTCTTCTTTTCATTTTTCAGAAGCACCATGCCCTCTCTGGCCGCCTCCTTGGAAAGCAGAATATGCTCCCTGGATGCGGTGACTCTGCCTCCGTCCTCTCCCAGAGGCAGTACCGGCTGATAAAACGCCCTTGCCCATCTCTTCATAGCTGATTTTCCTTCCTTATATTATTTAGTGTTTTTGATATGCTTGTACAGTTTGATCCATGGGATTTTACGTCATCATACCATAACCGCCTCTTGATTGCAAGGCGCCGAATATATGCTTGCATTCCCGCCTGTCAGGAAGATATAATGGTATTAGTATCCATATTAATTCAAAGGAGGTTTCCGGATTATGAAGCACAAAAAGTATGGAACGCTTTTTTCCGCATTATCGGCCTTCTGCCTGGCCGCAGCGCTTCTGTTTTCCCTGAAGACCGAAGCCGCTCCTCCGGCAGGAAATGACGGCAAACAGCTGGATGTGGTATTTCTTCATGACACCCATTCCCACCTGGACAGCTTTTACACCGTAGAGGAGGGGCAGCGCACCACCGTGGGAGGCTTCGCCCGCATCAAGACCCTGATCGACCAGACCAGGGAGAAAAATCCCAATACTCTGGTTTTGGATGGCGGCGATTTTTCCATGGGTACCCTGGTGCAGACTATTTTCGACAGCGACGCGCCGGAGCTGCGGATGCTGGGCCTCCTGGGCTGTGATGTGACCACCCTTGGGAATCACGAATTCGACTACCGCTCCGCCGGTCTGGCAGGGGCTCTGAACGCCGCAAAGGAAAGCACAGATCCCATTCCCGCCATTGTTCTGTGCAATATTGACTGGGAGACTATGGAGGCCGAAGGCCTGACGGAAGATCAAAAGCTTTTAAAAGATGCCTTTGACAGCTATGGCATGAAGGATTATACCATTGTGGAAAAAGGGGATGTACGCATTGCCGTCTTCGGAATTTTCGGAGTGGATTCCCTTGCCTGCGCCCCCACCTGTGTGCTGAAATTCCGGGATGCCTCTCAGGCCGCCGCGGAAACTGTCGGGGAAATCCAGGAAAAGGAAACTGTAGATATGATCGTCTGTGTATCCCACGCCGGCACCAGCCCGGACGAAAGCAAATCCGAGGACGAAATCCTGGCCAAGGCCGTGCCTGAGATCGATCTGATTATCAGCGGCCACACCCACACGACCCTGGACGAGCCCATCCGCCATGGCGACACCTACATTGTCTCCTGTGGAGAATACGGTAAAAATCTGGGCACCCTGTCCATGAGACAGAGGGAGAACGGGCGCTGGGAAATGGAGAATTACGCCCTGATTCCTGTGACGCCTGAAATAACGCCGGATATTTCCGCCCAGGAAAAGATTGACAGCTTTATGGAGATTGTGAATGAATCCTATCTTTCCCGGTTCGGCTACACAAGAGATCAGGTGCTGGTCCAAAGTGACTTTGCCTTTTCCCCCTCCTCGGATCTTTACGATGTCCATACGGACCACAATCTGGGAAATATTCTGGCCGACTCCTTTATCCACGCAGTGGATACGGCGGAGGACTTTGACGGGCATCCGGTGGACGTGGCCATTGTGCCCTCCGGCTGTGTCCGGGATTCCTTTGCCGCCGGGGATATCTCGGTGGAGGATGTTTTCAACGCATATTCTCTGGGAATCGGTCTGGACGGAATCGCCGGTTATCCTCTGATCAGTATATACCTTACGGGAGCGGAGCTGAAGACAGGCGCTGAGATCGATGCCTCGGTATCGGATCTCATGCCGGCGGCCAGGCTCTACGTCAGCGGCATGCATTTTTCCTTTAACCCGGACCGTCTCATTTTAAACCGGGTCACCGAGTGCTTCCTGCTGGACCGGGACGGCAGCCCTGTGGAAATCCAGGATGACAAGCTCTACCGTGTGGTCTGCGATCTTTACAGCGGCCAGATGCTGGATGCTGTGACAGACGTGTCATATGGCATTCTGTCCATCCAGCCAAAATTTGCCGACGGCACTCCTATTGAGAATATAGAGGATGCCATCATCACCTCCAATGGCCGGGAGCTGAAGGCCTGGGCCGCCATCGCCGGATACATGAACAGCTTCCCGGATACGGACGGCGACGGAACTGCCGATATGCCCGCCGTATACGCTCAGGCGATGGGCTCCAAGACCGTGGAGGAAACCCACTCGCTTCTGGATTTGATAAAAAAACCCAACAAGTATGCCGTGATCATTGTATTGATTCTGCTGGCAGTTCTTGCCCTGATCGTACTGCTGATTGTGCTGATTGTAAAGCTGATGAAAAAGCTTCTGAAGAAAAAGAAACATAAAAGATAGCCAGTCTGCAAAAGGACAGCGGCAAAGAATGAACATCCGGCGGAAACGCAGGATTCGAAAATGCCGAACCCCCGGAAAACTCTCAAATGAGATTTTCCGGGGGTTCGACTGTTCTATGTCAGGCTTCCTGGTGTCACTGCTCCAGCTGTTCCCGCTGTTTCATGGCCTGAGCAATCCTCTCCTCCAGAGATTCCGTCATGGTAATCTGCATATCCTTCAGTTCCATTCCGCTCATCCCGAAAAACAGCTTAATACAAACCGTATGATTGATCAGCGGCGCCGGAAAATCCACTGTCCGCTTCTGCCACTCCTTTTCCGTTCCCGCCAGGGTCACAGTCTCCACCAGCTGTTTATCCTGAAATACTGACATGGGAAGCTGCGCCAGATCCGCTGTTTCCCCGGACGCTCTGCAGGTGACTTCCATTCTGTACATTCCTCTTTCCTTCAGGGTGAGCTGGAAGGTAACGGCCTTTCCCTTTGCCGTGTCGATCTGATCCGTATCCACAGAAATCTGATTGTCTCCCTCCAGGCTGATAATCCGCCCGGTGGAAGCCTCGTCCAGTCCCGCGCACTCCTGAAGCTGTCTGTCAAGCTCTGTCTCAACCCCCGTCATACGCAGGAATGCGGGAGAAGCCATCAGAAAACGGCATATATTGGCGGCACTGCGCTGAAATTCTCCTCTGGTAACCCGTCCATCCCTCAGGCCTTCCGCCGAGTTGTCATTGTTGGAATTGCTCAGGGAATCCGCTGTCACCATAAATATATCGTTCTGAGCCCGGACCATGGCGGAGGTGTTTTGAGAACTGGCCTCCCCGCCCTCATCGTTGGCCTTGGCCCACCAGTCGGTCATAACGATTCCATCAAATCCCCACTCTTTTCTCAAAATAGTGGTCAGCAGGTCATAGCTTCCGGCAGTCCATAGTCCGTTTATGGGATTGTAGGAGGTCATGACGGACCTGGCCTTCCCTTCCTTCACCGCAATCTCAAAGCCCTTCAAATAGATCTCTCTCAGAGCCCTCTCGGAAACCACCGCATCCACAAAGCTTCGTCTGTGCTCCTGATTATTGCAGGCAAAGTGCTTGATGGTTCCCGTCACATCGTACTTGTGCATTCCCCTCAGCTGAGCCGCCGCCATCCGTCCTGTGAGAAGCGGATCCTCGGAAAAATATTCAAAGTTGCGCCCGTTCAGCGGGTTGCGGTGTATATTCATGCCGGGTCCCAGCAGAGTATCCACCCGGTTTTTGCGAAGCTCCATCCCTTCCCACTCATAGAGCCGTTCCACCAGCTCATCGTCAAAGGTGCAGGCCAGACAGGTACCGTTGGGCATGGCAAAAGCTATGGTACCGCAGTCCATGCGGATACCGCTGGGACCGTCCGCACAGCAGCCTGCGGGAATCCCGTAATTCTGCAGGCTCTGTGTGACTCCGCCGAAGGCGCCCGCCGTTCCCGGCGTCACCTTGGGAGAACACATCCCCTCGCCCCGGACAATGCAGCACAGCTCCTCATCCGTAAGCTGTGCCAGGAACTGTCCCATGGAAGCCCTGCCTGACTGTACATCCGAAAGCTTCCAGCCCTGATCTCCTGTCCAGGCATACTCCTCCGGCAGTCTCTCCAGCCTCCGCTCAGCAGGATCCACTGTGCGGAGAGGCGCCTCCTGCCATTCCACCTGATAGGTTCCGCCGCTGTTTTGCTCTCCCGGCTTCATGCGCTGAAAGGCCGTTACCGGAGCCACGGCTTCCTTTTCCAGCTCCTCCAGCACCCGAACATCCGCAAGGGTAAGCCTGCCGGCCTCCTTCGCATCCCGGACATTTGCTCCCGCAAAAATAATATATTCTCCCGCCTCCAGCACATTGCAGCCTTTACAGCCGGTGACGCCACTGTCATCATAGGAAGCCAGCCGGATAACCGGAATCTCCACCGTCAGCTCCTGTTCTTCTCCGGGCTCCAGTTCCTTTGTTTTAGCATATCCGCAAAGGCTTCTGGCCGCTTTTCCCAGCGCGCCCTGGGGAGCCTGGCAATACACCTGAACTACCTCTCTGCCCCGGCAGGCGCCGGTATTTTTCACCTGAACCCGTACAAAAATGAGCTCTTCCTGATCCAATCCCCCGTTTTCCACCTGGCCCTGTGTTTCAAAGGAGGTGTATGACAGGCCAAATCCAAAGGGATACACTGCCTTTTCCGGCGCAAAGGTGGAAAAATAGCGATATCCCACATAAATATCTTCCGCATAAATGTTTCGGTTGCTGTCACCGTAAAATCCGGCAGAAGGGTAATCCTCAATATCCCGGGCAATGGTGTCAGCCAGCCTGCCGGACGGACACACGTCTCCGCTGAGTACATCCAGAACGCCGCTTCCGCCCTCCTGGCCTCCCTGCCACACATAGAGCACCGCGGACGGACTGTATTTTTCCACCCATTTCATATCAATGATATTGCCCACATTCAGCAATACCACCGTCCGGTCAAATACGCTGCATACCGTCTCCAGCATCTGCTCCTCCGCCTTTGTCAGCAGATAGCTTCCCTCCTCCGCCAGATTGTCCTTATCCTCTCCGGCGGTGCGTGCTATAATAATGACAGCGGCGTCAGATTCCTGCGCCGCTTCCTTCACAAGCTCCCGGGACAGCGGCATCTCCTCCTGGAACCAGGGCTCCTGAGCCCATCCTTTTCCCGCGTCGTAGGGGTGGGCCTTGAGCCACTCCTCGTAACAGGCCCGCAGCCGCCCGTTCAGGCTGTAGCGCTCGTCTCTCTCAAGCGCCTCCAGGATTCCCGTCACATAAGCTGTGTTCACCAGCCCGCCGGACCCTGTTCCGCTTTTATAGTAATTAAACTGGCTCCTGCCAAATAACGCGATCCTGCTGCCCGACGCAAGGGGAAGAACTTTTCCCTCATTTCGCAGCATCACGATCCCTTCCGCCACGGCCTGTCTGGCCGCCGCAGCATATTTTTCTACCGAAAACACACAATCTTCCTTTCCTTTCACGTGTTCCAAACTTATACCTCCCGGCGTCCATGTCTACGGATGTCTATTTCTCCTGATGTCTGTTTCCCTGGCGGCCCCGAAATCCTCTGCCGTCTTTCTGTGCCGGCCCCTCAGTGAGGCAGCGTGTGCGCTCTGTCCGCTACAGACTTATTAAAATTTACCACTCTATGGTCATAGCTTTCATTCATAAGAGAGGAATGAATCATGAAGTCCGCCGTAGCCCGGTTGTTGGCAATGGGAATGTCGTACACCTGGGCAATCCGAAGGAGGGCCTTCACGTCGGGATCATGGGGCGCCGCTGTCAAAGGATCCGAAAAGAATACCACAAAATCCACCTTTCCCTCTACGATCTTGGCTCCGATCTGCTGGTCTCCGCCCAGGGGACCGCTGTTGTAGCCCTTGACCGGCAGTCCCGTGCTCTCAGTGATCATGCGGGCCGTAGTGCCTGTGCCGCATAGAAAATGACGCCGCAGAATCTCCTCATTATCCTTGCACCACCGGATCAGCTCGCTTTTCTTTCCGTCATGGGCGATCAGCGCTATATTTTTCTGCACGCCAATCGTCAACGTGATAAAATCCTTTTCCATAAATCCGACCCTTCCATCATTATGCCTTGTTATTCTTTTCCACTGTTATGCTTATCTTCTGTAATTCTTTTCCTCTGTAATTCTTTTCCTCTGTTCTTCCTTACTTTGTATACTTCTCCAGCAGTCTGGCGATCTCTTTCACGTCGATGGGCTTGGCTACATGAGCGTTCATGCCGCACTCCAGACATTTTTCGATATCCTCCGTAAAGGCATCCGCCGTCATGGCAATGATGGGAATCTGGGAATCACCTCTTTCGGATTTTCGAATTGCCTCTGTGGCCTCATAGCCGGACATATAGGGCATCCGCAGATCCATGAGTACCGCATCATAGTACCCCACTTCCGACTGCTCGAATTTTTCCACGCAGACCTTTCCGTTGTCGGCCCACTCCAGCTCCAGCCCCAGCTCGGACAAAAGCTCTTCCGCGATCTCCCAGTTCAACTCGTTATCCTCTGCCACCAAAATATGCTTTCCAGTGAGATCGATCTCCTGCTCCGCCGGAGATTCCTGCTTTTCCTCCACATCCATATATTTTTTCAGACCATAATACAGGGTGGACCGGAAAAGCGGCTTGGATATAAAGCCTGTGATCCCGGCTTTCCTGGCCCTCTCTTCGATCTCTCCCCAATCGTAGGCGGAGATCAGCAGGATCGGCATCTCATCCCCCAAATGCTGACGGATGACCCGGGCTGTTTCGATTCCGTCCATGCCAGGCAGCCGCCAATCCAGCAGAATGATCTGATAATCCATGTCTCTTTTATGATGCTCCTCCACCTTCTTTACGGCATCCTCTCCGGACATGGCCCAGTCCGCATCAATGCCGATGGATTTCAGAGCCTCCACCGTAGACTGGCACAGCAGTTCATCGTCATCCACCACCAGCATCCTCCAGCCCGGCAGAACCATTTCCACATCAGAGACATCGGCCTTTTCCAAATCCAGGATCACATGGAACTCTGTTCCCACTCCCAGCTCGCTCTTTACGTCGATGGTGCCTCCCATGGCGTCAACGATGTATTTCGTGATAGCCATTCCAAGGCCCGACCCCTCCGTCTTGCTGACCCGGGCATTGTCCTCTCTGGCGTAGGATTCAAAAACCTTATGCAGGAATTCCTGAGACATGCCGATGCCGTTATCCTTCACCTCGATGTGCGTGCGGACAAAATCCGGCCCTTTGTCGGACTCCTCTTCATACAGGGACAGCTGGATCGCTCCCTCCTCCGGTGTGAATTTAATGGCGTTGGAAAGGAAATTCAGCAGCACCTGATTTAATCTTACACTGTCGCAGCATACATTTTCCGCGATCACGTCGAAAATTCTCACATCAAAGCTCTGTCTCTTGGCCCGAACCTGAGGCTGTACGATTCCCACGATATTATCCATGATCTCCCGCAGGGAAATCTGATCTACGTTCAGCGTCATCTTGCCGCTCTCGATCTTGGACATATCCAGCACATCATTGATGAGCCCCAGCAGGTGCTTGCTGGACAGAGTGATCTTTCTCAGACAATGCCTTACCTGATCCTGGTTCTCAAAATTGGCCACCGCAATGGCCGTCATTCCCACGATGGCATTCATGGGAGTACGGATATCATGGCTCATATTGGACAAAAATTCACTCTTTGCCCTGGTAGCCCGGACCGCCTCGTTCCTGGCAGCCTCCAGATCCGATATCTGCTGTCTGGTCAGCCGCAGATACTTGAAAAATACAATGGCCAGTGCGATCATAATAATCCCGCAGGCCGCCATGGTCAATATCAGCTGACGGTGTCCCAGATGGGTAATGACCTCGTCCAGCTGGCCGAAGGGCATGATGGTCACCAGATACCATTCGGAGTAGGGAAGAGCAATCCCGCTTATCTTCCAGCGGACATTCCCGATATTTACCTCCTCCAGATACTCGGCCCTGTCTTCCATAGCCTTCTCCAGACCGGAGATATAATTTTCCGAAGCCTCCTTATCCAGCTCACCGTATTCCTCCCGGATACTGTCAAAATAGTTCAGACGCTCCATGCCGGAGCCCCTGACCACATAGGACCCGTCCTGTCGGAGAATGTTGGAAAAGACCAGAGCATCGCTCTCTCCCAGAGCAAGGGTATCGCTGATCACCTCCACCGGCAGAGCCGCCACCAGCGCCATGCTCTCCTGCCCGTCAGACATTTGGTATTTGCCGGGAATCCCGAACAATACCAGCTTGTTATTATCCTCATCTATGCCTACGGCGATCTTGATCTCCTCATTCCTCAGGGATTCCAGGAAAGGCGCCGGATCAATCACCTGAAGCATGCTTCCGTTCAGCATTTCAAATTCTCCCTCCCGGGAGTAATAAGCCAGGTAATCAAAGCCCCTGATTTTAGCCCGATAGACAATCTCTTCCTTCAGCTCATCCTCAGGCATGCTGCCCGGAGAAGCCGTTTCCACAATGGCCTTCACCTGATCCAGTCTGAATCCCACCAGAGACTCAAAGTGCATGACAATCTGTTCCTTCAGACCCGTCATGTATAGGTTTCCCACCTGTCGGATCGTGGATGAGCTCTCACTGCTCATATAGGTTCCCAGCGCACTGAATACCAGGATGCAGAGAAGCACAATACAGATCATACTGATTATAAGAAAGCGCGTCGCCCTATTCATTTTCGGTCTGTCCATTTATCACCATTCCTCCTGGATCCGGCAGGATCTTCTATCTGTCATTTATGTTTCTTAATCGATTGTAAGGGAAATTTTCAGGCAGAAATACGGTCACGCCTCTTGATCTGTAAGAATATTTATGAATAGTAGATTTTTTATCATTGCACTCAATATTTTTAAGTCTTTCAGCCGCCCCTGAACACACCCGTTTCCCTGTATTCCCTATTATACGGTTGTTGGCTCAGAAAGTCAATCCCCGCCGCCTTCTGTCACAGACGATCCACTCATCCAGTGTAAGCGGCTCATAATCGGAATACATGCAAAAACAGTTGATCATATTGCAGGGAATATTTCTCTCCACACCCTGGACGTCCACGGTGACCGTGGCCGCCGTAAGCTGTTGGAACTGTTCTAAAAGCCTCTGATCCCGGGTGTCATGAACATGCCCGTAGAGCATATAGGTCTTTGGATTGCCCTTCTCATCCAGCCGGTACTGCCCGTTATAAAACATAATCGGATAATGGCACAGAATCACCTTCCGCCGGTTGTCGGACAGCTCCTCATAGGGCTTGATCCATACGAACCGGCCTGTATCCAGCTTTCTGCTTTGGAGAAAGCGATCGTGGTTGCCCTGGATCAGATACAGTCTGCCGTTCAGCCGCCCAAGAATCGCATTGGTCTCTTCGGCCCCTCCCCAGGATACATCTCCCAGGATCACCACTTCATCGCTTTTTCGAACCTTCCGGTTCCATCTCCCTATCATATATTCATTCATTTCTGCCGCGTCCGCAAAACCGCGGTAATCCATATGGTCGTTCAACGCCTCATGAAAAAAATGCAGATCCGCAATATAATATCTCAATTCCGCCGCCTCCACAAGGACATTGTATTTAATTTTTCACGATCTGTCAAATTATGCAGTCTGCATAAGGCAGATCTGGCCTGCGCCCGTTTCAAAATTCACTGTCTTCCTTCTGTTACTTTCAGCAGGTGCAAAAGTTCATCTGTTACCCGGTCTAAGGCCGCTAATTGGGCGCCTGATAAGGAGCTGATTTTGGCGGCTATCTTTTCTGAATCAGGAACTGTCTGTTTCCCGCAAAGCAACCATTCACTGGACACATTCAACACTTCACACAGGTTGATAACTGTTCCCAAAGAGGCTCCGGCCACCCCCCGCTCAATGGTTGAAATGAATTGGGTGGAGAGGTCAAGTTTTTCCGCAAGCTCTTCCTGCGTCCATCCCATATTTTCACGAGCCAGTTTGATTCGACTGCCAATCGCAATATTTAAGGATTTCTTATCCATCTGCCCTTGTCTCCTAACTAACAATGATATGCTTAGTTTACTATAAATAACTCTTGACATACACAGCACGTCATGCTTATAATTCTCGTATAGTTACAGATATTTTCTGCCAACTGTAAACAAAGTAAAAGGAGCATTACCACCATGAAATGTTTTAACCATCCCGAAAGGGAAGCTGTTGCAACCTGCCAGAAATGTGGAAAAGGATTGTGTCGGGAGTGTGCCGAAAAGCATACGCCGTGTCTATGCGATACCTGTGCCGTCCAGATTCAGCGAAGCAGACAGGAGCAGGCTCAAAACAAAGAAGATCAACGAAAGCAGAAATACAAGGACGCTTTGGTTGACACCCGCAGCGAATTCATAAAGACCTCTGTTATCGGCATTCTCATTGGTATTCTTGGTATATGGCTTGGGAGGTGGGATTCAGCGAATACGGGAGAGATTTATAGTTTTGCAGAGTATGTGGGTTTGTTCTGCGTTTGGTTCTGTGTTCCGTTTGGGTGGAAATTACTTACATATCTGCAATCATTCGTCCCTGTCTCCCTTTTTGGAACATTTTGGTTTTGGATAATATACGGAGCGGTTAAGGTGGTATTATCGGCTATCATTGGAATCCCCGCCTTTATTTATCAGCTGGTGAAAACAATTTTTGCCCAAAGAAAAATGAACAAGCTGAAATAGCAATGCGCGCTTTAGCGCGGTAGTGTCAAGTAATCTATGAAAAAGCTGGGCCGAAAAAAATAGGTACAATCGA
>CAMWUL010000071.1 GCA_947177445.1 uncultured Lachnospiraceae bacterium | reverse complement strand
GCCAGGGCGTTTATACACTGCTGGATGACATTGTAAAATATATGCCCAGCCCGGAGAACCGCAGCGTGGCGGGCATCAACATGAAGACGAATGAGATTTATAACGCCGATTACGATTTCTCCAAGGCAAAATCCGCCTATATCTGGAAGACCATCGTGGATCCCTTTATCGGCAAATATTCCCTGGTGAAGGTGAATTCAGGCGTGCTGAAGACAGATGATCTCATCTATAATGTGGACAGGGATATTGAGGAGAAGGTGGGTAAGCTCTACGTGATGCAGGGCAACAAGCCCATTGAGGTTCCGGAGCTTCATGCGGGCGATATCGGCGCTTTGGCCAAGCTTACCGCTGCCAGAACCGGAAACAGCCTGTCCACCAAGGCATCTCCCATCAAGTTCGGTAAGGCGGAGATCTCCACACCTTATACATATATGCGCTATAAGCCCAAGAACAAGGGGGATGTGGATAAGATTTCTCAGGCGCTGCAGAAAATGTCCCATGAGGATCTGACACTGAAGGTTGTCAACGATGCCGAGAACAGACAGACACTGCTCTACGGTATGGGTGATCAGCATCTGGAGATCGTGGTAAGCAGGCTTCTGAATGAGTACAAGGTAGAGGTGGAGCTGGATCGTCCCAAGATTGCATACCGGGAGACCATCCGGAAGCAGTCCGATGTGGAATACAAATACAAAAAGCAGTCCGGCGGGCACGGTCAGTACGGCCATGTGAAAATGCGGTTCAGCCCTTCCGAGGATCTGGAGCAGGCCTATGTGTTTGAGCAGGAGGTAGTGGGGGGCGCCGTTCCCAAGAACTATTATCCTGCGGTGGAAAAGGGACTTCAGGAATCCGTGCAGAAGGGGCCTATGGCGGGCTATCCGGTGGTAGGCGTCAAGGCGGTTCTCTACGACGGTTCCTATCACCCGGTGGATTCTTCGGAGCAGGCATTCCGTATGGCGACTATTCAGGCCTTCAAAAAAGGCTTTATGGAGGCGCACCCTGTTCTGCTGGAGCCTATTGCCAGCCTGAAGGTGACGGTGCCTGACTCTTACACGGGAGACGTGATGGGAGATCTGAATAAGAGAAGAGGACGTGTGCTGGGGATGAATCCCGCTCCCGGCGGAAAGCAGATCGTGGAAGCGGAGATTCCCATGAGCGGACTGTTCGGCTATTGTACGGATCTGCGTTCCATGACAGGCGGCAGAGGCGAATATGCCTATGAGTTTGTGCGCTACGAGCAGGCGCCCTCCGATGTTCAGGAGAAGGAAGTGGCCGCAAGAGCTGCCAAGGTGGCGGAGAATAACGGCGAGGAGTAAGAGGAAGGCATGAAATGTGTTTACTTGCACAGGCCGGGATAACCGGCCTGTGCAAAGGACATAATATATGCAGTGAGAAACCGCAAAGACAGGTGCAGGAAGGCGAGGACCACAAAAGTGAAAAGACTGCCTTGGAAAAATGTATATTTTACCATTGTTCTGAGCCTGATGGCGGCGATGGGCATGAAATACTGTGTAAATGTGGGAAATGGGTCGCTGGCTTATACAAATAGCGCAGTGTCATTTCTTTTTTTGTGTGTGTTGGTTTTTAGTTTTAGAAAGATTACAGTAAGTGATATCTGGAATAGGATAGTGGACATACTGAATTCTTGTTTCGTTTTTGCATTTTGTTTTTGGGGGAGTATGGCTGCAGGTGCGAGCCTGGACAACTGTGGAGAGGTGGATTTTGCCGACTGGCGTCGCTGGCTGGCCGTTTTGCTGATTGCATTGACAACGGCGCCGATTTTGGGATGGACGATAAAAAGCATTGAGACATACGGAAACAGACAGAAAGAGTTTTCGGATTTAAGAGAAAAGCACATAGAAGGAAGAAGATACTTTTTCTGTGTGTGGGGAATTTTATTTTTGGCATATATGCTTCCCTTCCTGGCGTCCTTTCCAGGTTTTTTCACATATGATGCCGAAACAGAGGTCTACATGGTCTTTACAAACAAATATTCTGCTCATCATCCGGTGCTTCATGTATTACTCTTGGGCTGGGCGATCAGGGCTGTTTACTATGTGACAAAATCTTATAATGCGGGGATTGCCTGTTATACGCTTCTTCAAATGGCAGCGTTGTCGGCCTGCTTTGCTTATATGATGAATTTTTTATATACAATTGGAGTAAAGCGCTGGGTCCGCAACATAGGCATATGCTTTTTGGCATTGTTTCCAACAGTAAGCATGTTTGTATGCTGTTCAACAAAAGACAGCATATTTTCAGGGGGCGTAGTACTTTTTACGACAATTCTTCTTGATATGGCCAGGGATATGGAGGCTTTCTGGCAGAGGAAAGGTAAAAAAATCTGCTTTGGGCTGGCAATTTTTCTGATTCTTTCTTTCAGAAATAATGGGATTTATGCCCTGGTATTGTTCTTTATTGTATTTGCTGTGGTATATAAAAAGATTTGGAAAAAATGGCTGATACCGGTTTTAATGGCATTTCTGGTCTTTGGTATTACTACAGGAGTACTTGGGAGGGCTTTCCATTTTATTCCGGGAGAGCTTGCAGAAATGCTTTGTGTACCTATGCAGCAGCTTGCGAGAACTTATGCGCAGGCGGAGGACTCTTTTACGGAGCAGGAGCGGGAAACTTTGTTCACTTTGCTGCCGGAGCTGATTTTGGAAAAATATAATCCTAAGCTGGCTGATAATGTGAAGGTGAATTTTCTGGAGGACAATTTTAAGAGTGATCCCGGAAAATATATTTCGCTTTGGGCAGCTTTGGGTCTGAGACATCCTGATATTTATATAAACTCTTTTTTGATAAACACATTTGGATACTGGTATCCAGATACGGTGCCGGACGGATACAGAGGCAAAACAATTTCCAGCTTAAAATACGAAGACAGTTCATATTTTGCCTTTGAAACGGAACGGCCTGGAGAAAGGGTTCATCTGCTGCCGGTGTTAGAAAATTTTTACAAGAAATGTTCGCTGGAGATTTATCAGCAAAAGGTTCCAGTAGTATCCATGTTGTTTTCCATGGGCTTTTGGCATTGGTGTTATGCTTTTCTTATCCTTTATCTGGTGCTTACAAGCCATAGGAAGCAAGCGTTTGCATTTGTTTTCATGGGATTGATATATTTAACAGTGCTGTTAGGACCTATTGCATTAGTTCGCTATGTGTTGTATTTCTTCTTTTTGGTGCCTTTGCTGCTGGCGTTGCTTTTTGACACAGAGACAGTGGCCGGGTAGGAACATGCTGTTTCAGCGGCGCAGAAGAACCTAGGTTTCCTGGGGATCGATTACCTGCCGCGGCGTCATATGAAAGCTTTTCTTGAACATCCGGTAAAAATAGGAGACATTATTGAAATTGATCCGGTCACAGATTTCTTCAATGGAATAGGAGGATGACTGCAGCAGGGTGTACGCGTATTTCATTTTCTGCTCGTTGAAATAATCTGTGACGGTCTTTCCCAACAGTTTTTTAAAGGTTCTGCAGATATGTTCCTGACTGTAGGGAAGAGACTGGATCAGAACCTGCTGATCCACGGCAAAGTTTTCAGGCGCAGACAGGAGGGACAACAGCTTGGTAATCCATGCAGGGTACTGGGTTTGGGAGCTGATCTGCTGGCTCAGAAAGGCTGTTATAATAAAGGTACAGACAGCGCAGGGGTAAACGGTGTCCTGCAGGTCCGGATTCAGTGCAAATGGCTGGACGAGCAGCTCAAGCTGATTGAGCTGTTCGCTGGTCATTTTTAATTGTCCGCATAAGGCTCCGGTGGAAAATCTTTCATACAGGTCAGGGGAATATACATCGCAGATGGATCTGAAATAATCCGTCTGAAACAGAATATCCCGATGCAGAAAGGTGCTCCCGGTTTTCTGAAAGGAATGTACCTGATTCGGCGTCAGCAGGCAGGCGTCGCCACTGGTAATTTTTGTGGATTTTCCCTCCAGTAAATGGATGCATTCTCCCTCCAGTACATAGAAAAATTCAATAAAGTCGTGGTAATGAATTCCGGGATCCTCATTTTTAAAAATAATATGGGTATAGACCGTTCTGTTGTTTAAAAGTCCGTCAGACTGAATACAGTATTCTTTTTGAGACATTTCCGTAAAACCTCTTTAAAAATTGAATTGTCACAAATAATGATTGTTAATTCTTATCTTTATTATAACATTTTCCCCGTATACAGGCAAGATAACATGGTAAATATCGTTATTATGAACGAATGGAACAGCTGTCCCATGTCAATACAGTGTAAGGGTAGACGGGTACAGTTGATTCGGAAAAGGATTTGTGTGTTATATAATTGAATTGTAAAAATGAAAGATATGAGCGGAGGTGAGGGAATGCTTTACGATAGAAACAGAAATGAAAAGCTGGAAAAGGAAACCTTTGAGAATCCGCCGGCACAGTTTCGGGGGGCTCCGTTTTGGGCCTGGAATACGGTTCTGGATGAAAAAACGCTTGTGTGGCAGATCGACAGGCTTAAAGAAATGGGGTTTGGAGGTTTTTTTATGCATTCCCGCAGTGGAATGGCCACGGAATATCTGAGCAGTGAGTTTATGGAGCTGATCAGAATTTGTGTGGAGCATGGGAAGAAGGCAGGCATGCTGTCCTGCCTGTATGACGAGGATCGATGGTCCAGCGGTGCGGCAGGCGGGTATGTGACCAGACATAAGGAGTATCGTCAAAGGACGGTCTGTCTTTCCCGGCTGGAACCGGAAGCAATGGAGGAACAGTATGCAAGGGAGGAAAGAAAGCCGGAGCTTCTTGCTGTTTATGATATTTGCTTTAACGGGGAAGACAGGCTGGAGGAATACCGCGTCATCCAGGCAGGGGACCGGGCAGAGGGAGAAAAATGGTACCTTTATACTCTGTTAAAACCGCTGTCAGGCTGGTACAACGGTTATACATACCTGGACACCTTAAGCAAAGATGCGGTGGACGCTTTTATTCATACCACCTATGAGGCGTACAAGAGGGAGGTGGGCCATGAATTCGGCAAAAATATACCGGTGATTTTTACGGATGAACCTAATTACGGGGAGATTTTCATGAAGAAATTTGCCCGGGACGGAAAGCCGGTGGAATTTCCTTGGACAGGGGCCTTTCGGGAAACGTTTTTGGATCGCTTTGCATACGACATTGTGGAATATATGCCGGAATTGGTTTGGAACAAGGCAAATGACGAATATTCCACTGTACGGTATCATTTTTATGCCCATGCCTCAGAGCTGTTTGCGGAGTCCTACAATGACCGGATCGGAAAATGGTGCGGGGAAAACGGGATCGCTTTTACCGGTCATATGCTGAAGGAGGACAGCCTTTTTTCGCAGATGTGTACTATGGGGGAGGCCATGCGGCAGTATCGGGAGTTTACGATTCCAGGAATCGATATCCTCTGCAATGAAAGACAGTTTGCCACCGCCAAGCAGGCGCAGTCAGTGGCTCACCAGTGCGGCAGGGAGGGAGTGATGAGCGAGCTGTACGGCGTTACCGGCTGGGACTTTGATTTTCGCGGACATAAGTTTCAGGGAGACTGGCAGGCAGCGCTGGGAATTACGCTTCGGGTTCCCCATCTGGCCTGGGCGGGAATGGGAGGCTCTGCCAAAAGGGACTACCCGGCCAGCATCGGCTGTCAGTCCGGCTGGTTTCGGGAATATGGCTTTATCGAGGATCATTTCGCCAGGGTGAATACAGCCATGACCCGGGGCGTGCCGCAGGTAAAGACAGCGGTGCTTCACCCCATCGAGAGTTCCTGGATCACGGAGGGAGTGCGGGAGCATACCTCTTTGGCGGGAAACGCCATGAATGAGCGTTTTCAGGATCTGGTTCAGTGGCTTTTGCGCGGCCAGATCGATTTTGACCTGGTCAGTGAAAGCCTGCTGCCAAAGCTGTATAAGGAAGAGGAGGATGGCTTCTGTGTAGGGCAGATGCATTATCAGACAGTGCTTATTCCGCCTCTTGTGACCATCCGTTCCACAACGCTTAAGGCGCTGGATGACTTTCTGCGTAAGGGAGGCAGGGTGATCATCACCGGAAAAGCGCCATCCTGCGTGGACGGCCGCCCCAGCGATGAAGCGAAGCGGGTGTATGAAAGGGCGGAGCAGGCGGCGTTTTTAAAATCGGAGCTTCTCCGGTGCCTGGAGAAGGAAAGGGATCTTACCATCTGCGGACAGAACGGGGAAAGGCGGAACGACCTGATTTATCAGATGCGCCGGGAAGGAGAAAACAGGTGGCTGTTTATTGCGCACTGTGATCCGCCGGACCGGGTGGACGGGAGAGATTCCTGCGGCATGAGGATCCGGATTACCGTAAAAGGAAGCTGGAGGCCTACGCTTTATGACACCATAAACGGAGTTACGAAACAGATTTCATATGCTGTGAAAAATGAAGCTACTGTTTTTACGGTTTTTTGTTTCGGGCTGGATTCCCTCCTGTTTCTGCTGACGCCTGAAACAACAGCATCTGAAACAGCAGAGGATTCAGGCAGGGAAGCTTTTGAAGCAGACTGCGCTTTGGAACAGGCCTTTGCATGGGAGAGAGAGATCCCGGTTCCGGATACGGTGGAGTACAAAACCAGCGAAGAAAACGTAATGGTTCTGGATCTGTGCCAGTGGTCCCGGGACGGTGTAAGCTTCAACCCCAGGGAAGAGATCCTTAGGATTGATAAAGCCATACGTCAGGAGCTGAATTACCCTATGGCGGACGGCACGGATGTACAGCCCTGGTGCATTCCCGCCGGGAAACCGCCCGAGTTTGTCTGGCTGCGTTTTACCTTTGAAAGTGAAACCAGGGCAAAGTGTCTTCTGGGCTATGAACATCTGGAGGAGGTCTGGCTCAATGGAGAAAAGGTTAAGTTGGAGGAGACGGGATATTTCGTGGACAGGGCCATTCGTACATTGCAGCTGCCCGGGCTGAAAAAAGGTGCCAATGTGCTGACGGTGCGCCTTCCCATAAGCGAACGGATCAGCCTGGAGAATTTGTATCTGATTGGTGACTTTGGAGTAAGAACCACAGGAGCTGCCGCGGCCCTTATTGACAGGCCAAGGGAAATAGCCTTTGGCTCCATCACCGGACAGGGAATGCCCTTTTACGGGGGAGCCGTCACTTACCGGATTCCCTTTACCTGTGAGGCGGGGAGCCTGAGAGTGAGAACTGATTATTATAACGGAGCGCTTATTAGCGCGAGGCTGGACGGGAGAGAGGCCGGAAAGATTGTACTGCCGCCCTATGTACTTACCATACCGGATGTGGAGGAGGGAGAACATCTTCTGGAGCTGACACTTTTTGCCAGCAGGATCAATACCTTCGGGGCGCTGCACCTTTGTGTTCCGGTAAGCTGGAAGGGGCCCAACATGTGGTATACCGACGGAAGCGGCTGGGCGTATGAATACCAGCTTGCCCATGCGGGGATCATGAAGAAGCCGTCGCTTGCGATCTGTAGAGAGCAGGACTGAGACGATATACAATATTTTACAAATAATGCGGAGGGAAACACTATGTTAAAATGGAGAAGGATTACAGGACTTATCCTTTGTCTGCTGCTTGTCATTTCACTGGCAGCCTGCGGCGGGGACGAGACAGAGGAAAACGGAACAAGCAGTGGGGGAACGCAGAAAATTGTCTTTTGTACCTATGGGGACGATTCAGAGTTGGCAGTGTATAAGGCCATGGTAGACCAGTTCAATGAAACCTACGGCAAGGAACATAATATTTATGTGGAACATACGCCCATAGCCATCACCGGCTACACCAGCTACATTACATCCATGTCTACGGCTCAGGAGAGCTATGACGTGTTTCTGGTGATTGAAGACAATTTTAAAAGATGGGTCAACATGGGTTTTGTGGCGGATATGACCTCCTATTTCGATGGGGTTACAGACATTGACACTTCGGATATCTTCGAGAATACGGTAGACAGACTGCGGCTGAACGTGGCGAATAACACATCCAACAAAACAGACCCTCTTTACGGCCTTCCGCTGGATACCAAGCCCTCGGCGATTTATTATAATGAGACCCTGTTTGAGAAAGCCGGGATCCGGGTCATCAGCGTGGATGAGCAGGACATGGATGCCTGGAATGCCGGTGAGATTCCGGACCGCCGGGGACAATATAAAACGGATTTTCCCGAGCTGGCAGATATCACCGTGCCCAAAAAGGGCTATTACCGCAGCCGAACACCCTATGTAAACGGCTACAACTGGACACTTCCGGCTGAAGACGAGATTACGGTATTTAATAACCGTATTCCCATGAACTGGGATGAAATGGAGGATCTGGCCATGATCTTCTCTGTACACAATCCCAATGCGGGTAAAAACTTCGGCACCGAGTATGGAATGTTTACAGAGTGGTGGTTTAACTATGGCTGGAGCGTGGGCGGCAACTGTCTGCAGGATCTGTCCGGCGACGGCGACTGGAATTTTTCGCTTTTGGATTCCACCCCTAACTATATTGTAGTCTCGGAGAGCGGCTATACGGGAGAATGGACAGGAAAAACCTATAAAAAGGGAGAGACTCTGGAATTTAATGATAAGTTTGATGTGCCAAAGGGCAAGGTGATGGAGCCTGACGAAGAGGGAGGCTATACGGTTGACGGTCAGCCGGCAGGAATCCGGGCGTCTGTGGAAACGGCTGTGCAGAGCGGTACGCTGCAGACTCTGCCTTCGGTACGGGATGCCTTTACGCGGTATCTGCGGCTGGGCGCCTCAACGGACAGTATCATAGAAAATATGGGCGGCCTGAGCCTTGCGCCCAACCCCATTACCTTTAATAACAGAACCAGACAGAACTATTGGTTTTCGGGGAAAATGGCAATGCTGGTGGATTATTCTACCTATATCGAAACCTTTTCCAGAGAGGCAGAGAGCAATGGTTTTGAGTGGGATGTGGCGCCGCTTATGGTGTATAAGGAGTATACAAATCCCCTGGATCCCGCCTGCGACACGGTAAAGGTGGTTGGAAAGCAGGCAGGAGAATGCAACTCCAAGGCCATGATTGTGCGGGAGCGCTCGTCGGTAAAGGAGGCTGCGGCACGGTTTATCTGCTGGATGGCAAGCAGAGAGGGGCAGAGCATCCGCGCACAGAACGGACATTTTCCCAACCAGAGGGACTTGCTTGAGAAGATTCAGTATAATGGCTACGCTCCTCAGAATGTGACGGTGTTCAGCGAGGCCCTGGAATACCAGGGAGCCGGAGACTGGTGGTATCTGCCAGACGATGCCTGGATTCAGGTGTGGGCTAATCCGCTGAACAGTGAAGTGCGTAATGGTACGCTGGCCTACGACCTGTGGAAGAAATCGGCAATTCCTGACACGAATAAGAAATTGCTGGATTATTAAAAGGCATGACGGGAAGTATAGAAAGATTTTAGGCGGCCAAAGACGCAGAAGGGTATATAAATGAAATCAGCTATATCGAAACCGAAAGAATTTAAAGGCAACAAGCATGAGAGAATAGAGGGCTTCTGCATGGCGGTGATTCCGTTTATCGGTTTCCTGGCCTTCACGGGCTTTCCCATGGTACTGTCTCTTTTTATCAGCTTTCATGATCTGCACTCTTATGATCTGTCCCAGATGACCTTTGTGGGGCTGGACAATTATAAAAATATGTTTACCATGCCGTTGTTTCAGACGGCATTGGTGAACACACTGTATTTTTGCCTGAGTGTTCCCATCAATCTGGTGTCTCAGCTTTTTCTGGCGAATCTGCTGACGAAACCGCTGAATCCTCATTTTGCCAAAGCGGCCAGGCTGATTCTGTACATCCCCACCGTCATCGGCGGAGTGGCTATCTCCCTGATCTGGAACTGGATCCTGGAGGCCAACTATGGTGTGATCAATACCATACTGATGGCCATAGGCATGGAGAAGGTGGGCTTTACCACTACCAGGGAATGGTTTATGCCCTCGGTGCTTTTGATCAAGTGGTGGAGCGTGGGACTAAACATATTGGTATTTCAGGCGGCTCTTTCCAACGTAAACGCATCCTTAAAGGAAGCGGCCAGGATCGACGGAGCTTTAGACCGACAGGTGTTTTTTAGGGTCACGCTGCCCCAGATCGCTCCCATACTGATCTATACCTGTACCATGAATATCATTGAGGCTTTCGGGGAGATTTCCACCATGCAGATCATTTCCGGAAATGGGCTGGGGCCCAGCAATTCGGCGGTAACCTTGAGCTATATGATGTATCGTATGGCTTATGTGAATATCTTTACGGAGGGCTTCGGAATGGCCAGCGCATTGGGCTGGGTAATCGGTATAATCACCATTATATTTGTCCGGGCCAGTACCTGGGCGTCAAAGAAATGGCTCTCGGCTGATGACTGAAAGGAGAAGAATCATGCAAAATCACAAAAAAAGGTACACCGGAACCTATGTAATCCTGATTGTCTGCATGCTGGTGGTTCTGTTTGCGCTTTATATTGCGGTGATTACTTCCTTTATGACCAAGGAGGAAGCCAATTATGTGGAGTTTCATTGGATTCCCAGGCAGGGGATTTCTCTGCGGGCCTATATCGATGCATTTACAAAGGATTATGGCGGCACCAATGTGTTTATCGGGCTGAAAAACACCCTGCTGATGTATGTGCCCGCTATTCTTGTGGGGCTTTATGTATCCGCAGTGTCGGCCTTCGCTTATGCGAAAATGCGCTTTCCCGGAAGGCGGCTGATGTATACGCTGTTGATTGCAGGCATGCTGATTCCTGTCAGCACGGGAACCATAGCGAAGCTGCTGATTTATGACCGCCTGGGGTGGATCGGTACGCCCTGGCCCATTATGGTTCCCAGGATGATGGGAATGGCCGGCATGATTTTTTTCCTGCGGCAGTATTATGTTTCACTGCCCTCGGAGCTTCTGGACGCCGCCCGTATCGACGGACTGAGCTATTTCGGAACCTTTAACAGGGTGATTCTGCCAATTTCCGTATCACCGCTTCTGGTACAGTTTATTTTTGCCTTTATAGCGGCTTACAACGACTATAACGATCCGCTGTACTTCCTGACCAGCAATGCAAGACTGCGCACCATTCAGCTGACGCTGGCGTTTCTGGTTGACCCTTACGAGCAGGACTGGCCCCTGCGCATGGCGGCCTGTATCGCGTCGGCGATCCCCATGTTTTTACTGTATCTGTGTACCCAGAAGATTATGCTGAAGGGGCTGGATGTATCTTCGTCGGTGAAGGGATGATTTTGCAGACTATAAAACGCTGTAATGCGGCGGACGAAAAGCAAGGAGGAAGTTTATAAATGAAGAAATGGCAGACAGCGCTACTGGCGGCTGCTTTAGCGGCAGGACTTACAGGATGCGCAAGGACTACGGATACGGAAGGCGGGGTGACGGCTTTTGAGCTGGCGCATTTTGACGGTGTCAGTGAGGATGGCAGTATGGACAGCGCTTATTTTTACAAAAACGAATTCACGCTCTACGGCGGCGATGCCCAGATCCTTTATGTCAGTGAAGAGCAGAGTGCGGAGTATGGCGGTTATTATTATATGTACAATTCCGGCAGCGACGGTGTGATCCTGCAGAATGTGGAGGGTGAGGATCCTCACCGGTCGGTGATTTCCTGCTTCCGCAGCAGGGATTTAAACGACTGGACCCGGTGCGGCGCGGTGGATAATGGCTTTGCTGTTCGTTTTGAGATGGATGAATGGCCGGTGGGAAACTGCTGGGCTCCGGAGACTGTCTACAATCCGGAGGATGGCCGGTATTATATGTATTTTTCCGCGGAGGCCAATCCTAACCCGGACTGTGAGGTGGAGTATGACACGGATACAGGAGCCAGCGGCCTGACGGCAAATTTTGACCGTTTTTTTGTGGCAATCTGCGTGTCTGATACTCCTGTAGGTCCATTTCGTCTGCTCACCAGCGAAAACTATTACGGGGCCGCCGATGCCCAAAACCTGAACGGGAAGGTGGTTACGGCCCAGAATCCCCCCATCAATCCCAAATTTGACCTGGGATTGGAGAGCATGTTCGCCATTATCGATACCCATCTCTTCTTTGACGATGTGGATGCGGACGGGGACGGCAAAAACGATATGTATCTGTACTTTGTGCGTCATGTCAGTTCGGACTCTACGGATAACTCTATCTGGGGTATGCGGATGAAGGACATGATGACGCCGGATTATGATTCGGCCAGAATGCTGACAAAACCCAACTGGCGAAGCGTGGAATACATAGCGGACAGCGGCCTTGGCAATTTTGATCCGGACAGCTATCGGCTGGTGGACCAGTTTATAGACCATAACGAATATGAGGCTCTGGCGGATAAATCAAACGCTGTGGATAAGGATAAGTACGGAGAGGAATATCACGTGAACGAAGGTCCTTTTGTATGGAAGGATGAGGGGCGGTATTTTCTCACCTATTCACCCCAGGGTGTAGGCCGTGCTCATTATCAGGTGCGGCAGGCGTTGGGGGATTCTCCTTTGGGCAGCTTTGAAAAACCCACGCTTGATCCGGCTACCTTTATGGGGGCGGACGATACCAATACATCCATGCTGGGAACCGGTCATCACTGTCTGATCGACGGAGGAGCAGGAGATCTGTACTGTGCCAGCTGGCCCAATGCCACGCCCCTGACCAATAATATCAACGAAACAGGGAGGGCCTATGCTGTGGACAGAGTGCATTTTACGGAGGATGAGACCTACGGCCACATTCTGTGCGGCGGTCCCACCGACAGCCTGCAGCCAAAGCCCTACAGCTTTACGGGTAAGGTGAATGTGGCGCCCAGGGCCCAGGTGACGGTGTCCGGCGGGGTGGAGGGCACGGAAAAGTATCTCATCGATGAGATGGTGGTATTTCGGTCCTACTATGCAGATAAGGAATTTAGGTCGGAGGGGAAGACCACTATCACGCTCACTTTTCCGGAGCCTGTCAGTGTGTCGGCCATCCTGATTTACAATAGCTGCGATTACTATTATGCTTTTGAGTCCGTCGACAGCATTCTCTTTCATCTTAGCGAAAAGCCTCAGTGGTACAGTGGCCGAGAGTATGTTCCCACAGCGGGGATCTTCGATCTTCCGTTCAACAGGGAGTATGTGAATGAAGAGAGCAGCTGTATGAAACAGGGTGGTGCTGCGGTGGCTTCATTCCAGGAAATCATGGTGGACTCCATTGAAATTACCGTGAGCAAAAAGCTGTCGGATGTCCGGGGCGGAGAGATCAGGATCTCGGATATTGTGGTGTTGGGGAAAGGAGAGGGAGATTGATGAAAAGGTGTAAAAGCATCAAGGAATTTGGCATTTATATCGTGCTTTTTGCTTGTTTTGCCGCGCTTCTTGGCGGCTGCGGGGATAAGACACAGATGTCGGATGCGAATGTCATTGAAAGCTCTGATCCGTATGACTGGCAGTATACCAGGGCCTTTGTGGGGGAAAAGGACGAGGACATGCAGATCGACGGCGTGCTCTCGGAAGAAGCCTGGCAGGACAGGAACTGGCTGACCCACTGCGAGAAGGACGTTGCCATGCGCTATACTACGGTCTTTACAAAAAAAGGTCTGTATATTGCAGCTGTGGCCGAGGATAAACATATGCAGTGGAACGATAAGAGAGCGTTTATGAATAACTCGTCTTTCCGCTTTTATATCGTGTCCAATACTGCAGAGGATTATTTCTGCTTTGACTGTCTGAACTTTGTGGTGGATGAGGAGGACAGCTCCTGCCGTCAGCAGGTGCGATTTGAAGCAGAGGCGGTCCGCTCGGTGAATGAGGCGGGGGTTCCCACTCTCACCGCGGAGTTTTTCGCCGCATGGGAGGATCTGAATTATACGGTGAATCCGGAGACAGGAGTGCCTGACTTTGCCCGTATTGTGCCTATGTATCGTTACGTGGAGGGCTTTGAATCGGCGGATAATGCGTTTTTAAAGCCTGCCTTTGCGGAGGTGGATAATAACCGTGTGAATAATACGCTTTTGTTTGACCAGAAGGGTTATATCAATGTGGGCAGCGAAGAAGCGGAGCTGGGAAATGCAGCCAATGGCTACGCAAAATCAGACGGCTGGGATCTGTCCGGCCTGGAGGGCGGGGCACACGGTGTTAAAACAGTGCGTACCACGGCGGAACACGGACAGGCTATTTTCTTTCAAAATATTGAGTCCTCACGTTATTCTTATTCCGTGGATATGAAACTTACCGGCGGAATCAACGATACGGCTCCTTCCGCCGGAGTATGCGATATGAAAAGTGCCGCGGAGTTTAACTGTATGCGTATCGCCGGTGTTCCCTATCTGGAGAGCGGCAAGAAGGCGCTGACTTATAATACTCTGGATTTTTATGAGACCCTTTGGCATGATGTGCTGCGGGGAGATCGGGTAGAATCTGCAGGCAGTGATATTATCAATATCAGGGTGATTAAGGATGATACCCGCTATTACTATATAATTAATGATGTATATGCCTTCAGCCTTGATCTGGACTGGCTGGGAGGTCAGACCTGTCCCGGCCTGTATTCGCTGGGAGCCCAGGTGGAATACAGCGGCTGGGAAGCGGTGGATTATGAGGGAGAGGAAAACGATGCGGCTTTCTGCGGGCTGACTGACGAATACATGCACGTGATCAAAGTGTCGGACCGTGTCTCCGGAGGAACGCTTTCCCTGAATAAGCTGGCCGTGGCCAAGGGCAGCGGGGAGGCTGTGGAAGTGACTGTAAAGTCGTCAAAGGGATACATATTGACAGATCTTTTGATTAACGGAAGTTCGGAATATGATCGTCTTGTTCCCCATATGAAGGACGGCGTCATTGAGCTGTATCCCCAAGAGTCCATGATGATCGATGCGGTGTTTACGCCTCTGCCTGCGGAGAGCTGTATCCGTGTGACAGGTCAGACGGTCCGGGATAACGGCACTGCCGTAATCGGACTTCCATTTACCCTGCAAAGCCAGGATACACAGCTGACAAAGCTTCTTTCCTGGCAGGATGTGACCACATCCAGCGGAATGTTCGACATAATGCTTTTGCGGGCGGGGGAGTATGAACTGGGCGGCAGAACCTTTGCCGCGGATGGAATGTATACCCTTTCCTTTGAGGGGACCTTCCCGGAGGGCGAGCAGCATGTCTTTACCATGGATACAGGGGAAGAGAGATTTGAAGGTCAGAGCTTTTATGACTGGGGCACTATTACCCTGAATCCCTTTAAGGCCCGCAATATGGAGGAGGACAGCGAAGGAAACGTTCGGACCACCAATACGGATTACAGCGACGAGTATTCTTATTTTGTCTATAATGAGATACTGGAGGGAGATTTCCGTCTGGACATGACCATTATGGCAGCCAACGATAAGTGGCCCTGCTACGGCTTTACGCTGGAGGACGAGTACGGCGGTTCAGTGCAGTTTTTTGCGGCGGGGACATCTACCTACCGTATTATGAGAAATTATGACGGCTGGTATACCCAGAGCGACAGGGGTGTTACCTTCGCGGATAATGAGAGCAGGCTGGCGCTGGTCTATGACGAAGCCGGCGATAGAATTTATTTCTATGTAAACGATGTGCTGTTTGACAGTGTGAAGCGCAGCGATTATCTCACCGGAACAGGTGTCCGGTATGGCATTGTGGGATATATGTCCGGCGCGGACGGATCCTTCCGCCATGTTACAAAAGAGGATCCCTTCGCCGTGTTTACCAAGCCTGCCGTGACTACGGAATTTTCCGTGACAGCGCCCAAGGAAGCGCGTCTTACTCTGAATGGCGAGAGGATTGACGGAAAGAGCGTTCCGGTTTTGTCGGAGATTGCTGTGGCCATACCTGTGTCCGGCAGCAGGCAGTATGTAATTTATCTGGACGGAAAGCCTCTGGAAACCATCCGGGAGGACGGTGAGATCAGGGCGGTCTTTACGGTGACAGGGCCTCATCGGGTGGAGTATGATATAGCGTATATCACGGAGTGGATTCATGATCCCTTTGAGTACGACTCTGCTTCCGGCGGGTACCGGGTCCGGGATCACATGAAGACAGCCAACGGAGGATACCTGGCGGGATCTTCGGTGAAACAGGGTGATGCTTTCCTGTTTGAGGCTGTGATCCGGGATATGGATACCAGCCAATGGCCGTCAGCCGGACTGCTGGTGGGAAGCGATGCGGAACATTATGTGCGTTTCTCGGTTATACGAAACACGGATGCGAGACCGAACCAGTATGCGTTCCGTGTGGGAAATGCCGACGGGAAGGAATTGGTAAAGTGGTTCTCCAATATAGAGACGCTTGCAGATAACAATCCTTTTGGCGCCGGAGGCCAGATGAAGCTTGGTCTGGCCTATGAGAACGGATGTTACTATGTGTTTATCAATGAAAGCCTGGCTATGGCTTTTGACGAGAATGAACTGCTCTCCGGTGAGATTTCCATCCGGGATTCCCTGGGCGGCAGGGATAAAGTAAAGCTGGGATTGTTTGCCGAGCGCAGGGCGGCGTTTACCCGCTGGACTTATTCTTCTGATACGGACAGCTGCCTGGCCCAGATGCGTGAAATGGAGTGGATCCATCGTCCCCTTTTGTTTGATAAGGCTACCGGATATTATCGGGTTCTGGATCATGACAGTGTGGCAAACGGAGGTTATTTTAAAGACGCATATATTGAGCAAAAGGGTCCCTTTATGCTGGAGACTACTGTGCGGGACATGGATACAGCCCTGTGGCCGTCGGTGGGCCTGCTGATAGGAACGGACGAAGAACACTATGTGCGCTTTTCTGTGATCCGCAACACCGATACGGCCCCCCATACGTATGCGCTGCGTGCCGGGAATGCCCAGGGGAAGGAGATTGTAAGATGGTTTTCGGATAACAGTATCCTTCGGGAAAATCTGCCCTTTGGGGCGGAGGGAGACAGCGATATGAAGCTGGCGCTGGTGTATGACGGCAGTTATTATTATATGTTTGTCAATGATAAAATGGTTACGGCCTTTGGAGAAAATGAATTGCTCTCCAATGAGATTTCCATCCGGGATTCCCTGGGACAGGGCAATGTAAGACCGGGGCTGTTTGCCGAACGGAAGATAACCTTTGTGAACTGGGAATATTCCGGGGACCTTTCCAGGTATCTGGGGAAGATGCCGGGCATGGAGTGGATTCATAGTCCGCTTATGTATGATGCGGAAACGGGCCGCTTTCTTGCGGCAGATCACAACAGCCTGGCCAATGGAGGATACTTCAGGAATTTCGCCAGAAAGCCCGGTGAAGCCTTCCTGTTGGAGGCCGGGATGTGGAATATGGACACTGCCTTCTGGCCTTCAGCCGGGGTAATCGTGGGAACGGACGCGGGACATTATGTGCGTTTCTCCATAATACGCAATACCGATGCCGATCCGGATGTCTATGGTCTGCGTGTGGGAAATGCCGGCGGGAAGGAGATCGTGAAGTGGTTCTCTGATATAGAAACGCTTGCGGACAACAAACCCTTTGGCGCCGATGAAAAAGGCATTGTGAAGCTTTCTGTGGCCTACAGAGACGGGTACTATTATGTATTTATAAATGATAAGCCGGCTGTTTTCATGAGTGAAAATGAATTGCTTTCCGGACAGATTTCCATTCGGGATTCCCTGGGAAGCGGCAATGTGAAGGCAGGACTGTTTGCAGAGCGGCAGATTACCTTTACCGGCTGGAATTATTCGGCAGATCCCTCCGGTTATTTGAAGGATATGCCTCGGATGGAGTGGATTCACAGCCCGCTGATCTATGATTTTGCAACCGGAAGATATCAGGTAACAGATCACAACAGCGTTGCAAACGGAGGATATTTTACTGATTTTTCCGTAAGACGGGGCGAATCCTTCCTGGTGGAGACTACGGTGCGGGATATGGATACCCGGCACTGGCCGTCAGTGGGAGTGATGATCGGAACGGACAAGGAGCAATATGTGCGCTTTTCCGTTATCAGAAACACCGACGCAGGGACTGTGGCACACAGCGCCGTGTGGAATTCTTTTGCATATTTACTGCGGGTGGGAAATGCAAACGGGCAGGAGCTTGTAAGGCCATTTGCTGAAATTCCCGGGCTGGAGGATAATAAGCCCTTCGGAGAAGATGGAACCGGGGAAATGAAGCTCCTTCTGGTGTACTGCGACGGTTTTTACTATGTGTATATAAATGGTGTGCCGGCGGCAAAGCTTGCGGAGACTACCATGTTGGGAAATGCACAGCTGGGTCAGATGTCCATCCGGGATTCTCTTGGAACCGGCAGAGTGAAGGCGGGGCTGTTCGCGGAGCGGAAGGCTACCTTTGTGAACTGGAATTATACCTCTGATGAGGATGAGGTATTGAGCAGGCTTCCGTCAAAGGAGGACCAGGGGCGTCTGACGGTAAAGGTAACAGGCGTGGATACCGGCGCCGCGGTTACGGTAACGGACGGAAGCGGAAATGAGGTGCACAGCGCCCAGGGAGGCTTTACGGTGGATCTTCCGGAGGGAAGCTACTTGGTGTCGGCTGCGGGAGCAGGCGCGGTGGCCCAAACCCAGACGGCTGTTGTGGCCAAGGGCGGCAGTGTGGAGGTTACCCTGGAAACCATGACGAAGCTGGAGGCCGCATCCTATACCATCAACGGAGGAAGCTGGACGGCGGATACGGCAGAATTTACCTTTGAGCCGGCTGCAGGAATCTACCGGGGGGCATACGGAAGTTTTAACACAGGTGTGCTGGCACAGCCTGTATCAGTGGGTGCAGGAGACAGCTGGGTGCTGGAGGGAGACGTACAGATCATAGCGGACTGGCAGTATCCTTCGGCAGGCTTTGCCCTGTACAACGGGAGCGACCTTGCGCAGAACGTTAAGTTTGAGATTGTGCGCGCAACAGTAAGCGAGTCGGATAAGGACGGCCACGAGAGGCTGGTGCGTGTGAACGGAAAGAACTATATCCAGGGGCAGCCGGGCGATGCAGGAGCGGAGCACAGCGACTGGGTAGCTGCCAATCAGGAGGCATTAAAGGGCAGGGTGCATATGGCCCTGGTACATGCAGACAGCGGGTATTACCTGTTCCTGAACGGGACGGCGGTCTGCGGGATCACCGGCCAGGCGGCAGAAAACCTCACCAATGGCTGGGGAAGCATCCGTCCGGGCTTCTACGCGGAGCAGGAGGCAGCTTTTGAGAACTGGAGTTATTCCACGGACATTTCGGGATACGAGAGTAAGCTTCCGACGAAGGAAACAGGCAGTCTGACGGTAAAGGTAACAGGCGTGGATACCGGCGCCGCGGTTACGGTAACGGA